>JAGVWP010000010.1 GCA_018304985.1 Candidatus Pacearchaeota archaeon
CATTATAATGAAGAAAATCTTAATTTCAAAGCCCAGCCCGGAGTTAGCGAAGAATTAGTCAGGCAAATCTCAAAAGACAAGAATGAACCGGAATGGATGCTGAATAAAAGATTGATAGGATTAAGATTTTTTCTTGAAAAGCCAGTACCCACATGGGGACCTGATTTAAATGATTTAGATTTAAACAGCATTATTTATTTCATGAAACCAAATGCTAGAAAAAATTCAAGGTCTTGGAGCGATGTTCCTGAGGATATAAGAAAAACATATGAAAGATTAGGAATTCCAAAAGCTGAAAGGGAAGCCCTAGGGGGAGTTGGGGCACAATATGAATGTCTGTCAGAAAACACTATAATATTTACAAATTTCAAAGGCCCTGTGAAAATAAAAGATATAATAGGAGGAGATATAGTATTTGCATTTGATGAAAATGAAAATAAAATAAAAAAAGCCAAAGTATTAAAAGTAAAAAATAATGGAGAAAAGCAAGTCTATGAAGTAATTGTAGACAATAAGAGAATAAAAGTTACAGAAAACCATCCATTTCTTGTATTATCTCATTACAAAAAAGATGAAAAAAAAAGAGGTAAATATAAGAGGGAATGGAAATTTTTAAAAGAATTAAAAATTGGAGATTTAGTTGCAATAGCAAAAAAATTACCATATGAAGGAAAATCATATTCTTTAATTCACCCAGAAATAAAAAAAGAAGTAATTGGAAGAAATCAATTTAATTCTATATATAAATTAGATATTTCAAATAGGTATAACCAAGTAAAACTGCCAACCGAAACTAATGATGATTTAATGTGGTTTTTGGGATTATATCTTGGCGATGGATATATACATAAAACAAAAGGAAAAGATAAAAAAAGAGTTCAGTTCGCGATTCCAGAAACTCAAAAAGAATTAAGAGAAGAACTAAAGAAAGTAGTTAAAGAAATTTTTGATTATAATATAAAAAGTGAAGAAAAAGATAGATTAAGCATAAATTCAACAATAATAGCAGACTTCATTGAAATAAATGGTTTAAAGGGAAATGCTCATCAAAAGAGAGTTCCAAATTGGGTTTTTAATATTACAAGAGAACAACAACTTAATTTTCTAGCAGGATATGTTGACTCTGATGGATACCCAACAGATAAAAGAAAAAGTAATATTTTAATATTTAGATCGCCAAATAAACAATTAATAGAAGATTTAAAATGTTTAGTGATATATTGTGAATTACATCCTTCAAACATCCATTTAATTAAATCAAAACATCCATTTAATAAAGAAAGAATAATGTTTTCTTATCAAACAGATATTAGTGGCAATTTAAGAATGATTAAAAGTAGGTATGCACCTAAATCTTTAAGATTGAATGCCAAAGGTTATTACCATTCATTTTCTAGTGCTGAGAACACTACCTTTAGGAAACATACAAATGACTATTTTGGGTTTGCAAAAATAGAAGATATTAAACCTATAGGAGTAGAGAATGTTTATGATATAGAAATAGAGGGGTATCATAACTTTATTGCAGATGGATTAATAGTACATAATTCAGAAATAGTCTATCATAACCTAAAAAAAGACTTAGAAGACAAGGGGGTTGTATTTTTGGATATGGATGAAGCTGTTCAAAAATATCCAGAACTTGTCAAAAAATATTTCATGACAACATGCCGCTGTTTGGTCAGGAGGAACTTTTATTTACATTCCAAAAAATGTCAAAGTAGATATTCCTTTGCAAGCATATTTCAGAATGAATGCAAAAAAAGGCGGTCAGTTTGAGCATACTTTGATAATTGTTGATGAAGGAGCAGAAGTTCACTATATTGAAGGCTGCTCAGCTCCGCAATATACTGAAAATTCCCTTCATGCAGGCTGCGTTGAAGTTCATGTCTTAAAAAATGCAAGAGCAAGATATTCAAGCATTGAAAACTGGTCAAAAAATACTTATAATCTTAATACAAAAAGAGCAATGGTTCATGAGAATGCAATAATGGAATGGGTAAACGGCAATTTAGGCAGCCGCATAACTATGCTCTACCCGTGCAGCATGTTAATCGGCAAGAATTCAAAATCAGATTATATTGGAATTGCTTATGCAGGCAAGGATCAATACCAAGATACTGGATGTAAGGTTTATCATCTTGCCCCTAATACAAGTTCAACAATTATAAGCAAGGGAATAAGCAAGAATGGAGGAGTGAGTTCGTATAGAGGATTAATAAATATAAAAAAAGGATGCATAAACTCAAAATCAAGTGTTAGATGTGATGGTTTAATGTTAGACAATGAAAGCAAGGCACTAACATGCCCTACAATGGAAGTTAATGAAAATGATGTCAAAGTCAGCCATGAAGCTACTGTTGGAAAAGTGGGAGAAGACCAATTATTCTATCTTATGTCTCGTGGCTTGTCTGAAGAAGAAGCCACAAACATGATTGTATCTGGTTTCATCGAGCCTATTGTAAAAGAGCTTCCTTTAGAATATGCTGTTGAGCTTAATCGTTTAATTCAAATGGAAATAGAAAATTCTGTGAGTTAAATAAGAAGTTAGTAAAGAAATATTTAAATAATCATTTATCCTTCTTAGTTTATGAAAAGAGTAACTAAAGATATTGGTTCTCAATTAAATTGGTTTGTTGATTTTTGGGACAAGAAAAGAGGAGAATCTCTTAAAGGAAGAATTGTTGAATTACATTTAAATGGTTTTAGGATGGAAATATCTGTTGATAATGAGGTAATTTGTGAGAACAATCTTGTTGAAGCATTTTTCGGAGAAATTCCTTCAGAGAATTATTTCAAAAGAGAAATTGAAGCAGTTCAAAATCTTAATAATCAAGGATATAATGTTAAATACTTTGGACCTAGAAGTTTACAAGATTATTTAATGGGTAGAGAAATTAATTCTATAGTTTTACAAAAAGAATTTCCTAGTCAGGAACATATTGAGTTAGCAGTAGAAGAAGTATGTAATAAATATGGTAGGAATGTTGAAGAATTTTTAGAATTATCTAATGTTCCCGTTTCTTGATTGTTTAGTAAACAATTCTTATTATATATCCTTTAAACTCCATTTCAAATCCCCCTATCAATCAAAGACAATCTATAATCTTTTCCTATATTCACAAGGCCTATTATTTCCGGATCAACTTCACTTTTTAGTATTCTTGGGCCTAGCTTAAAATAATTAATTGAAGAAAATTATTCATATAGGCCTTTCTTTTTTATTAATTCAATTAGAAGAGTTTTATCTTCAGGATAAATAACCTTGCTAAACTCTTTTATTGAGCATTTTTTATTAGTTCCAAAAAGAATATCAGTATTTTTCAGCTTTGCAATGGATATAATCTTGCTTCTTATAAACTCCAATTTCTCATCTAATTCTCTTTTAGATCTTGTCAGTTTTTCAAACTCATCAACCAGCTCTTTATCTTCTTCCATAAATATCTATGATTTTAACATTTTTAGAATTATCGTTTCCTATCAAAAACCCATCAAAAATGACCGAAAGATTTAAATTGTGTGTGTGCGTGTATATAATATCTGGGTAAGTCCTAGAGAGGTTGTGTGCCGGATGGTACACCTTTGTCTTAATCTCTAGGGGCCAGATATCTATTGATTATTATCCCTATGGAAACTCCTTCTCTGTTGTTATTTTATTTCTAATCATATTGTAATAATCTAGATTATTAAATTCATATTTATTAAAAATTGCCCCTGAAATAAAATCCAAAACTTGCAAAGAACCACTTGATTTTGAATCTTCATGGGTTATAGAAAGATTCTGGCATTCTTCTTTCAAATTCTCCCTTATATAATTATTAAAATCGTCTCTCAAAGATCTTTTGCCTTTAGATCTATCAACAATAAGCTCAAATTTACCATCAATTGAACATTCAGCAATAATTAATTTAGATAAATAATTATACAGCTTATGTTTCTTTTCCTTAAGATAATCATAAACTTTTGACTTGTCTAATATAATTGTAAATACTTCGAAATTAATCTTTTCTAATCTTTGGAATATTCTTTGTTTTATTTCTTCGCTGGAATTATTCCATTTAATCTCTGTTGCTTGTTTAAGTTTTTTCTTCAAAATTCTCTGCCTTATCTTTTTTATTATTCTTTGAAGTTCTTGTTCTTCATGAATTTCACAAACTAACAAAGTAACTGTAAAAAACCTTGATGATTTAACACCAAAACCAAGATCTCCACTTTCATCAAGAAACATATACTTTAACATATAAACTACCTCTAGAATTAAAAAAGAAATACCGTTTATATACTTTAACTATCAAGATTAACCTTCTAAAATAAACTTAACAAAGTTGATGTGAATCACTAAAAGTAGATAAATAGTTAAGCTAATTTTTGCTTAAAACCTAATTATTTAAACTAATTATCTCTTATCTTTTATGAAAATTAGCATAAAATTTCTGGAATGCTTAGGAGCAGGGAAGCGATGGGAAGGAAAATAAATTTAAAGAGAGTATTTAACTAATAAATATGATTGAGTTACTAAAAAAATATTTTGGCTATAATGAATTCAGACCTATGCAATTAGACATTATAGACCATGTTTTAAAAAAGAAAGATTCACTTGTAATTATGCCAACAGGGGGCGGAAAGTCTATTTGTTACCAACTTCCCACATTAAAGTTAGAAGGGCTTACAATAGTTATTTCTCCCCTTATCTCCTTAATGAAAGACCAAGTAGATAGTTTAAAGGCGAATGGTATTAATGCAGAATACATTAACTCAACACTTTTTCCTGAGGAGATTAATGTAATCCAGGATAAAATTCAAAAAAAAGAAATAAAGCTTCTTTATATTGCTCCTGAAAGATTAGCTTTAGAGGAGTTTAAAATATTTTTGAGCACATTGCAAGTGAGTTTAATTGCCATAGATGAAGCCCATTGTATTTCTGAATGGGGGCATGATTTTCGGCCAGAATATAGGAATTTAAAATCCCTAAGAATTCTTTTCCCAGATGCTCCAATTATAGCTTTAACTGCAACAGCCACAAAAAAAGTAAGAATTGATATATTAAAACAATTATCTCTAAGAGAGCCTAAAACATTCATCTCAAGTTTTAATAGAGAGAATCTAAATTTAATGGTTATAGAAAAAAAGAAAACTATTGAACGAATTATAACCATGTTAAGAGAATACAAAGATGAATCTGTAATTATATATTGTTTTTCTCGTAAAGATTCAGAAAATATTGCAGAAAAATTAAGAGAGTATGGATTTAATGCTCTTCCATATCATGCAGGGCTTAATAATGAAACCAAAAAAAATAATCAAGATTTATTTATCCAAGATAAAGTTAATATCATTGTAGCAACGATTGCTTTTGGAATGGGTATTAATAAGCCAAATGTTAGATTAATTATTCACCATACTTTTCCAAAAACACTTGAGGGTTATTATCAGGAAATAGGAAGAGCTGGAAGAGATGGACTTTCAAGCGATTGCATACTCTTTTATTCAAGAGGAGATAAAAGAAAACATGAATTCTTTATTGATAAAATAGAAGATGAAATTACTAAAAATAATGCAAGGGATAAATTAAGTCAAGTAATGAATTATTGCGAAGACAGATCTTGTAGAAGAAAGCAGATACTGAAATATTTTGGAGAAGATTTTTTAGAAGCTAATTGTGGAGCTTGTGATTCGTGTATGGGCTTATCAAAACCTGAGATAATAGAACAAAAAACATTAATTCCCAAAGAAACAGGAAAACTTAGAGTATATGATCGTGATTTATTTGAGAAATTAAGGATTTTAAGAAGACAAATTGCTGCTCAAAGAAATGTTCCGCCATTTATAATATTCGGAGATGTTTCATTAAGAGAAATGGCTAGCTATCTTCCGAGTAATAATGAAGAATTCTTAAATATTAAAGGAGTTGGGCAGCAAAAATTAAAAGATTTTGGAGATTTATTTTTAGGGGCAATTAAAAATTATTTGAAAGAAATAAGGGAAGATAATAACCCTGATTTATTAGATTCTAATAAAAAAGAGGATTTAGAAACCGATTATCATAAAAGATTAAAGAAAATAAAAGAAAATTATGCCAATGCTTATGAACCTTGGAAACAAGAAGATGACAGAAGATTAAAGATATTAAACTCGGAAAATAAAACTATTTCTGAAATTGCACAAATTCTAATGCGGCAGCCTAGTGCAATTAGGTCAAGGTTAAAAAATTTGGTTTGATAGATTGATTTTAACATTTTTAGAATTATCTATGCTAAACTAATATCACTTACGTCAAAAGAAACCTTTAAATACTATATAAACCATAAGTTTAAATATATAAACCTTAAATTTATATAGCCTCTTAGACTAAAAAGAAAATGAAAGACATAACAAAAAATGAAATGCTCTTTGTCTTGAACATATTAAAAAATCCTGAAACTGAATATAATTCAAATAGCATAGCCAAACATATAGGAATTAGCTCTATGGGAGCTTTAAAAATCGCTAAAAGGCTTGAGAAAGAACAAATACTAATATTAAGAAAGCTGGGAAAAGCATCATTTTTCAGGTTAAATACAAATAATGACTATTTAATTCAATATCTTAAATTTCTGTTAAAAAGAGAATCTGAACAAGAACATCCATATGTAAAGCGGTGGGTTCAGGAAGCTAGAAAAATTAAAAATGCAGATGCAATAGTTTTATTCGGTTCTGTAATAAAAAAACATGAAGAAGCGAGAGATATAGATATTCTCATAATCACAAACAATATTAAATTCCAAAAACTTAAAAAAGAAATAGGGGAAATTAATTTGCTAAATAATAAAAAACTGCACCCCATTTACCAGACAGAAAAGGATCTTAAAGATAATATAAAAAAGAGAAATAAAGTGATACTAAATGCTATAAAGGGAATTGTTGTTTTTGGTGAAGAAAAATTCATAAATCTAATTGAAAAATGAGTCATGTAAAAAACAAAGTGGATTGGTGTTTGAAAAAAGCTGAAAAAGAGTTAAATGAAGAAGGAAATCATAGAGGGCTTATTGAAATTCAGCCAGATTTAGAGAAAGCAAAAGAACATATTAAAAAAGCAGAACATTATCTTAAAGCAACTGACTACCTAAAAAAGGATTTTTCCGATATATCTGCCAGCACTATTTTTTATTCAATGTATCACTGCCTTCTTGCAATTGCTGTTAAATTTGGTTATGAATCAAGAAACCAAGAATGTACATTTGCACTAATCCACAGCTTAATTGAAGGCAAAAAAATAGATTTAGAGAAAGAAATTGTTAATAAAATTGCCTCTCTAGAAGTTAAACAAGAAGAAAGAACAAGCATTGAAATAAGAGAGCAATATCAATATGGAACAAGCCTTTCAATAGAAGACGATATTTACAAAGAGCTTTTTGAGCTTGCAAAGGAAATTATTTCTAAAACAAAAGAAATAATAGTTAGTATTATATAAACTTAACAATAGTTAACTTTATATATATTTAATAAGCTTTCTTATTGTAATAAACCTAAAATGAAACAACACTTCCCAATTTTTGAAAATAATCCAGAACTAGTCTACTTAGACAGCGCTGCAACAACTCAAAAGCCAAAGCAAGTTATAGATGCCATAACTAGTTTTTATGAAAAGGAAAATGCTAATATTCATAGGGGATTATATGGCTTAAGCATTGAAGCAACTAAGAAATACGAAGAAGCCAGAAAAATAATTGCTGATTTCATTAATGCTGATGAAAATGAAATTATCTTCACAAGTGGAACAACTCATGCTATAAACATGCTAGTTTACACAATTGATTCTTTAACCTGGACTGAAAAAGGAAAAGGAAAAAATGAAATAGTTTTAAGCGAAATGGAACACCATTCAAACCTTGTTCCATGGCAACAACTAGCAAAGCATTTTGGTTACAAATTAAAGTTTATACCAATAACAGATAATTTTGAATTAGACCATAATAAGGCAAGGGAAATTATAACAGATAAAACAGCAATTCTTTCTATAACTCATACATCAAATGCCTTAGGAACAATAAACAATGCAAAAGAACTAATAAATCTTGCAAAACAAAAAAACCCTGATGTAATAACAATAGTTGATGCAGCTCAGTCAGTTCCTCATATAAAGATTGATGTTAAAGAGCTAGATTGTGATTTTCTAGCATTTTCAGGGCATAAATTATACGGGCCAATGGGAATAGGTATTTTATATGGGAAAAAAGAAGTTTTAGATAAATTAAGGCCGTTTCATTTCGGAGGAGATATGATAAAATCCGTTACATTAGAAGCTTCAGAATTTCAACCCGTTCCAAATAGGTTTGAAGCAGGAACTCAGAATATTGCAAGTGTTATTGCACTAGGAGAAGCAATAAGATTCATAAATCGTATTGGATTAAGTAAAATTCAAGATCATGAAAAACAACTTAAAAAGTATGCATTAACTAAATTAAAAACAATAAAAAATATAGACATTTATCATTCTTCAAATACAGATAACACTTCAAGCATTATCTCATTTAACCTGAAAGGTATTCACTCGCATGATTTAGCCTCTTTGCTAAATGATTATAACATAGCAATTAGAGCCGGTCATCATTGCTGCATGCCTTTAATGTCAGCCTTAAATATAACGGGCACTGCAAGAATATCTTTTGGCATTTACAACACAAAAGAAGACATTGATAAGTTATGTGATGCTTTAATAAAAATTCAGGAGGTTTTTAATAAATAAAATGACAATTTTAGAAAAAAATTCTATAGTAGAAGAATTAGAAGCAATAAAACAACTTAGATTAGAAAATTTATTATGGCAAAGGCATTCTGAATTTATAGATGTAATGTATATATATTTTGGATTAAAAGAAAGACCAAGCAATATACCTATTAATTTTGGAGATATAAAAGAGGAAGGGTTAATTTACACTCAAGAAAGTCAAAATAATTGGCGAATAAAAATAAATAGAAAATTTATGGAGGAACCATTAGATAAAAATGTAGGGGTAGAATTATTAACCCCTCATGAAACAGCCCATTATCTTCACGTTTTAAGACAGCCGGAATTTTATACAAAGACTTATAAAGAGTTTAGTGAAAGAGAACAAAGACATGTAGAAAGAGTTGCAGAATTAGCAACATTAGTTTTTTTAGATGAATCAGGTAGAGGCGGAGCAGAGCAATATTGGCAGTTAAATTGGAGATCAGCAGGAAAGCCTACAGAAAATGGACGGCCGTATTGGGGGAATGTCCCTAAAACAGCAGTTTGTACATGGATATCAAATATGGATAATTTAAAATTAGCAAGAGAAAGATTAAAATTAATGACTTCCTTAACTCGCTCTGAATTTGAATTAGTAAATGATCATGATATATTGCATAAAATAGTGTTGTTTAATAGATAACTAAAATGGAAAATCAAGCAAAAGATGAAAAAGGAAAGTTTGATAAAGAAAATCATGGGTTGTCTTTATTAATGTACCGAGAAAACATATTAGATTTATACAAATACCCCCATAACTTCGGGTCTTTAAATCAAGCAACCCATTCACACAGGGAATTCAATGCTTTATGCGGGGATGACATAACAATTAAGCTTATAATTAATAATAAAGACAATAAAATAGAAAATATTAAATTTCAAGGAAGCGGATGTGCAATAAGCATGGCATCAGCTTCTTTATTAACAGATGAAATAAAGGGAAAAACTCTTAAAGAGATAGAAACTATTGACAAAGATAAAATACTTAATATGCTTCAAATACCTATTTCATCTGTAAGGCTTAGATGCGCTTTATTATGCTTAGATGCTTTGAAAGGGGCTTTGAAATAAGATGTTAACATCAACAAATTATTCATCAAGACAAGAAGTAATCTATCAACTATGGGATAGTGCATTAAGCCTGGAAGGGATTGCTAGAGAATTAAATCCCCAAAATCCAATTACAAAACAACGTATAATGGTAATTTTAAATAAAATGGGATTAAGGTCAAAATACAGGGAAGAAAGGCAAAGAAAAAAAGAAGAACTCCAGAATGCAAGAATAAATTTTGTTGAAGTTCTAAGACAGATTACTCTGGAAAGAGCTGAAAAAGAACTTGGATGGGCATATAGAAAAGCTTTGGAGTATGATTTTGCGAGGGAAAGAATATATAAAAAAAGTATCGCTTTAGATCGCCTTGTTGGAATATTTAAAAAATATGAAGATGCAAAAAATAGTGGAGAACTTTCATCACTAAGAGATATGGGAGAAAAATATGGTTTTAAACCAATGGGAGTTAGCAGAATACTTAAAAGAGTTGGTCTAGAACCACTTTATGATAAAAAAAAGATAGAATTCAGAGTTAACCAAGAAAAGAAAGAAGCTATTAACAAAGCTTTTGATCTAGATATAAATGCAGAAGGAGTAGGTTATTTTTTAGGAATACATGGATATCTAATAAATTATCATTGGAGAAAAATTAAAAGAAATAAACCAAAAAGGCATAATCTAGGGTTTACAAAAAATGGCACATGCCTAACATATGATTTTTTAAGCCAAATATACCAAGCTGAAGAGTTGGGATTTAATCCAAAGGAAATAACAGAATTGCTTGATGTTGATGCAGATTATGTTGAATCAGCTCATCAAGTAAGAAAATCAGTTGAACCAAGAATTATCAATTTATTAAGAGCAATATACCCAGACAATAACATAAATAAACCTTATTTAGAAAGTAAAATAGCTTAAGAAAATTAAAATGACAAACAATATTTTAGAAATAAAAAACCTTCATGTTTCAATTAAAGATGAAGAAGAAACAAAAATAATAAAAGGGCTTAACCTAGAGTTAGAATTGGGGACGATAACTGCTTTAATGGGCCCTAACGGAAGCGGAAAAAGCACTCTGGCAAATGTTTTAATGGGAAACCCGCAATACCTGGTAACTGAAGGAGAAATTTTATTCAATGGCAAAAATATTCTTGATTTATCGCCTGATGAAAGAGCAAGATTGGGCATTTTTATGTCATTTCAGTATCCGACTGAAGTAGAAGGGGTTACAATAAGCAATTTTCTAAGAACAGCTTACAAAGATCTTAAAGATGAAACCATTTCAGTTATACATTTTAAAGAACTGCTTGATAGAAAGTTGAAATTACTAAGAATGCCTGAAAATTTTTCAACCAGGTATTTGAATAAAGGCTTTTCAGGCGGTGAAAAAAAGAAATCAGAAATACTTCAAATGTCAATCCTAAATCCTAAACTGGCAATTCTTGATGAAACAGACTCTGGACTGGATATTGATGCATTAAAAAGCGTTGCAGATGGAATTAACGCTTTAAAACAAGACAATCCAGACATGACAATACTTATAATTACTCATTATAAAAGAATTCTTGAATTTATCAAGCCTGATAAAATTTCAATAATAATGAAAGGAAAGGTTGTTTTGGAAGGAAAGAAAGAAATTGTTGACCATTTAGAAGAAAAAGGCTATTCCTGGGTTGAGGAAGAGTGAATTTTATAAATAAAATAAAACAATAATGATTATGAAAAACAAAGAACTTAAGATAAGTAAATTAGCATGGATTAAAGCAATCTCTTATACTTTAATATATTTAGCAATTATGGCTATTGTTGTTGGTATAAAGCATGAAGAATCTAGGATTATCAGTGGAACATTAGTAATAATCTCTCTTATATTTCTTATTTATAGTGCGATTTTAGATAAAAATAATCTAAGTAAAAAGATAAGTGAAAGAAAACTTCTATATAAAGAAATTAAAATAGCACATTATATATTATTAAATAAAATTTTATATGTTGGAATGGCATTTGTAATAATATTCACAATCTATGGATTTTTATTTTTAACAGATCAGCCATTAACAAGTAAAGATCTGCCAATATTAGAATTTGTACTTGGTATTGAAATTCTTGCCATTATATTTAATTATTTCTTTATTGAAAAAAGTTTTATTAGGAAAATGAAAGAAGAATACTTAAAAGAATTAAAAAGTTCAAAAAATAGAAGATATTGATTATTATGAAGAATAAAGTCCGTTATAAATAATATTTACTAAAAATCTAGTTCCTTAAAAAATAATCTCTTTACTATACAAATCTTTTTAAATCAAAAAATAAATTTTAGTTATAGCAAAAATGGGTGAAACTTTAGATGATAAATGCGGATTTTGTGTTGGGTATACTCTGCATGATGTTTATTCTATGCTTAAATCGGTGCAACATAGAGGGAGAGGATTTGCAGGAATAGCAGCTATGAGTGAGGATAGAATAGATGTAGTAAAATGGTCTGGTCCTGTTACAAGTTTTGATATTGGAGATATGCACAAAATATTTTCTGGATCAAATCACTACCATTTTTTCATAGGACATGTAAGATATCCAACAAAAGGAAAAAAGACTCTATAATGGATGCTCACCCACATGTAATAGGTGGTAAAATTAATGAAAAACATGGGCATATATTAATAACTGACTGTGAAATGGCCATAGTGCATAATGGCCAGGTAAATGAAAAATATTTTGCAGGAATAGATAAAAGTCAATTAAAGACAAACTGTGATAGCGAAGCTCTATTGCATTTTTACGCAAAATATGGTGAAAAAGAATTAATGAAAAATATTCCAGGATCTTTTTCTCTTGCAATAGCTGATAAAAGAAGAAAAGAAGTAATATCTATGAGAGACAGAACCGGAATAAAACCAGGATCAATTGGGTGGAAAGATGGAAAACACCAAGCTGCTTCTGAAGACAGGGCATTTATTGAAAATGGAGGCAGGTTAATAAAAGAAATGCGGCCAGGAAGCATTTATTACTTTGACATTAATGGAGATTTTAAAATAACTAATCTTCTTGAACCAAAACCAAAACTTTGTTTCTTTGAATTTAATTATCTGGCACATCACGAATCTACATTAAGGGGAATAAGCATAAATAGCATAAGAGATGCCTTAGGAGAACAATTAGGAATAGAATTTATTCAAGCATTTCCAGGGGAGAAAATAGACTTTGTCAGTTATTTGCCAAGATGCCCAGAACCTGCTGCAAGAGGATTTTCAAGATCTACTGGAATTCAGTTTGAAGAAATATTTTATAAAATAAGAGCTGAAAGATCATTTCAAGGCCCCGATACTGAAGAAAGAAATAATTCTATAAAATTAAACTTAAATTTAACACCAAACGCAAAAGATATATTAGAAAATAAAGTAGTAGTAATTGTTGATGATAGCATTGTAAGAGGCACAAATATAAAGCAAGCAAAAAAATTATTATATGAAGAAGCTGGAGTTAAAAAGGCATTTTTTGTAAGTTACACACCAAAAATAGGTATTATTGGAGAAGATGGTGAAGGAAGAGGTTGTGAATATGGTGTGGACATGCCTGAAAATGACGGATTTATTGCAAGAGATAGTGAAAATAGAAGAAATAGAACTACAGAAGAAATAAGTAAAATTGTAAAAATGCCTGTTTTTTATATATCAATCGAAGGAATGTTTTCTGTTTACAAGCAATTTGGGTTTAATCCGGACAAGTTAATTCGCTTCGCTCATAACTATAACTAACCTGACTTACCAATTCGTTATTAAATTCATATTTTTAGGAGGAGGTTTCTTCACATAAGCTAT
>JAGVWP010000041.1 GCA_018304985.1 Candidatus Pacearchaeota archaeon
CAGAAAAATTAGTTTGTCCGAAGGCAACTAATTTTTCATATGATATTAAAGCCAAAGGCTTTAATCTATTTTTCTAGAATTCTCATGTCATCTTTGCCTCATTTTAATGCAAAAGTTTCTGATGTTTATATTAAATAAAGGCTGTTTTTATTTTTATAAGCTATACACAGATTTATTAACATATATTATTTCTTATGTTCATATAAAATGAATTTAAAAATTGTTTTCAAAAAACCACACATATACCAAGTTATTGGAATCTTTTTAATTTATATTCTGCTTAATATATGGTTAAGCGGTTTTTATAATACAATAAAATTAATAATCATCTATGCAAGTACTATTAACTGGTTTGAACTCATTATTTCAATTATTCTTACTCTTACAATAGGAGTTTTAGTTTCTGTAAATTCTGTTTATGCTTATATAAAGTACAAAGAAAGAAAAAAATGCTTGAATGAAGCTACAATGGCGGTAGCCGGAGGTATTGGGGGATTAATAGTTGGAGTATGCCCGTTATGTGTTACAGGGCTTTTTCCGTTGATATTCAGCTTCTTTGGCATTGGGTTTTCATTTGCTTCACTTCCGCTTAAAGGAATTGAAGTGCAAATTCTTGTTATAATTATTTTATTAATCAGTTTATTTATGTTAAATAAGACAAAAGAAAAAAGAATATAAATATAAAGGTTATCAATAAATTCTATGGGAATCTTCAATTTATTTAAGAAAGAAAAACCTATTCGGGAAGTAAGAAAGGTAAGTTTAAATGAAATAAATGAAGTTATTTTAAAAAAGAAGCAGGAAATTAAAGCTGATGAGACAGATGTAGTAAATCTAATTAAAAGCAGGGTTAATTCACTTATAATTGAATTTGAAAGTGAAATTTTGGCTATTAATCAAATAAACTTAAGTGAGAAAAAAGTTGAGGAAAAAACCAAATTAATTGTTGGGGAGAACCTTGATAGATTCCTTGTACATTTAAAAAAATTAAAAAACAACCTGGAAGATATGGGTAATGGTGGAATTCAAGACCTGATTAAAAATCTTGATTTAAATATTCATGAATTTAAAAATAAATCATATATGAATTTTGAAAAAGCAACCTTCCTCATAGGAAAAGAACTGGGAGATGTGATGAAGAGCATAAAAACGTTTTATATGGATTTAAACAATATATTTAAGGAAAATAAAGAATTAATCGAAACTTTTAATTTATTTGGGAGAGTAGAGAAATCAGTTGAGGAAATTACAAAACTTGAAGAAATGAAAAATAAAATGAGCATTCATATAGAAAGTTTTGAGATAGCTGGGAAAAAATCAAAAAATGATATTGAGAATTTAAAAAAGAAAATTGAATATACAAAAGAAAGTAAGGAATATAAGGATAAAATGGTAAAAATAATGGAGGTAAAAACCAAGAATGATGAACTGAAAAAAGAAATTGATGACCTAAGAGTTATGATTGACTTTAAAGAGCTGTCCGGCATACACCATTCTATTAAAGAACATATGAGTATAATTAATAATTATAGAAATAATTTTTATACTGCCTTTGAAAATGACAACGGAAAATCTTTATTAGAAATTATTGGTAAGAATAAGATTAATGATAGAATTAATAAAATAATTGAAGATCAGAAAGAAATTTCAAAATCCAGTATTGTAATTGAAAATGATGAAATTCTAGAAATAGAAAGAGAAATTACTGAGACTAAGAATAAAATTATTGACTTAAACAATGAAAAGTTAAAAGCAGAAAAGAAAATTGCCTACTTAGATGAAGAATTGAATAATATTAAATGTGCCTTAAATAAAGAGATTATTTCCCTTAATATCGAATTAATTTAAAGAATATAAATTATAAAGAGAGTAACGAGTAAAAATAAATTAACCTTAGTAATTAAATATAATAAATTATAGCAAGGTATTTTCAAAATCTTGAATCTTTACAATTAAAAATTTTTCATTAGAGAAAAATTTAGCATGATTTAAGTGGTTATTTAATTTGGTTTTAAATTGATAATTGGATGGGTAACTTGAAGATGCTAGAAAAATAATTCTTTTCACAAGATTTATAAACTAAAAACAGTTTTATGTTTTACGATTTTAGATTATATTTAATAAAATGGCTAAAAAAAATTCTGATAAAAAAAACCTGAAAGAAACAAAAGAAAGCAAAAAATTACAGGAATTGCTTATCCAAGTCGGTTTGAGGATTGCAAAAAGAGGAGAAGGAGCTTTATTTGTAGTTGGCAGTACAGAATATAAGCCATTAATTAAACAGCAGGTTCCTTCATTTAATGCTTTAAGAAACCCTAAATTGCTTGAATCGCTTGCTTTAATGGATGGTGCTGTGATTCTTGATAAAACAGGGTGGGTTAAAGCATACGGAGCTATGGTAAAAAGCAAAAAGACATTCAAAAACTTCGGAACAAGGCATAGCGCTGGATTAAGCGCTTCTTATAGGGGAAATTTGGCGGTTGTTATTTCAGAAGAAGATAGGAAAATAAGAATTTTAAAAGATGGAAAAATGATAATGCAGATTGATGCTTTGCAGAAAAATGTTGAGCAGTCTGTTCCTCAGGCAGTTAATGTTCTTGAGTCTTTAGGAGCTGGAACAGTCGGTGCTGTTGGAACAAGCATACTTGTGCCTAGTTTGGGAGCAGCATTCCTCCCAGGTGTTGTGTTATTTGGCTCTGCTTATTATTTAGCAAGAATTCTTGGCAATAAATTCTGGAAATAATTTTACTTTAATAAGATTTATAAATATAAAAATTTAATAATCTATTATGAAAAACTTAACAATTGTTATCTTGGCAGTTATTTTAATTGGGGTTGTAGGCGGATTTTTATATCTTAATTATGGCAATTCAACAAATATTTCTGGACAGGCTGTAAAGACAGTCACATCAAATGGAATTACTACAGCTAATTCTAATAATGCGAATAGTGTTAGAGAAATAACACTTGATGCTAAAAAATTTGAATACACTCCATCAACTATAACTATAAAGAAAGGAGAAAAAGTAAGAATAACAATTAATAATCTTGATACAACTCATGGGATAAAAATTCCGGATTTGGGAGTGAGCGGGATTGATTATGTTGAATTTACTGCAGATAAAGCAGGAACTTTTAATTTTTACTGTAATAATTATTGCGGACAGGGACATCCCGACATGAGTGGAGTTCTTGTTGTAACCGAATAAATATATAAACTATATACTATTAGGACATTCAAAATGTTAAATAATAAACTATCAGTAGCTTACTCATTAAAATTAGGCAAAGATGTTGTGTGTTTAGCTAAACTTTATTCTGAAAATACTGCAATAATTTTACATACCTTATCAGCTTGAGATAGTAGCCTTTATAACATAAAAATATTTAATATATAAAATGGACTTTCAAAAATTAAAAGAATACACTCCGGCAATTGCGAGATGGGGAGTTGGAGTTGTTTTTTTCATTTTTGGAATAAGCCAGTTATTAAACCCTCAATCTTGGATGGCTTATCTTCCTGATTTTGCCCTGACTATCGGGGTTAGTGCAACAAATTTAATTTATATGAATGGTGTTTTTGATTTAGCTATTGGAATCCTGCTTCTTTTTGGCATTTTTACAAGAGTTGTTTCTTTAATAGGTATTTTACATATAATTGGCATAATAATTTCTATTGGATATAATGATGTGGCCGTAAGAGATTTTGGATTGCTAATAGTGTTGGTTTCTGTATTCTTACATGGTGCTGATAAGTTGTGCCTTGTAAAGAGATTTTGAAAAAAAAGATTTTATTTTAAGGTTATCATTTAAATGTTTCATCACCGAAACATTTAAATACTACATATGTATTGAATTATCATATGACAGATAAAAGCATATTAGAACATGTACATAAGCACGGAATTAGCGAGGGCGATATTTATGGAGCTTATAAAATATTTTTCGGCACTATGGTTTCAGAACCAAGGCTTAAGATAATAAATTTACTAAGGCACGCTAAGAAAAATGTTTCTGAAATTGTTAATGAATTGAATATGGACCAGACTTCTGTTTCACATGACCTTGCAAGATTAAAAAGATGCGGGTTTGTTAAATGTATCAGCGAAGGAAAATATAGGTACTATATTCTAAATGAAGAAACAATAAGGCCATTAATGAGCTTAATTGACAAGCATATGAATGCTTATTGTGTGCATATATTAAGAGAGGAAAATGAACCTTTGGAAAGACAAGCAAAAAACCTATCGGTTTTAAAGGTTCCAAAAATCATAAAAAATATAAAATGAAAGATAATCAGATAATAACTTGGGTTATTGTAGCAATTGTGGTATTATTTATAGCAAGCATGCTTACATCACCAATGCTTAGTTATTCTGGATATGGCATGATGGGTGCAGGATTTGGAACAATGTGGCTATTTGGATGGTTGTTTATGATATTGATTATTGTTGCTCTTGTTTTGTTAATAATGTGGATGATAAAACAATTGCAAATTGGTAATGGTAAAAGAAAATAAATATTATACATGCAAAATATGCAAATTAAAGTATTTGAAAAAATCATGGGCAGATAAATGTTATAAATGGTGCAAGAAATATAACTCTTGCAGTATAGAAATAACTAAATATGCACTAAATAAATGAGCCTTTGAAAAAAAGGACTTACGGTCGTCCAGAACCTATGGTTCTAAAGGATCCTAAAATCATAAAAATAATAAACAAGAAACAGGAGGAAATAAAAATGAAGAAACTAAAAATAAGAATTGATGGAATGCATTGTGCCAGCTGTGCAGGTAATATTGAAAGAAGCTTAAGAAAAGTAAATGGAGTTAAAGAAGCAGTTGTAAGTGTGATTGGAAAAAAAGCATTTATTCAAGTTGAAGGTAATGTTCCTCAAGAAGAGCTTAAGAAAGCTGTTGCACGAGCAGGATATAAAACTATTGCAATAGAAGAGTAATAAAATAAATTCTAATATAATAAAATGAAACACAAACATCACAATAAAGGAAACCAATAGTTTACCCTTATCAACCCTTCCTTTAATACTAAAAATGAAACACACACATAAACATCACAAAGGTATGAAAATGAAGCATGATCATGATCATTCAGAGCCTGCAGAAGATACTGAAATATTTGAATGGAAAAGAAAGTTGATTGGAAGCTGGGTTTTTGCTGTTCCTATTGCAATTCTTATGTTTATGCAAAGAATTCTTGATATTATGCTCTTTAACAGCGAGCAAATTACTGTCATTCTTTATATTATTTTTGGATTCCCAGTTATATTTATATTTGGATTTTCAACACTTAAATCTGGCTTAAGGGGATTGTATAGATTTTATTTTAATATGGATTCCTTGATTGCTTTAGGAACTATTATTGCTTATTTTACAGGAATTTTTAGTTTATTGGGATATTTACAAGATTATTCTGGAGTGGCTACAATGATTATGGCTATTTTTGTGACAGGAAAATATATTGAGGCAAAGGCAAGAGGGAGAGCGAGCCAGGAAATTAAAAAGCTTCTTGAGTTGGGAGCTAAAAAAGCAAGAGTTCTACGTGGTAAGGAAGAAATAGAAATTCCAATTTCAGAAGTTAAGCTTAATGATATAATTATTATCAAGCCTGGAGAAAAAATTCCTACAGATGGAATTGTTATAAAAGGAGCGAGCGCTGTTGATGAGAGTATGATTTCTGGAGAGAGTATGCCTGTTGAAAAAAAAGTAAATGATTCTGTTGTTGGAGCAACAATAAATCAGGATGGTATTTTATATGTTAAGGCCACGAAAATTGGCAAGGACACTTTTTTAGCCCATATTATTGAGCTTGTTGAAGAAGCGCAAGGAACTAAAGTGCCAATTCAGAAAACAGCTGATTTTGTTACAAGTATTTTTGTCCCAGCAATTCTTGTTGTGGCTTTGCTTACATTTATTGGATGGTGGTATTTTTCAGGCGATTTAAGCAGGTCAATAGGTGTGGCAGTCACGGTTTTAGTAATTGCATGCCCGTGTGCATTAGGATTAGCAGTGCCTATTGCCTTAACTGTTGGAAGTGGAATGGGAGCTAAAAAAGGAATTTTAATCAGAAAAGGAGAAGCAATACAAACAATGAAAGAGATAAAAATTATTGTTTTTGACAAAACAGGAACAATAACAAAAGGAAAACCAGAAGTTACAGATATTAAAAGTAATGTTAAAGAAAATTATTTATTGGAAATTGCATCAAGCCTGGAAAACCTAAGTGAGCATCCTATTGCTAAAGCAATTGTTCAAAGGGCTGAAAAAGAAGGAATAAAAAAATACAAGCAAGTTAAAGCATTCAAAATTTTAAGAGGAAGAGGTGTTGAAGGGTATATTGGAAATAAAGAGATAATTATTGGAAACCAGACTTTAATGAAAGAAAGACGAGTTTCATTAAAAAATTGGGAAGAGATAATTGACAAGTATGAATCTAAAGGAAGAACAACTATGATTGTAAGTGAAGCAGGAAAGGTTCTTGGCATTGTTGCTGTTGCAGATGCTGTAAAAGAAGATTCTGTCAAGGCAATTTCTTTGTTAAATGCACAAGGTTACAAGACAATAATGATAACTGGAGACAATCAGAAAACAGCTGAGGCAATTGCGCAAGAAGTTGGAATTAAAGAAGTAATTGCAAATGTTCTACCAGAAGATAAGGCTAAAAAAGTTGAACAGTTACAAAGACGCGGAATGGTTGCATTTATAGGAGATGGAATAAATGATGCTCCGGCATTAAAGCAGAGCAATGTAGGGATTGCAATGGGAACTGGAACAGATATTGCAATTGAAGCAGGAGATATTGTTTTAACTCATGGAAATTTAATTGGAGTTGTAAGAGCAATTAACCTAAGCAAGGTTACATTTAAAAAAATAAAACAGAATTTATTCTGGGCTTTTGCATATAATGTTATTGCTATTCCTGTTGCAATTGCAGGTTTATTACATCCAATTATTGCAGAGGCTGCAATGGCTGCATCTTCTATAACAGTTGTAAGCAATGCTAATTTATTAAGACGAAAGAGGATTTAGTTATTATCTTGGCCTTATATTTTTTTAAGAAAGTTAATATTTCTTCCTTAAAATCGTCAAAATCCTGAAGCTTCTCAATATTTTCAAACACTCTTTCATTATCAACTTCCCCGTATTTATGAACAAGAACATTCCTAAAACCCTTCAGGTTTCTTAAGATATCTTTCATTTTTTCTGAAATAATATCTTTTTCTTTTAATTTTTTAAAAAGCATATCTTCATCATAAGGTATTCCTAACTTTAAATTTGAAACAATGATATTGCATACATCGATAACTACTTCTATTGACACTTGCAAAAGTCTTTCAGATGCTCTTTTTTTCTCTATTGACCCAATATACTCATTAAAATCATCTATTTTTATCTCATTTAATTCTTCTAAATAGCTATCTAATTCATCCAGCTTAGATATTATCTTTTCTTTGTCTAAAGTTCTGTTTTTCATTTTTCAATTGATTTAAGATAAGTATAATATATTTTTTTGTAATATTCAAACTCTTTTATTGTGGAAAAAGCTAATCCATATAATTTATCTTCATCTTTACAAAACAGAATTTTCCCTTCTTTTAAAACCCTTATTCTTATATACATAGGAAGCTGCTGGAATAGACTTACATCAAATTTTCTTGAAAATAAAGAAGCGTATTTTATTTTTTTCCTTGACATCTCTAAATTAGAATACTTTTTATCTAAAACAATGCATAAGTCAATGTCTCTGCTGTACTTCTTATTATGTATATATGAACCGAAAACAAACACAGTTATAATTTCATTGTCTTTTTCTATTTCTTTAATTATTTCTTTTGGCAATAATTTTTTATTTATATTATACATATTAATAACAGGCAAGTTTAGTTTATATAACTTTTTAAAGAAGTTTATCAAGAAGAAAAATAGCTCTAACTTAGCCATTAAAAATATGTCCTAAGGATGCTTTCTTTCCTTAGGATTCTTAATTGTAGGATATATGGGGTTCTAAAAATTGTGCAAAATATTAGGATAAGCTTTAAAAGTCATAAGTTTATTATTATTATTTTAGGATTATTAATAATAATCTTAATGGGCTTGTAAGCTAGCGGTAAACTGACTCGTTTACACCAAGGAAGGGGAGGTTCAACTCCTCCATGGACCATATTATTAATAATAAAATGAATGAAGAAGAGCTATACAAACTTGAAGTTGAGCTTATTAAAAAACATCATTCTATATTAGGAAAAGTTAAACCGCGATCAATTAAACTTGCATAAAAAAACAGAACCAAAGTTAATTATTGATTAGGATATAATTCTACTTTCATTTTGAGTAATTCTTCAACTGTCCTGAAATCCTTTTTTAATGTTAATTTATGTATGAGGTCATTAATCACATGTAATTTCATTTCACTATATATTTCAAAGAATCCTTTTTGTTGTTTCATTTTGTTAGTATCAACGAAGTCCCATCCCTCATGCAGTGACATTTAACCTCGCGAAATTTTAACCTCTCATGTAATAAGGCTCCAGCATCAAGAATAATATTCACGATTTTATCCAACTCAACTTTTGACGGATTTTTCTTTTCTGTTTTGATGGTTAAAATCATTTTCATAATAAAATAAAAAGATTCTTCTATAAATATGTATCCCAGAAATTAAGCTATTTCCTTTAAGAATTCCCAAATATATTTACCTTTTCTCTCTCCTTTAAGTCCAATAGTTATTGTTTTACATTTATACTCTTGAGAGAAAAACTTTAAACTGCTATTATCTGCATTTTGAAAATTATACTTCACTTCAATAGCATATAATTCTTTATTCTTTATTATAAAATCAACTTCTTGTTTGTTCGTAGTTCTCCAAAAGTTTATTTTTTTGTTTAACTTCATTAACTCTAAAAAAACAAATGTTTCAAATACATTTCCAAGTATCACCTTAGGAAATTCTTTTAGCCATAAAAGATGCATCATCCCCGTATCTAAAAAGAAAATTTTAGGATTTTTTGAAAGTTCGCTTCTTAAATTCCTATGGAAAGGTGTTATTCTCTTTATTATAAAAGTATTTTCTAACAAGTCCAGATATTCCAAAACTGTCTCTCTATTAATCTTTAGAGTATTTGATATTTCTAGGACATTGATAAGTTGACCGGATTGAGAAGCTAAAATTTCAAGAAGCTTATTAAATGAAGATATGTTTCTTATATTTCCTATATCTCTTATATCTTTTCTTACATAAGTGCTAATTATTTGTGAAAGATAAGTCTGTTTTTTTTCCTCTGAATTTTCTAGAACAATTTTTGGATAACCCCCAAATTTTATATATTCTTCTGCTAATTCAATCAATTCTGTATTTATCGCATCTGTATTTTCCTTACTTATCTTATAATTCTTTCCCCTAAATATCAGAAATTCTTCAAAGCTTAGGGAATAAACTTCAAAATTAATAGTTCTTCCTACAAGGCTTTCCTTAAACTTCTTTTTTATCTCAAATGTTGAAGAACCAGAAACTAACAGTTTTATATTGGGGTAATGGTCATGCATAATTTTTAAGAATTTTGTAGGATCTTCCATATATTGAATTTCGTCTATTAACAAGAAAATTTTTTGATTTTCTTCAGCTCCTTTTTGTATCAAATATTTAAAAACACTCTCTGCCCCTTGATTGCACAGTTCCAGAAGATTTGGCATTTCCAAATCAAAATAAAATGTATTCTTCTTCAAATAATGCTCTATCAAATATCTTAGCAAGGATGTTTTGCCAACTTGTCTTGATCCATAGATTACTATTATTTCTTTTGATTCGAGATATTTTACTATCTCTTCTATAATCTTCCTTTTGTATATCTTTTCTTCCATTTTGATTATATATTTTGTATACCATAATATACATAATATTAGGTTTATAAATCTTTCTATCTGATTGAATTTAAAGAAAGTATATCCTTTTAGATATAATCTTTTACACCGAGTATTCTTCATTTTTATTCTTAATAAGCCATTTTTAATGAACCATTGAAAAATGGTAATTGAAAAATATCTCTGAAAAATATGATTTTCTCTTCGGAAGAAAAATTATCACAGAAATATTTAAATACTTTATATTTTTAAAATAAACTATTGGCTACAATGGAAAGTAGCTATTAAAAGATGAGGTACAATAGGTTGTATGTGTGGGATATTGTATTTAGTTGAATGATATCATTGAAATCAAATAATATTTAAAAACTTAAAATGAGAGTGTTTAATGCTTATAATAAAGAGGTAGATCATAAGGTAAATTTTATGATAAAAATCTTGGCTATTACAAGGAGATGTCATAAGAAGAACCTAGGTTCTTTTTATTAAAGATGAGGTGTTTGTATTGTCAGCATCCAGAGACAAAGGTGACTGACAAACGCGAATCAGCTGAAGGCACTAGAAGAAGGCGTGAATGCTTAAAGTGTGGCAAGAGATTCACAACATATGAGAATGTTAAGGAAATTGAGAGATTTGTTGTTAAAAAAGATGGAAGAAGGGAGCCGTTTAACAGGGATAAAGTTTTCCTTGGAATAATCAAGGCCTGTGAAAAACGTGATGTAAGCCATGAAAAAATTGAGAGTATTGTAAAGGAATTTGAAGAAAAAATACAAAATCAAAAAGAGATTCCAACTAAAAAAATAGGTGAATTTGTTATGAATAAATTAAAAAAAATTGATAAAGTTGCATATATCAGGTTTGCAAGTGTTTACAAAGATTTTGAAGATGTAAGTGATTTTAAGAATATAATGAGGGAGGTGAAATAAAATGGTTTATGCTTATGTTCCAACTGAAAAAGACAGAGAAGAGTTTTATAATAATATATCAAAGCTGCCTGCTCAAGAGGTTAGAATCAGGAAAAGATTAATGGATCCTGATTTTCCAAGATTTGAATTAAATCCAAAATTTGTTGAAAAATATTCTGAAGTAACTCCTCCTTTTGGATTTAATGGTTTGGGCGAATTAACTTATATGAGAACATATTCTAGAATTAAGCCAAACGGCGAAAACGAGCAATGGCATGAAACTATAGCTCGTGTTGTTGAAGGTACTTATAATCTTCAGAAAAGGAGAATTCTTGATCTTGGAAAAGAATGGAGAGATCATCAAGGCCAGAAAAGCGCTCAAGAAATGTATGATCGAATGTTTAATATGAAATTTCTTCCTCCTGGAAGAGGTTTGTGGGCGATGGGGAGTGAAATAACTGAAAAAAAAGGTGTTTATGCAGCATTAAATAATTGCGCTTTTGTTTCCACAAAAAATCTATCTGGTGACCTTGAGAAACCATTTACATTTTTAATGGATGCTTCAATGGTCGGTGTTGGTGTTGGATTTGATACGAAAGGAGCTGGACAAATTATTATAAGATCTCCAGATAGGGAAAGACAAAAAGAAATTTACAGAATTCCCGATACAAGAGAAGGATGGGTTAAAAGCGTTGGAATACTTTTAAGAAGTTATTTTCTTGGAGAACCTGATGTAGAATTTATTTATGATGATATTAGGCCTGCCGGCAAACCAATTAAAACTTTTGGTGGAAAGGCTTCTGGACCAGAACCCTTAATGGAATTACATGAAACATTGAAAAAAACATTGGAATCCAGAATAAGCATGCCGATTTCTGAAAGAGATATTGTGGATATTCAAAATTTAATTGGAAAAGCGGTTGTAGCCGGAAATGTCAGAAGAACTGCAGAAATTGCGTTTGGTGATCCACAGTCTGAAGAATTTATGGATTTAAAAAATTATAAAGTAAATCCTGAAAGAGTAAGTTGGGGATGGGCAAGCAATAATTCTATATTTGCTGAATTAGGAATGGATTATACTCAAGTTGCAGAAAGAACAAGAATTAATGGAGAGCCCGGATATGTTTGGCTTCATAATATTAGAAATTTTGGGAGAATGAAAGATGGATTTAATCCGGATGCAGATCCTAAGGCTGATGGAACTAATCCTTGTGTAGAACAATCTTTAGAAAGTTATGAACTCTGCTGTCTTGTAGAAAATTTTCCGACAAGACATTTAACTTTAGATGATTATCTTAGAACGCAAAAATTTTCTTATTTGTATGCTAAAACAGTAACCCTGCCGCAAACTCACTGGCATGAAACAAATGATGTCATGGCAAGAAACAGGCGTATTGGTTCATCTAATTCAGGTCTTGTGATATTTAGAGAAGAAAGAGGCATTGACAAAACAATTGAGTGGCTTGATGCAGGTTTTAAAGAAATTGCTCGTTGGGATAAAATATACAGCGATTGGTTAGCGGTTCCAAAATCAATTAAGACAACTTCTGTAAAACCTTCTGGAAGTGTAAGCTTGCTTCCTGGAGTAACTCCTGGAGCTCACTGGCCTCAATCAAAAGAGTACATAAGAAGAATAAGAGTAGCAAAAAATAGTCCGCTTATTGAAAGAGTTTCTAATTCAGGATATCATGTTGAAGAAGATGTTGTAGATAAAAGCAGCATGGTTGTTGAAGTTCCGGTAAGGGTCAAGGAAAATATAAGAACTCAAGATCAAGTTTCAATGTGGGAAAAACTTGAATTCGCTGCATTATTGCAAGAACATTGGGCAGATAATCAAGTAAGTGTAACAGTTACTTTTGATCCTGAAAAAGAAGGGCATCAAATTAAATATGCTCTTGATCACTTTCAATACAATCTTAAAGGAGTTAGTTTCTTGCCGAATGTTAGCAAAGGTTCATATCCTCAAATGCCGTATGAAACTATAACTCCAGAAGAATTTGATAGAAGATCGGCTAATTTAAAGCCTCTTGATTTTAGAGGGATTAAAGGAGAGGTTGCTGATGTTGAAAAATATTGTGATGGAGAAGCATGCGCTGTTTTGCCTAATCCTGGAGGAGATAATGGAAGTAACACTGAAAAAAATGTTACTTTACCAATAGTAATTTCTCAACCTGATAAGGAACCTATCAAAGTTTATTTGCAGCCTGCTGGAGAGCCTGGTTGCGATACTGAATCTTGTAAAACGGATTAATTTTAACAATGAAACTTAAAATAAAAAAATTATATGATCAAGCAATTCTTCCTAGTTATGCTCATGAAGGAGATGCTGGAATGGATTTATTCTCTGCCCATGATTATGTATTAGCTCCTGGAGACAGAACTCTTGTTGAAACAGGCATATCTGTAGAAGTTCCTGAAGGATATGAATTGCAGATAAGGCCAAGGTCAGGACTTGCATTAAAACACGGGTTAAGTATTGTTAATTCTCCTGGGACAATTGATTCAGGTTATAGAGGGCAAGTTGGAGTAATTTTAATTAATCATGGACAAGAAGTTTATGAAGTTAGAACCGGAGATAAAATAGCCCAAGGAGTAATGAGCAAGATTGAAAGAGTTGTTATTGAAGAGGTTGAGGAATTATCTGATACCTCAAGAGGAACTGGCGGATTTGGAAGCACCGGGGAATAATTAATTTATTTATTAAAACTTATTTTAAAATTAATATGAATAAAAATGGATGATTATAAATCAATAGCTACTTTAATGAAAGATAAAAATGCTGTTGCTGGGCTTAAGAGGTATATGAAAGAAGATAGGGTTGTTATGCTTATGCATCAGTCATTGACAGATCAGCTTGGAAATCCGGCAAAAGGATATTATTGGGCTGTAAAAATTCCAATATATCATCAGGATCTTTTAAAGATTAAAATTTCGGACTGTGAAAAATTGAATGTTCCGGGATTTGAAGATTTGGAATTATATGCTTTAAATGGAAATGGAAGGAAAAATTAAGTTTTCTGTGAATCTCCTTATGGCAAGACCATAAAGCATCCAAAAATTATCTAAACTTAATATTTAATTTTATTATTTATTCGAAAACATACAATATTAAATAATAAAAGACAACCAATGTTTTTCTTTATCAAACTTTCCTTTTATTAGGAAAAATTTAGCCTTATTTACATTCATTAATATTTAATCTATAACAGAACTAATCTTGATTATTTTATATTTTTGCTTATGGATTTATCCTTAAGGCAAGATCTTAGAGTATTATGAATCATAAAATAATGTATGGACCCAGGGGGATTCGAACCCCCGACACCTGGCTTAAAAGGCCAGTGCTCTAACCAGGCTGAGCTATGGGTCCAATAGCTCAAAAAAGAATATAATGTTTTTAAAGTATTCTAAAAAATGAATATTTAAAATCTATTAATTAATAACATTCCTATTTTTCCCAACTCTTCAATAGCAGTAAGCATATTCCGATTTTCCCTTTAAAAACCGAAAGGTTTAAAAGCCATCTTTTGATAATCTTTAGTATTACGAAGTTGTAAATGTGATTGCAATAATACCCAATATTATCCGTCGTCCATTGATCCAATTAAAACAACCTAAATATTTTCATA
Organism: Candidatus Pacearchaeota archaeon; assembly: GCA_018304985.1. GTDB lineage: Archaea > Nanobdellota > Nanobdellia > Pacearchaeales > GW2011-AR1 > JACPLR01. The sequence goes on from JAGVWP010000041.1 coordinate 14,412, forward strand.
CAAGCCTAAGCTATGCATATTCTCCAGCCAAAACATTCAAAAATAAGCAAAAAAGAAGAAGATGAGCTGCTCGTCAAGCTAAATATTTCTAAAACACAATTACCGAAGATAAAATCAACAGATCCCGCTCTTCCTCAAGACATAAATATTGGGGATATAATCAAAATTGAAAGAAAATCACTTGATGGAGAGAAGATTTTCTTTTACTACAGGGTTGTTATTTAATAAATGGGCAGAGGATTAAAACTTAAGTTAAACTTTGATGATCATGTTGTTATTCAGAAATATCTTTCAGAAAATTCTTTAGTTGAATCAAACCTTACATCTTTTAATAATTTTGTGGAAAGAAGAATGCAGGAAATTGTTGATGAAATATCAGAGAACATTGAGCAAGACGAGGTTGAAATAAAACTTGGGAAGATTAATATTCAGAAGCCGAATGTTGTCGAGTCTGACGGATCAACAACTTCGATAACTCCTGCTGAAGCAAGAATAAGAAACTTGACTTACTCTGCGCCTTTATTTTTGGAAATTTCTATAAAACAGGATGGGCAGGTCGAAAATCAGGAAGTTGAAATAGGAAGAATACCAATAATGGTAAAAAGCAAACCGTGCAACCTTCTAGGCATGTCTAAGGAAGAGCTTGAAAGCAATTACATGGATCCGGAAGATCCTGGCGGTTATTTTATTGTCAATGGAAATGAAAGAATTATGATAATGACTGAAGACTTAGCTGCAAATCAGCCATTTATTGAAAATATCAAAGGCAAGCTAACTCTAAGATTATTTTCATCAAGAGGAGCTTACAGAATACCAATAACCATCACTGAATCAAATGAAGGAATAATTGAAGTTTCTTTTTCAAGATTCAAGAACATTCCTGCAATTGTTTTAATGAAAGCATTAGGAATGCTTAAAGAATCAGATATTGCAAAAAATATTGACAAAGAAACTGACAGTGTTATTGTAAACCTTTATGAATATGCAAAAGTGTCATCAAGCGAAGAAGCAATGATGATGATTGCTGAGAAAACAAGTGTTCAGGGAACAAAAAAAGAGATCCTTGACAGAATAAAACAAAGGCTAGATTCATATTTATTGCCTCATATAGGATTAAAAAAAGAAAAAAGAGTCGACAAGGCAATTACGCTATGCAAATTAATAAAGCAATTTTTAATATTTAAGGAAAATCCAAATCTTAAAGTTGACAAGGACCATTATGCAAATAAAAGAGTAAGATTGTCAGGAGACTTGCTTGCTGATTTATTCAGAGTAAATTTAAATATTCTTGTAAGAGATATAAAATACTCTCTTCAAAAAACATTAAAAAGAAAAAAATTCTATAGCATCAAGACAATCGCAAAATCCACTTTATTCTCTCACAGGATAAAATCAGCAATTGCAACAGGAAGCTGGATTGGAGAGAAAAAAGGAATAACCCAGAATATGGACAAGACTAATCATCTTTCTATTATTTCTCAATTGCAAAAAGTATCAAGCACTTTGCCAGGAGAACAGACAAATTTCATGGCAAGAACACTACATCCGACACATTTTGGAAGGTTCTGCCCTGTTGAAACCCCTGAAGGAACAGAAATTGGATTGAGAAAAAACTTATCAATTATGGCAAGAATTTCCTCCCGTTTAGTTATGGATGAAGAAAATATTGTTAAAGAGCTTGAAAAATCAGGATTAAACAAGGAAAACGGAGGACTTGATGTATTCTTTAACGGAATGTTTATTGGCGGAGTTAGTAATTATAAAAAATTTATTTCAGAAATAAGGGAAAAAAGAAGGCAACAGAGACTTCCTGAAGAATTGAGCATAAGACATAATAAAGAATTAGATATTATTGTTATCTACGGAGATACTGGAAGAGTGTTGAGGCCCCTGATAGTTGTTGATAATGGAATAGCAAGATTAACAGATGAACATATAGAAAAAATTAAAAAAGACGAGATGAAATGGGGGGATTTAATAAAACAAGGAATAGTAGAATATCTTGATGCTTCTGAAGAGGAAAATGCTTTTATTGCATTGAATAATTCAGAGTTAATAGCTGAACATACCCATATGGAAATTGACCGGGTTGCATTTTTGGGGCCTATAACCAGTTTGGTAAGTTTTGGAAATCATGACCAATCTTCCAGATTAATAAGAGGAAGCAAGACGCAAAAGCAGGGCCTTGGATTATATTCTGCAAATTATCTTGTAAGAATTGATACAGATGTAAGCCTTCTGCACTATCCACAACAGCCAATTGTAAGAAGTTTTGTTTACGATGCAATGAATGTTTATCCTTCTGGTCAAAATGTTGTTGTTGCAGTCATGACTTATGAAGGATATAATATGGAAGATGCAATTGTTGTCAATAAATCAAGCGTCGACAGAGGATTTGGAAGAAGCACTTTTTTCAGACCTTATACAAGTGTTGAATTAAATTATGCCGGAGGATTAGCTGATGAAATATTAATTCCAACAAAAGATATTGCAGGATATAGAACAGAGGATTCTTACAGATATCTTGAAGATGATGGAATTGTTTATCCTGAAGCAAATCTTAAAGCAGGAGAAGTAGTAATTGGAAAAGTTTCTCCTCCAAAATTCTTGTCTGAAGCAAAAGATATTAATATCCGAGCTAAAAAAGAAAGCAGCTCTGTTATAAGGCAGGAAGAGAAAGGAATTATTGACGGAGTTTTCATAACTCTTGATGAAGAGGGAAATAAAATTGTACAAGTAAGAACAAGAGATCCCAGAATACCAGAACTTGGGGACAAGTTTTCAACAGCTCACGGACAGAAAGGAGTTATTGGAGCTATTGTGCCTGAAGAAAATATTCCATTTACTTCAAGAGGAATAAGGCCTGATGTTATTTTCAATCCGCATGGCATTCCTGGAAGAATGACTGTAGGATATTTGCTTGAATTAATGACTGGCAAGATTGGATGTTTGAAAGGAGAAATAATGAATGGAACTTCTTTTGAGAAAATTGAGGTAAATAAGCTTGAAAACGAATTGAAAGGTTTAGGATTCAGGTATGATGGAAAAGAAACAATGTATAATGGCATAACAGGCAGGATGATGGAAGCTAAAATTTACATTGGCGATATGTATTATATGAAACTAAAATACATGGTAAGCAATAAAATGCATGCTCGCGCATCTGGAAAAGTTGCACTTCTTACAAGACAGCCTATTGAGGGAAGATCAAGAGGAGGAGCATTAAGATTGGGGGAAATGGAGCAGCAGGCATTGGTTGCTCACGGAGCTTCATTGCTATTAAAGGAAAGATACGATTCTGATAAAGTTGTAATTCATATTTGCTCAAAGTGCGGAGCTTTGGGAGTTAAGGACACATTAAGGAATAAAACTTACTGTCCTGTGTGCAATTCAACAGAGATTGAAGATGTTGAAGTTTCATATGCATTTAAATTACTTGCGGAGGAATTACTCGGATTGCATATAGCAACAGGATTTGAGCTGAAAAACAAGTATGAAGAGTAAAAGACACCAATGGTTTCTTTTACGAAGCTTCCTTTTGGGGGACGTCTCCTACAGGGAGACATCAACCCCTCCTTTTAAGAGGACATCTCCTACAAGGAAAAATAAATAAATAAAAATAAAAAATGAAACAAAGAAAAACAAGTGAAGAAGATAGATTAAAAGATGCTTTAGATATAGAAATGTTCATAAGAGGAGAAGAAATAGATGGAATTGGAGATATATCAACAAGACCTATAATTCCCGTAATTGATTCAGCATACTTAGCAACAAGAGGATGTCAAGCAGAAGTAACTTAGAAGGGAAAATATTTTGGTAAATAATAGGAAAAAAACAAAATGAAAAAATCTACTAAAGAAAATAAGTTGGAATTAAGTTTAATGGGAATTACTTTTATCTCTGCTTTAATATGTGATGTTAATTTTAATATACAATATAAATAAAAAAATAAGAAAAAAATAAAATGATAATAGTAAAAAAACAAATAAAAGCATTGAAATTTAGCCTGCTTAGCCCGGAGAAGATTAAAAAAATTTCATGCGCCAAGATAATCACTCCAGAACTTTATGATATGGACGGATATCCAGTTGATGGAGGCTTGATGGATTTAAGGCTTGGTGCCATAGATCCTGGAGTAAAATGCAGAACCTGCGGAGGAAGATTAAAAGAATGTCTAGGACATCCTGGAAGCATTGAATTTGCAAGGCCTGTTGTGCATGTAAAATATGTCCCGATAGTTTATACATTTTTAAGAAGTTTTTGCAATAACTGCGGAAGAATACTTTTAGATGAGGAAAATATAAAGAAATTAAGCCCTGCGCAAAGAATGAAAAAATCAAAAGATGCTAAGAAATGCCCTTACTGCCAGACTGTTCAGGAAAAAATCAGAATTGAAAAGCCAACATCATTCATGCTTGGAAAGAAAAGAATTTTCCCGCCGGAAATAAGGGCAATTTTAGAAAAAATAACTGATGATGACTGCAGATTAATAGGAGTAAACCCAGAAACATTTAGGCCAGAATGGGGAATTTTAACAGTTCTTTTAGTCCCTCCAGTAACTGTAAGACCAAGTATTACTTTAGAATCTGGAGAAAGAAGTGAAGATGACCTAACCCACAAGCTTGGAGATATAATAAGATCAAATCAAAGACTTTGGGAAAATTTGAATGCAGGAGCTCCAGAAGTTATTATTGATGATTTATGGGATTTGCTTCAATATCATGTTACAACATTTTTTGACAATACAATTTCAAGAATTCCTCCTGCAAGGCACAGAAGCGGACAGCCATTAAAGACAATTACTGAAAGAATCAAAGGAAAAGAAGGAAGAATAAGGCATAACCTTGCTGGAAAAAGAGTTAATTTCTCATCAAGAACTGTAATTTCTCCTGATCCGTCTTTGCAAATAAATGAGGTTGGGATTCCTTATGAGATTGCAGAAGTTCTTACAGTTAATGAAGAAGTTACTACACTTAATATGGAATATTTAAAAAAATTAATAATGGCAGATCATTATCCTGGAGCAAATTATATTATAAGGCCTGATGGAAGAAGAAAGAAAATATCTCCTGAACTTAAAAAAGAAATAATTGAAGAGTTAAAACCAGGCTACTTTGTTGAAAGACATTTGCAAGACGGAGATATTGTATTATTTAACAGGCATCCGAGCCTTCACAGAGGAAGTTTAATGGCTCATTATGTAAAAGTTCTTCCTTACAGAACATTCAGGCTTCATCCGGCTGTTGTATTTCCGTATAACGCTGATTTTGACGGAGATGAAATGAATGTCCACGTACCTCAAACTGAAGAAGCAAGGGCAGAAGCAAGAATTCTTTTAGATGTAAGCAAAAATTTAATGAGTCCGAAAAATAACACATCCCTAATAGGAACAATTACAGATGCTGTTACAGGAAATTATCTTCTGGGGTTAGCTGAAGTGACAAAGGCAGAAGCGCAGCAGCTTCTTTTTAATGCAGGAATTATCTTAAAACAGGATAAGAAAACCTTTAATGGTAAGGATGTATTTTTGGAAATTCTGCCACCAATCAGCAAGTCTCTTGCACAGGAAATTGAGAAAAAAGACCTAACACATGAATATACATTTGGAGTTGAAAATGAAAAAATTACAAAGCAGGTGGATAAAGAAATTGGAAGAGAAGAGACCATAAATGCGATTAAAAAAGCATTTACTCTTGGAACTAATTATCTTTCAAGAAGAGGATACACTATTTCTCTTGAAGATATTAATGTTAATGAGAAAACGAAAAAGATAACACAGGATATTATAAAAGATGGTGAAGATAAAACAAAAGAAGTAATTGATTCTTATAATAATGGATCTCTTGAAATTATCCCCGGCAAAACACTTGATGAATCACGGGAAATAAAAATACTTCAGACACTTAATGAAGTAAGAACAAAAATCGGTAAGGCTGTAAAAACAGAATTCCCTGAAGACAATCCTGTGAACCATATGATTATGTCGGGAGCTGGAGGAAATATCCTGAATATCACACAAATTGCCTGTTCAGTAGGGCAGAAATCTTTATGGTCTCAAAGAGTTAATTTTGGTTATAGTGAAAGGACATTATCATCATTCAAGCAGCATGATCTCTCTCCTAAAGCACATGGATTTGTTTATTCTTCTTATATGAACGGCCTTCAGCCTCAGGAATTTTTCTTTGATGCAATTTCGGGAAGAGATGGATTAATGGATACTGCTTTAAGAACTCCTAAATCCGGATATTTATACAGAAGATTGGCTAATGCCCTGCAAGACTTGAGAATTGAATATGATGGAACTGTAAGAGATGCTGTTGGGCAGATAATTCAATTTAAATACGGAGATGATGGAATTGATGTTGCAGGAGCTCATTTTAATAAACAGGTTTCTCCTGGAGAGGCAATTGGAATTGTTACTGCGCAAAGTTTTGGAGAACCATCAACACAAATGGTATTGAATGTATTTCATTTTGCAGGAGTTCAGGAAATGCAGGTTACTTTAGGACTCCCAAGGCTTATAGAAATATTTGATGCAAGAAAAATACCAACAACGCCTGCAATGGAAATTCATCTTGACAAGGATTTTAATGATGAGAAAGATGCAAAGGTTCTAGCAGAAAAAATAAAAGAAGCCAAGCTTAAAGAAATATTGTCTGAAGCAAAAATAAATTTCTCAGACAAAAAAATTGAATTTATTATTGACAATAAAGCGATAAAACACATACATATGTCAATAAACACTGTTGCTGAAAAAATTTCCGGGAAGGGCAAAATAAATGTTAAAAATGATTCTATAATCCTAAGTGTTCCAGATCTTGGATTTAAAGAAATTTACAAGCTCAAAGAAAAATTAAAGGAGAGCATAATTTCAGGAGTAAAGGGAATAAGGCAGGTTTTAATTGTAAAAAGAGAGAAAGGTTATGTAATACTTACAGCTGGATCAAATTTAGCAGAAATAATAAAAATCAAGGGAGTTAATCCTGAAAGAACAATTACAAATGATATTTATGAGATGGCAAATGTTTTTGGAATTGAATCTGCAAGGCAGGTTATTATGAATGAAATAAGGAAAGTTCTTGGATCACAGGGATTGGATATTGATGAAAGGCATTTAAAACTTGTAGCAGATGCAATGACAATTGACGGAGAAATCAGAGGCATGACGAGAATGGGAATCATTGCAAGAAAAAGCAGTATTCTAGCCAAAGCAAGTTTTGAAACTCCTATAAAACATTTTGTTAATGCTACAATTAAAGGAGGAAAGGACGAATTATTAAGTGTTATTGAAAATATCATTCTTAACCAGCCTGTTCCTGTTGGTACAGGGCTTCCTGGATTAATGGTTAAAATTACAGGCCCTTTAGTGAGGGAAAAAGGCAGGAAAACTGGGAAAAGGGAAAATAAAAACAATGAATATATAAATATACCAAACATTTAAAATAAACTTAACCAACTTTAAAAGTAAATCAATCTTAACTTAATAATGTCAAGTAGGATAAATGTAAAAATTATGGAAAAATATAGTAGTGATTCAAGAACCATTTTGAAACTACACAACACTAAATTTCTCTTTTATGAGAAATTTAACTTTATTTATTAGTTAGTTTAGTTAAGTTAAACATATAATTGATAAGCAATACTCGATAACACATAAAAATTTAAATTAATAAGATATAATAAGATAGAGTAAAAAATGATTAAGACAATAGATATGAAGGTGATGAGATACATAAACTTATTCTCGAGAATAAGCGGGATAACCCCGAAGCACTGCTTTATTTATAATTCCACTGCCATATTTACCGTGCCTGAAAATAAATTGTCAATGGCAATTGGAGATAATGGAAAAAATATAAAGCATATGAGCGAGATTATCCAGAAAAAGGTCAAGGTTGTTCTTATACCTAAAGATGTAAGTGATGCTGAAAAGTTTATTTCTACAATAATTTATCCCACTCAGATTAAAAGCGTTGAGATTAATGGAAATCAGCTTATTATTAATGCAGGACAGCAGAATAAGGCGATGTTAATCGGCAGAAACAAGTCGAGGCTTGAAGAGATAAGGAAAATAATCAAGGATTATTTTGGAAAGGAAGTCAAAATTGTTTAATAATAAAGACAACCAAGGTTTTCTTTATGAAACTTTCCTTTTAAATTTTGATTTAATTATAAAGTGGTGGGAAAATTATTTATACTCATTCATATATATTACCTAATTTTTTAAGATAAAAAAGAACAAAATAATGAACTCAAAAAAATCGCTGACAAATATTTTAACTGCTAGCGCGGTAGGAATTGGTTCTGTTTTTGGAATTTATCCAAGTGTTTCTTTTGATGACTACAGGCCAAGAATTGAATTTGACAATATGGGAAAAGCTGAAGCGGTGACTCGTTACGGAGTTGAAAAAAAAGATGCGAAATATGCAAACCCCGCATACATAGAATACAGCAAAGCGTTAACTGAGAGTAAGTATTACAAAGAATTGATAAAATTGAAAGAAAATGACACTAGAAGAGATAGAGTTTTAAGCCAATTGCTAACTAGTGTTAATAAGGCCTTGGCAGAATCTGCCGCAAAAGGCGGATATGACATCGTAGTTGACAAAGGTGATAAGGGATCAGATAAATATACAGACATAACTGCAAAAGTCATAAAGAAACTGCAGGAGAACGAGAAATAAAAATAGTTTAGATTAAAAAATAAAAATAATAGCTTGTTCTGCCGATTTTGTTCTGGAAATCAGGCATACAAGTTACTCTTGTTTGCTTCATCAACTCAGTACTCGTTGATTATGCAGTTATTTAGTAATTTGAAACTAACAAACCTGATAGTCTATAAATTAAAATCAGCTAAATTAAATAAATGTTAAACCAGGTTAAATTTTTTATTTAAGGAAGGAAAGTTTGATAAAGAAAACCTTGGTTGTCTTTATTATTGTATACTTTTCAAACTTAATTTTTGATATCATACCATATCCTTGCCTCATTTTAATGTATAAGCCACCGATATTTTGCCAATTAACAACTCAGATTCTGTAAGGTTAAAAAGTGATGGCTTTTTAAGGCTTAATCCACTTAAATATAGTCGTTTTAGAAGCTCAATTTTTATGCTAATAAATTTACTAAAAAATTAAAATTTCTATTTTTAAGGCTTAATTTACTTAAATTTAATACTTTCATCAGTTTCATCATTACAAAATATCACCCGTAGAGTTAACAGAACCACAACTCAATACTTTAATATTATATAAATTATATAAGATTTATTGTCTTTTTAGCCTTTTGAAAAATCCTTTATTTTCACTTTTTTCTTGTTTAACTGGTTGAATATTTAACTCTTCAATTAAAGGTTCTTGTATTCTTTCCTGCATTCCAACAGAATCTTGCCTATCTATATCGTGAACTTCCATGAAATACAGCAGTTCAGAAGTATTTTTCTCAATTTCTCTCGATGTTGTAGCGCTTTTAATCAAAGGAATTTTATTCAATCCGGGAATGCCTCTGTTAACGGATTTATATCGGGTGTTTGTTGATGTTCCTATAAGATAGGTTGCCCCATTTTGCAAACAAAATTCAGATGTAAGATTTGCTTCTCTAAACACAGGCACTTGTTCTTTGCCTACTAAGGCAATTGATTCGCCTGATTTTGCTTCAAGTAATTTTATTGTTGTAAAACCCTTTTCATTTGCGAAGGGAGATAATTTTAATTGCGGGCCGACTTCCCGGTATTGCGTTCCTATAACAATTGCTGCTGCAGGAGTTAAAGAGGTTTGTTGGTATGGCACGGCATTAATATTTCTAAATTCTGCAGTTGTTCCATTTGAAACAATAACATCTGTATCAGATAAGGTTTCTGTTCTTCCATGGCTGTCAAGGAATTTTATCGCGCCCTCATATGTCCACTTGTTAGGCGCTCTTCCCAAAATTGTAAAATTTCCGTTTCCATCTTTGTTGAGAAATGGATTAACAGAAATACCTGTTGTTAATGGATTGCCTTGAGGGTTGCTTGGCAACAACAAGCTAAAAGCACTCATGCCATTTTTCAAAATTTTCAAGGCCATATCTCTATCATAAGTATTATCATTAAAATATTCCACTATTTTTAGCCTTATCCTTATTTGTTTAGGTTCTATATCAAAATTATTAATTAATCTTGAAATTAAGCCAAAATTTTCCCCGAATTTAACATCCTGCCCCCGAAATAACAGCATATTTTGTGAAGGATAAGGAGTTATTTCAACATCCGGGGCTGGCGGGAGGTATTTAGCAAGAATAGCTGCAATATCTGGAGCAGCATTTCTGCAGCGATATGAAATTAAAACATCGCCCTTGCCATCGTTATTTCCGTCTAAATCAATATAATTCGCATTAATCTCTGGTATAAAAAATGCTCCATTGTTTTTTGCCTCCGGTGTTTCTCCCTGAAGATATGCCCTGTTATTTGCAATTGTATATGGATGGGAAGTTGCATGCCTTGATTCATCATTATGGAGTTTTTGAGACGCCTCATTCATCGCTGGAGGCTCTAAATTCAAGTTTTCATCATTTCTTAAAACTTCATGAACCGGATCATTTAATGCGCTGCTTAAATACTTAACTTCATCTTTTAGATTTCTAAAAGTCGCGCAACCTGCAAAAGTGTAAATCATCAAGCCAGCCAATCCTGTTGAAATACCTTTTTTAACTCGGCCTGTTATCATTTTTATTTAATGAATCTTTTATCTTTAGTGTTATCATTTTTCAGAGGCACTTGGTATTTAAACACTTATAGGCATAAAAATATGCTTTTCAGTGAGGTATATTTTGTTATTGAAAATCAATGAAAACAAAAAGTATATTGTGGGAAGTATATATTGGGAAGCATATTATCATTAATATACAACTTAAAAATATTGAAAGATAACTAAATATTATTCTAGAAAGGAGTCAGGATTGTTTAGAAAATTCTTTTAGGTAATTTATATATGGTTAGATAATTAAATTAATATATTCTGAAAATATTGCAATAATTTTACCTGACTTATTCAATGTATTATGTAAGTTTAATTAGTTAATCAATAAGTATCAGCTACTTACCCTAATAAATCAGGCAAAGGTATGGGGTGATATCAGAAATTAATTTTAAAAATATTATAATAATTTCTTTATGATATTACACTCGCAAAAACTTCAGCACAAGATTTAAAAACCATCCTCAATTGTGTAGAATTATGGGGTTAATGAATGCTAGAAAAATCATAAAGAAAAGCAATAAATTTAGATGGAGAGAGCATAAATATAAATCCAGAATGCTTAATCTTTATGCTAAAGCAGATCCTTTAGAAGGAGCTAGCCAAGCCAAAGGATTAGTAATTGAAAAAGTCCAAAAAGAAGCAAAACAACCAAATTCTGCGATGAGAAAATGTTGCAAAGTGCAGCTGACTAAAAACGCCAAGACAGTTACTGCATTTATTCCTGGCAATTTAGCGCAGAGATTTATTGATGAGCATGATGAAGTTGTAATAGAAAGAATTGGCGGAAAGCAGGGAAGAACAAAAGGAGATATTCCGGGAGTCAGATTTCAAGTTATAAAAGTAAATGACCAACCTTTAAGACTATTAGTTAAAGGGAAGATAGAAAAGGGAAGAAGATAAAAATAAAAAGAACCTACGGTTCTCTTTATGAACTCTCCCTTGAGAAAAATAAAAAAACGAAAAATAAATATTCAAATGAGACATATCAGAGAAATTACTCATGAATATGAAACAGCATTTAAAGGATATATTGAAGGCAAATCAATATTTTATATTGATAGGAAAGAAAATAAAGCAATGGAAAGGGCTTCAGAATATGAGGAGTATATGAGATCATTAAATAATAATACAAAAGACGAATATTAAAATGGAACAAACACATGAACAAACTGAAAAACAAGACAAAGAAAAAATGATGGTATTTGACCTATATGATATAAACGAAGTTTCGGTTAATGATGCTGGCTTGAAAAATATAATTAATCTTGATTTCAAGCTTGTTATCAAGTCAAGAGGAAAAATAAGAGAAAGATTTGGAAAAACAAAAGTTAATATTATTGAGAGACTTATTAATTATATTGCAGTTCCTGGCCACAGAGGAAAAAAGCATAAAGTAATTACAAGCTGGGCAAGCGGAAAATATAATTCAAATACAGATATTGTTCTTGCAGCATTTAAAATAATTAACGAGAAAACAAAACAAAATCCTATACAGGTTTTAGTTAATGCTATTGAAAAAGGATCACCAAGAGATGAAGTTACAATGATTCAGTATGGAGGAGCAAGATATCCGCAAGCTGTTGACTGCTCGCCACATAGAAGAGTATCACTTGCAATAAGAAATATTGTTCATGGCGCGCAGGACAAGGCATTTAACAAGAAAAAAAAGTTTTCTCAGACACTTGCAGAAGAGATAATTGCAACTGCAAACAGCTCGGGAGACAGCTTTGCATATTCAAAAAAGAACGATCTTGAAAAGCAGGCTGACGGGGCGAGATAAAAAATCTGAAAAAGTTTAACTTAATCGTGGGGAGTTAATCCTTATGATTAAGTATCTCGTGGGGTCCTCGAACCTTAGGTTCAAGTCTCCAAAATCTCATCGACGCTGAGATTCAGGGAGTACTTAACTTCTTATTTTTGCAGAGTTTAACATTAACTCACCAACTTCACAAAATTATCCCTAGCAGAATTAACTTTTTCATTACTTAATTCACTTATTAATAACTTCATTTTAACTAAAAAATCTTCGGTTTTTAAGATCATTTCATTGCATGATTCTTTAGTTACCTTAACTATTTGCTGAGTTTCTACATAATATTGTTTGTCTATTCTTTCTTCTTTAGCCCAAGAAATTATTTTTACTAGTCCTTTATTTTCAGATAATTTATCAAATAGAATTATTGATGCAGAATGATTCTCAGATTTAATTCCAATTTTGAATAATAAAGATAGTAATGAATTATACATACAATAATAAGCTTCAGAAGTGGAATTCTCGTAAAGTTGGCTCTGAAATAATATCTTTGCCGATTTAAGACAGTTATCTGCTTTAATCAGATAGGAAGATTTCATCTCTTCTGAAGATTCGACAAGTTCAATTACTCCTTTTCTTTTAAGCTTCTTTAAAAAATTCAACTCTTTCATAAAAATCCTCCAACCCTCTTATAATTATATGATTCTTTATAATTTCTTTAATTAATAAAGATTTAGTATCAAATTTCCCTATTTTAATACTCAATTTAGAATTTATATCTTTCACGCTATTTTTTATATTATTATCATTAGTTTCTAAATAAATATCAATATCACTTTCCTTCTTTGGAACTCCTTTAGCATAACTTCCAAATAAGATTATCATTCCTTTTGAGAAATCTTTTTTAATATCCTCTAAAATTATGGATAATTCTGGATGTTTTTTCAATAGACTATTTAATTTGTGAATTTCAGCAGAATAAATATAATTTTTAGATTTTAAATTATTTTTAATAAAAAATATTTTATTTTTACCTTCTTTCTTATAATCTAAGACATTCTCCTTTAATAATTCATTAATTTTTCTTAGGATTGTGGAGTGGGATTCATTGAGAGTTCTTGCTATCTCTCTTAGATGAGATTTATTCTTTAACAAAACCAATATTATTTCTAATTCTAAATTGTTCTTATTTTGAACCATATGTATCATTTATGAACCAACACTATATAAATCTTTCTTATTCAATTTAGGAAAACTCGTGGTGGCGTTTAACTAAATTATTTATACTTCCTCTTCTTATATTTTTAATGAAAAACTCTAAAAAACAAATGTTCCAAAAAGCAACATTTGCCGGAGGTTGCTTCTGGGGAATGGAATACCAATTTCAAAAATTAAATGGAATTGTGCAAACAAGGGTTGGATATACTGGAGGAAAAACAAAAAATCCAACTTACGAGCAGGTTTGTTCAGATAAATCCGGGCATGCTGAAGCCGTGGAGGTTACGTTTGATTCAGAAAAAATAAGTTATGAAAAACTGCTTGAAGTTTTCTGGAAAAGCCATGATCCGACAACAATGAACATGCAGTGGCCAGATATTGGCTCGCAGTATAGAAGCGCAATATTTTATCATAATATTGAACAGAAAAAAGCTGCTGAGAAATCACTTAAGGAGATTCAGAAAAAGATTACTAAAAAGATAGTTACTGAAATAACAAAGGCCAGTGAATTTTATGCTGCTGAAGAGCATCATCAGGATTATGTTAAAAATCATGGCGTTGGAAGCTGTCATATTGCCAGGAATCCTTATCTTTAATCAGTTATATAAATATTTAAATACCAATTTTAATTATAATATTTATGAGTGTTATTTTAGTTTGCCCACAAAAGGAACAAAAAGAAACTTCTTCTGATTTTATAATGAGATTAGCCCATACAGCTTACAGAGGCAAAGATCAAGAAAGAGGACTGGCTAAATTAACGCTAATGCTTATGGCTTTAGAAGAACTAGATGATCCTAATCCTTCAGATGAAAGAAATTATGTCAAGGGCGTTAAAAGAGGTTTAGCAGTTTATAATCTTTCTGAAAGTGTTTTTAGAGATTTAGAATTAAATCCTTATGGAGAATCTCCTTCATTAGTAAATCGTTTTTCAGTGATGGATTCATTTGCAGTATTTGGAAAATTAAAGCCCTCTAATTTTTATGCCGGAGCAATTCTTGATTTTTTTCAAGACAAACCATCAAAAACTACTACATTTGCACAATATACTTCAAGAAAAAGTGTTAGAGAATTAGCTTCTGAAGTATTTGGATTTAAAAATGTAAATGGAAAACCAGCTTATATTGGAAAGGGTTTTAGTAATGAAAGAATAGATTTAGAAAAATATGGGGAACCAAAAAATATTAATGCTATTGTGGCAAGAGGAGAAATCTTGTTTCGTAGAAGTAGAACACAAAATGAAGTAACAAAAGGATTAATGAATTTAGTTAGCCAGTATGATGATTTTAGCCCTGAAAGATATGCTCTAATGACCTATGATTTTGAAATTGATTTTCCTATTGATGGAAGTGAAAAATTTCATAAAGGATTTGATAAAGTTATAAAACGAGTATATTCTACATTTGAAGTAAAGAAGGCTGCTTAGTTTTATTCTGAAAATATATAGAACTGACAATTAAACTAGAGTAGCTTAAGATGTTAAAATAGGTTTAAATTTATCTAAATGAGAAATTTAGTGTTGTAGAGATTCAAAATTGTTTTGAAAACATACCATATTTCTACCTGATTTATTGGAGTAAGTTCCTAGTTTTAGTTTAATTTTAATTTTAATTTAATATCTAGAAAAATAGTTTTTATTAAACAAAACAATAAGATTTAAAAACTATTTTTCTTACAAGTTATAATATAGATGGCTTAAGTTAAGTTATAACTATTAAACTGAGATTATGTTATCTTATCATATTATAGAATAAATTATAAATAAGAGAGTAATAAAAAATGGCACAAGAAGAAAAAAAAGCACAAAAGATTGAAAGGCTGACTAATAACCAAGAAACTATCAGAAATATCTGCACATCTGCGCATATACACCATGGAAAATGCATTAGCGGAGACTCAAGAGTTATGCTATCAGATGGCAGCGCAATAACTGCCAGAGAGGTATATGAAGAAGTTGCAAAAAATGGCAAGAGATATGAGGATAATGAAGAACATACAGTATTCATACCTAGAGACAAAATAACTATATTCTCCTTAAATAAAGAAACTGGGAGCATTGAAAAGAAGCTTGTTCAGTATGTCTGGAGGCTTAAAGGTGGCAATACAATAAAAACAACTTTAAGAAATGGATTTGAAATATCAACAACGCCAGAACATAAGTATATAATTTTTGAAAGTATGAAATTCACTGAAAAACCTGCCTGTGAATTAAAAATTAATGATTTAATAGTTTGTGCAAGGAATATTGACTTCTTTTGGAAAGAAAAAAAAGCTAATAAAGAATATTATAATTATAATAAAATCGAAATTGATAATGGAAATGGTCAAAAGTTAATTCAATTATTAAAGAATCCTTATAATGATCTAGCATTTGTTGAAGTTAAAAAAATAGAAGCAGGTTTTGAAGAGGTTGTTTATGATTTTACAATTCCTGAAACACATAATTTCATTGCAGAAGGAATGGTTATATGCAATACAGCCTTCACAGACAATCTATTGGCAGCTGCAGGAATGATGGCTGCAAAATCAGCCGGAGATTTAGAAGCTGGAATGGCAACATGGCAGCATTCAGATGAGCAGGAAAGATTAATGACTGTTGATGCTGCAAATGTTTCAATGGTTCATGATTTTCACGGCAAGGAATATTTAATTAATTTAATTGACACTCCTGGACATGTTGATTTTTCTGGAAATGTAACAAGAGCTATGAGAGCTATTGATGGCACGATTGTTTTAGTCTGCGCAAGCGAAGGAATCATGCCACAAACAGAAACTGTTTTAAAACAGGCATTAAGAGAAAGAGTTAAGCCAATTTTATTTATTAACAAAGTTGACAGGCTGATTAAAGAGCTGAAAATGACTCCTGAGCAAATGCAGGAAAGATTTATCAAGATTTACAAAGATTTTAATAAATTAATTGAGAGAATTGCAGAGCCTGAATACAAGGAAAAATGGCAGGTTGATATTAATGAAGGAAGTGTTGCTTTTGGAAGCGCCAGAGATAATTGGGCATTATCACTTCCGTTTATGAAAAAAAAGGGAGTTACTTTCAAAAATATCTTTGAATTATACAGTATGGATGAAGAGCAAAGAAAAGAATGGACATGGAAAAATGCCCCTTTATTCGAAGTAATTTTAGATATGAGCATCAAGCATCTTCCAAACCCAATTGAAGCTCAGAAATACAGAATTCCAAAAATCTGGCATGGAGATTTAGAAAGTGAATTCGGAAAGAGTTTGCTTAATTGCGATCCAAAAGGAGAATTAGCATTTATAATTACAAGAATTGTTATTGATCCAAGATCTGGGAAAGAAATTTCAGCAGGAAGATTATTTTCAGGCAGTTTAGAACCGGGAATGGAAGTTTATCTTAATAATGAGAAAAAAAATCAAAGAGTTCAGCAGGTTCTTGTTTATAATGGAATAAAACCGGAGCAGGTTGAACATATTCCTGCTGGAAATGTTCTTGCAATTGCAGGAATTGTTGGAGATGTTGGAGAAACAATAACCTTGAAACCAGAAACACCTTTTGAAGAAATTAAGCATATTTTTGAGCCAGTTATTACAAAAGCTATTGAGCCGAAGAAAATGGTTGATTTGCCAAAGCTTGTAGAAGTTTTAAGAAAAGTTGTAAAAGAAGATCCAAGCCTAAAAGTTGAAATTAATGAGGAAACAGGAGAGAATCTTGTTTCAGGAATGGGAGAACTGCATTTAGAAATTATTGAAAACAGAATAACAACTGAAAAAGGGCTGGAGATTAAAACTTCTCCTCCGATTGTAGTTTACAGAGAGACGGTTGTAAGAAAATCCAAGGTTCAGGAAGGAAAATCTCCCAACAAACATAATTCTTTTTTCATAACTGTTGAGCCTTTAGAAGATGAAGTTTATGATGCAATTAAGAAAGGAGAAATTTCAGAAAGAAGATATAAGAAAAGAGATGACACAATGTTCAAAAAATTATCTGAATTGGGCATTTCAAACGATGAGATAAGAAATGTCAGAGATGTTTACAAAGGATGTGTTTTTTTAGATGACACAAGGGGAGAAGTGCATATGATTGAAGTAATTGACTTGGTTTTAGATGCTTTTGAGCAGGTTATTGATGCAGGGCCTTTAGCAAGAGAGCCGTGCATGAAAATGAAACTAAGGCTTGCGGATATAAAACTTCACGAAGATGCAATTCATAGAGGGCCTGCGCAGGTTTATCCTGCAATAAGAGATTCTATTTCAAGCGCTATGAGAGATGCTGCAATTTCGCTTTTTGAGCCACTGCAAGTTCATTTAATTGAAGCGCCTTCAGAATACATGAGCACTGTTACTAAATTAGTTTCAAGCAAGAGGGGGCAGTTAATTGATGTTCAGCAGGATGAAGTTGGAGTTAAAGTAACTGCAAAACTGCCTGTAGCTGAAATGTTAGGATGGAGCAGTGATTTAAGATCAGCAACAGAAGGACGAGGTGTTTCAAGTTTAGAAGACCAAAGCTTTGAAAAAATGCCAACTGAATTGCAATCAGAAGCTGTGAGAAAAATCAGAAACAGAAAAGGATTGGCGGAGAATCAATAATAAAAGACACCTAAGGTTTCTTTTATGAATCTTCCTCTTAAAATATCAATGGTTCTTCTTATGGCATCTCCTTTTAGAATGCCATAGTTCTCAAAAAATACAAAATCTATAGATTTAAATAGTAGCATTATTCTGAAAATAAATAAAATGGCATTAAAAGATAAATTAAAAAGAAATGCTGGAATAATTGCTGTAGTAACAGCAGGAATTACATATTCTCTTGGAACTTCTGCAATTTCTACTTATAATTCTTACTTAAAACACAATTATCCGGTAAGGTATGAGTTAAAACAGGTTGAAAGAGGAATTAACAATCTTGAGTCGCAGAAAAATTATTTTGAAAGTGAGATGGGACTTAATAATCCTCAGAATATATTAGATTATATTGCTGATGCTCCTCAAAGAATGATTAGAGGTATTAGAAAAGG
Source organism: Candidatus Pacearchaeota archaeon (assembly GCA_018304985.1). Taxonomy (GTDB): domain Archaea; phylum Nanobdellota; class Nanobdellia; order Pacearchaeales; family GW2011-AR1; genus JACPLR01. The sequence goes on from JAGVWP010000041.1 coordinate 33,110, forward strand.
AACTATAGATGTAATGAAAAGTACAATAGATATTTTAATAGAACCAGAACAAAAAAAACTTCCTAAAGTAATGGGTGAAGCTCTTTTGCTTCCGATAAAAAATGTTGCATCTGTAGTAGGGGCTGATGATAAAAATTCTGTTGAAGAGGTTATTGCCTATTCCTTAATAATAGGAGAGGCCAACAGAGAAATAGGGGAGTTAAAAGAAAAACAAAGAGAATTAGAATCAAGAGTTCGTCTTGAGAATCAATAGTTTTAAAAAGTACATTCTTTCTAAAAATTAATGAAAATACTAAACATACCTTTATCCGATATTATTAATAAGATAAGAGAAACTGAAGAGCAAGTAGAATTAACTGCTGATTTAAAAAGAACATGCCACTTGGCCATATGATTGGCAATTTAATTCAAGATTTGATGAATGAAACTTTTAGAAATTATGAATTTAATCCTAATTTAGAAGTGTTTCCTACAACTCAAGATGGCTTATTGGGTTATACTAAGATGATGAAAGTAATGTTTGAAGAAGTTGTTAATAATCAGTAAACCAACAATTATATAAACTTAAAATTTCTTTATTAGATATGAAATTAACAGTAATTATCAAGAAAGGTGAGAAGCAATATGTAGCATTATGCCCTGAATTAGATGTTGTCAGCCAGGGATATAGTGTTGAAGAAGCATTGGCTAATTTAAAAGAAGCTATAGAGCTGCATATAGATGTTATGGGTTTGCCTGAAGAAATAAGTGATGAAGATTTGATAATAACAACTATTAATATTTCTGATGCTAATGCAAAAACTTCCGAGATTGTCAGGTAAAGAGTTGATAAAAATTATTTCTAAATTAGGTTTTAAGACAATCAGACAGAGAGGAAGCCATGTTTTTATGGCTAAAGAGACTGATAAAGAAAAGATTACAACTGTTGTTCCATTACATAATGAAATAGACAGAGGAACATTATTGGAAATAATAAGGCAGATTAAATTAACAAAAGAGCAGTTTTTAGAGCTGGTGGATAATCAGTAATTCTGAAAATATTACAATATATCCTAAGTTATATTCAGTATTAATGATGAAGCCTATAAAATACTTCATTTTATTCATCAAGTTTAAGTAGCACTATTGGACTATCAAATTATAGTGATGAAAAATGGATATTTCAATTTAGTATAATAAGATTTATATATTGCAATAGATATTTTCCAATATGAAATATAACAAAATAATTGTTTCAGTTTTGTTTTTATTTTTAATTGTCTTTCTTGTGTCTAGTGTTATTGCTATTTCCATCTCTAGCTCTCCAAAGATAATAAAAACTTATCCAAGAGATAATTCAAATGATGTTATTTCTGAAAAAGAATTTAAAATAAGATTCAGAGAATCTAATCCTATTGCTGTTGAGTTGCATTATAAAAATATTTTGGATAATGAGTATATTGTTGAGGCATTTAATTTAAGCGATATTGTTGAATGCCAGCATAAAACAAATAATGAAGAGGTGTGGGAGTGTGATAAACAAGCAAATGTAAACGATGGAGAAATAGAATTTTTCTTTAAAGTAAAAAATTCTATTAATGAAATTAATTCCGAAGTATCAAGAGCGAGGTTTGATTCAATTACCCCTAATTTATCAGTTGCTTCTCCGGAAGCTGATGATGTTCTTAGTGATTTTTTTATTTTTTCGGGAAGTGTGGATGAGAAATCAAAAGTCTGGTATGAAATGGATAATGAGAAAAAGCACAGAATATGCTCAAAATGTAACTATTTTGACAAAGAAATTAGAATTCCAAGCGGAGAATCCAGGGGAATTCACAGAATAAATATATTTGCAAAAGATGAAGCTGGAAATGTTGCTAAGGAGACGAGAAGGATTTTTATAATATAATTATTAACTTAAACAGCTGATAAATCATTTTAAATTTTTTACATAAAAAAATTTAGTATTGCAATATTTTCAGAAAATATATTTTGATAATATACCATATTTTTCCCTGATTTTTTATTAATATTTGCTTATTTTAAATTATCCTTAAAAAACTTAAAAAATTAAATCGCAACATTTATAAACCCAAAATTTATTCAAGTTATACTGATTATTATGAACCTTTGAAAAAGGTTCCCAAAATCATATAAAAATTAAAATGGCAAAACAAAAACCAATTATGAATGTTGTGTTCGTCGGGCACGTTGATGCAGGAAAATCAACAACTATAGGCAGGCTTATGTATGATACAGGCAAGCTTCCTGAACAGGAACTTGTGAAATTAAAAGCAGAGGCTCAGAAACACGGAAAAGCTGGATTTGAATTTGCCTATGTTATGGATAAATTCAAGGAAGAAAGAGAAAGAGGAGTTACAATTGATCTTTCTTATCAGAAAATACTTACACAGAAATTTGAAGTTACAATTATTGATGCTCCCGGACACAAGGATTTTGTAAAAAATATGATTACTGGCGCAAGCCAGGCAGATTGCGCATTCCTTGTTGTTGCTGCAAAATCTGGAGTAGAACCACAAACAAAAGAGCATTTATGGCTGTTAAAAACAATGGGTGTTGGACAATTGCATGTAATAATCAACAAAATGGATGATGTTGGCTATAAAGAAGAAAGATTCAACCAGGTTAAAGCAGATGTTACTAATGAATTAAAATCAGTTGGATATAAAGCAGATGATGTTACTTTCCTGGCTATTTCAGCTATTAACGGAGAGAATGTTGCAAAGAAATCTGACAAAATGGCTTGGTATAAAGGGCCAACTGTTGTTGAAGACTTTGATAATTTCAAAGAGCCTGAAAAACCAACAAATCTTCCATTAAGAATGCCTATTCAAGATGTTTATGAAATTACTGGAATAGGAACAGTACCTGTTGGAAAAATTGAAACGGGAATAATGAAAGTTGGACAGAAAATCATAGTATTGCCTGGAAGAAGCGGAAAAGGAGTTCTTGGAGAGGTTAGGACTGTTGAAGCTCACCACGAGCAACTGCCGCAGGGAGAGGCAGGAGATAATGTTGGAGTTAATCTTAGAGGAATTGGAAAGAAAGATGTAGCAAGAGGAGATGTAATTTGCGACGCTGCTAAGCCTGCAACAATTGCAGAAGAATTTACAGCAAAGATTGCAGTTATTAATCACCCAACTGTTATTGCTAAAGGGTATACTCCGGTATTCCACGTTCATACAGCGCAGGTTCCTTGCCAGTTTGTTGAAATAATTGAAAAATATGATCCTAAAACAGGAGAAGTTGCTCAGAAAAATCCTGACTTTATCAAGAATGGAGATGTTGCAAAAGTAAGAATCAAGCCAATAGGAAACCTTGTTCTTGAAAAACAGGCAGACAATCCTCATATGGCAAGATTTGCAATAAGAGATGCTGGAGCGACTGTTGCAGCTGGAGTTTGCATAGAACTTACTGCAAAGAAAATTTAAATTTTCTTTATTCTATTTAAATAAAAATATTAGAATTATTATAAAATGAAAAGATATTATCAAAAAATTCATGAACATTTAGAAGCGATGCGTGAAGTAGCTGGCGAATATGTTCCTAAAGAGAGAACTCTTGTAGATACTAATGATGATTCTCTACATAATCCATTACTTGGAGAACTTCACTATAGACATAGAACACAGCAAAAATATGTGCCTATTAAGTCTGAATAGTTAGTTTTTTTATCTCTTATATTTCATTATAATAATGCTTAAGTATTTACAAAACTATTATATCTTGATTAAAATGTTAGCTGAAAATCAAAGTTTAGATATAATGGTTGATGCGCTAAACTTAGTTAAAATTATTTCAAATAAACATCCTAATAGAGTAAAATATAGGAGAGCGCTTATGGATGAAGCTGGAGAAATTGCTGAAAGGAATAAAAGAGGCACTATAATTAAGTCAGATGTAACAAGCGCTGAAGAGTATATTAAATCACAAGGTTCTTATAATGCCTAATAATTTCATATCTCTATATATTTTGGAGAATAATAATGCTTATATAAAACTTATTCTTAAATAATTATATAAAAGAGGCAGAATGAATAGTCAAAAAGAGGGTTTGATACATTTAATATTTGAATTTAAAGCTCTTGAAAGAATTAAAGGTGTGAAAGATGTGGGATATCAGGAGCTTGTTCAAAGAGAAGCTCAAGAATTTGCTGAAAGAGATGGAAGCAGGTATATACTTGAAGAGCATATTGTTAGGGCTAAAAAATATATTAAAGAAAATCATTTATATCCTTATAATAAAGAATCAAAGAATTAATTATCTTAAATAAAGTAACATACTATAATTTTGCCTGATTTATTAGATGAAAGTGACTGTTGACTATGGCTTAAATCAATTAGTTTATGAATATTCTAATTTTTCTATAAGTTATATATTATCATTTATATAAAACTCATTATAAAAATATTTATAAATAACCAATTTATTCAAGTATGATTATAAAAGAGGTAAAAATGGCGGTAACTAAAGCGCAGATTGAAGAGGATTTAAAAAATAGCGGAGATTTTGTGAAGATTGACCATTTAAACAGATTTTTAAAACAGGCAGACAGCTTAGATGTAAGAAAATTTATTCTTTTGAAACTAGCTGAAATTAATACAGGCAAGGGATTTTATCCGGATGCTGCTAGGAATATTGACTCTGCAGCCGATATTTCTTTAACATATAAAGAAAAAATGGAACTTTATATGAGGGAAGCTGAATTATATATTAAAATAGGCCAGTTTAATATTGCTGATGCTATTTTGAAGAAAGCGCTTGTTCAGGGAAATACAAAAGAGCAAGCTGAAGCTAAATCAAAATATATACAAATATATTACAAAGAAGCCCAAGAACAAGAAAAAGCATTAAGAAACAGAAAAGCTGTTGAGTATTACGAGGCGATTTATTATAATCTTTCTGGAAATGATGAAGAAAAAGCAAAGATGAAAAGCAAGTTGCTGGATTTGTACAATAAACTAGGAAGAATTAGAGATTATTCAAGGCTTTCTGGAAGATAATTTCGGGATAGCACAAGATAATTTCAAAAGAGCATTGCGTATATATTATTTAATTTTATTAAAATAAGATAATCTTGCTCTGTTATGCAAGATTATTCTTGCACTAATTTGAACAAATTTACTAT
>JAGVWP010000015.1 GCA_018304985.1 Candidatus Pacearchaeota archaeon
TAAGAAAAGATAAAAAGATTACGAAGGAAATGACAACAATCTGAGTGAAACTCAGATTGCACTGAAATAGGTTTCTATTTTTCATTAGACATTAAAAAAACTAAGTTATTCAAAGTCGTCTATAGTATGTTTAAAAAATAATAAGCTATTGTCTAAATAAGCTTATCATTTAAAGTATAATAAACTTTATAATCCAAGCATTTCTATTTCAATTATGGAACTAAATAGAGGTGATAATCTTAATCTTCAGAAAGATCGGATAATGCAGTTTCTTGAGATAAGGGGACCTAGCTTGCCCGTTCATATTGCAACTCATATAAAACTCAGCCCTTTAATTGCGTCTGCATTTCTTGCAGATCTGCTTTCTGACAAGCAAATTAAAATAAGCAACTTGAGGGTTGGAAATTCACCTGTTTATTTTCTTCGCGGCCAGGAATTTCAGCTGGATAGGTTTGCTAATTATCTTTCTGGAAAAGAGAAAGAGACTTTTTATCTTTTAAAAGAAAATGGAATTTTGCATGATACTAAAGTTCCGCCTGCTGTGAGAGTCGCTTTGAGAAATATTAAGGATTTTGCTTTTCCATTCGAGCATAATGAAGAACTTTACTGGAGATATATAAAAACTAGTGAACAAGCAGCGATTGAGCTGATTGAGAATGGAAAGGTTATTATCCCGCAAATTGCGATTCGGGAAATTCCGGCAGTTAAAAAGCAAATACCCATTCAAATTGAACAACTAAAAATTGAGATTAAACCAGAGATTATGAATAGCGGAGAGATTATAGAAGTTAAAGCTGAAAAAACAAAGGAAATAGAACCTATTTTTGAACTTAAAGAGGAAAAACCTGTTGGAAAAGTTGAAGAAAAATTAGAAGAAGCTGAAGAGAAACATATTGAAGAAATAAAAGTAAAGAAAATTAGAAGAATTACAAAACCAAGAGAAAAGAAAATAAAAGAAAAACCCGAGTTTATTCTAAATGTTTTAAAATTAATGGATGAAAATAAAATTTCAGTTCTTGAAAACGAGAAGTTTAAGAAAAAAGATTATACTGCTGTTGTAAGTATTGAAGGCAAGAATTATTTATGTGTTGCTAAAGAAAAGAAGGCAATTACTGAAAAAGATTTAGCCAGTGCAATGAAACTGGGGCAGAAACTAAAACTGCCATTGGCATTTATAGCTGCTGGTGAGCCAAATAAAAAAGCGCTTGATCTGCTTGAGTATTATAAAGAGATGATTTTATTCAAGAAGTTTTAACAAAATTAATTAGATAACTTAAATTCCTTAAGCGTTAAGCAATAACTTTCTCCTTAGAAATACTACTTAACATCTTATCAGTTTCAAGTTTTGTAAGCTCTTGATCAAATTTTATTAGCTTTTTTACAAAAACATTTTCTTTATTTATCTTGAATAATTTAGCATTGCCGATTGCTCTTGTTTGCACAATTATATTTTTTTCTAGCAAGCGAATCCAACTTTTTGTGAAAACACTCTATCCAACTCCTGATTTTCTGGCTATTTCTGTCATGCTGTAATCAAAATCCTGACCTTGTATTAAAAAATCCAGTATTCTTATATATGGTGAATCTCCAAAATATTCTCTGAATATACTTTCCTCAATTGCTATTTGATTCATATATACGAGAATGATTATGATTTTAAGTATTTTACTATATTTCTTATGTTAACAAAACCCTTAAATATCTTCCATAATTCTCTTTTATATGGTTAAAGAAAGTAAGCTTGATTTTTTGGTAATTGAGAAAAAGTGGCAGAAGGAGTGGGAAAAGAAAAAGGTCTTTGAAGTGAAAGAGAATACAAAGAAAAAAAAGTATTATGTTTTAGAAATGTTCCCGTATCCATCATCTAGCGGATTGCATATGGGCCATGCTTTAAATTATACTATAGGAGATATTTATGCAAGATTTATGAGGATGAATAAATTTAATGTTTTGTATCCAATGGGCTATGATGCTTTTGGCCTGCCTGCTGAAAATGCTGCAATAAAAGCAAAAGAGCATCCGAAGAAATATACTGAAAATTCTATGAAAAGTTTTATTATGCAGCAAAAGGCATTAGGATTAAGCTATGACTGGAATAGAAAAGTTGTGACTTGCGAGCCTGAATATTATAAATGGAATCAGTATTTTTTTCTTAAGTTTCTGGAAAATGGCTTGGTTTATAGAAAAAAAGCAGGAGTAAATTTCTGTAGGAAGTGCAATACTGTTCTGGCAAATGAGCAAGTTCATAATGGTAAATGTTGGAGACACAGCGACACAGAAGTTGAGATAAAACAGCTTGAACAGTGGTTTATTAAAACAACAAATTATGCCGATGAGCTTTTAAGAGATATTCCTAAGCTGCAATGGCCAGAGAGAATAAAAACCATGCAGGAGAATTGGATTGGAAAAAGTTATGGCACGGAAATACTTTTTGAGATTAATGGAAAGAAGTGGCCGATATTTACTACAAGGCCTGATACTATTTTTGGAGTTACATTCATGGTCGTAAGCGCGCAGCATCCAAGGCTTATGGAATTAGTTACAGAAAAACAAAAGAAAGATGTTAATAATTTTATTAAGAAAATAAAATCAACTAAGCAGGAGGATATGGATAAATTTGATAAAGAAGGAGTTTTTACAGGAAGTTATGCTGTAAATCCTTTAACAGATGAAAAAATACCAGTTTATGCAGGGAATTTTGTTGTTGCAGATTATGGAAGCGGAATGGTTATGGCTGTACCAGCACATGATCAGAGGGATTTTGATTTTGCAAAGAAGTATAAGATTCCTATTAAGAGAGTAATAGAAGAAGATACAAAAGTAATAACTATAGAAGAATCTCTGAAACCAGAATTTTATAAAGAAGTTGAAAAATTTGCTAAAATAATAAATAAGGATGGATTAAGTTATATTTATGCTAATAATATTGATAAAGTATTTGATATTGCTAAAGATAAGTTTATTGGAGATTTATGGTATATTCATTCTGAAGGTAAAGTAAAAAAAATAATGTTTCATGCAAAAAAAGAAAATAAAATATTTTATTGGAATACTGAAAGAGAAATAGAAGAAGCTAAAAAATATGGAAGGAAAATAGGGATTAAAGAAGAACAGCTTGATTTTAATGAATTAAGAGAAGCTTATACAGCCAATGGAATTTTAATTAACTCAAAAGGATTTAATGATCTTGATAGTGAAGAAGCAAAAGAGCATATTACAAAAGCCTTAGAATTTAAGAAATTAGGAAGCAAAAAAGTTCAGTATAAGTTGCGTGACTGGTTAATTTCCCGACAGAGATACTGGGGAACACCGATACCTGTTATTTATTGTGAGAAATGTGGAATGGTTCCTGTGCCAGAGTCTCAACTTCCAGTTAAACTTCCAGAAAAGGTTAAATTTGGCAAGGGAAACCCGCTAGAAACAAATAAAGCATTTGTAAATGTTAAGTGCCCTAAATGCAAAGGCAAAGCCAGAAGGGAAACTGATACAATGGATACTTTTTTTGATTCTTCTTGGTATTTTTTAAGATATGAAGATAATAAAAATAAGAAACAAGCGTTTGACAAGAAGAAAGTTGATTACTGGATGCCTATTGATCAGTATATTGGCGGGGCTGAACATGCTGTAATGCATTTAATTTATGCAAGATTTTTTACAAAAGCTTTGAGAGATTTAGGTTTTTTCATAAATAAAGATAAAATGGATGAACCTTTTATGAAATTATTTAATCAGGGCATGCTGCACGGAAATGATGGGAATAAAATGTCAAAATCACTGGGCAATGTTATTAATCCTATTGAGATGATTGATAAATATGGATCTGATTCTTTAAGATTGGCTTTAATGTCCTTTGCCTCTTCTGATAAAGATACTAATTGGGATGAAAAAGTTTTGATTGGAAGTTATAAATTTATGAATAAGATTCAAGATTTATTCAAAAAAATAAGTAAAGGAAAATCTTCTCCAAGAATGGAAAGCAAGATAAACAAGACAGTTAAAGAAATTTCAGAAGAGATAAAAGATTTTAGATATAATATAGCTATAATTAAATTAAGAAGTTTATTTGAAATGATTGAGCAGGAACAAGAAGTAGCAAAGAAAGATTTGGAGAGTTTTTTGAAAATGTTAAGCGTTTTTGCTCCACATATATCTGAAGAATTGTGGCATAAAATGGGAAATAAGGATTTTATAAGCCTAGCAGAATGGCCAAAGGTTGATGAAACGAAAATTGACTTGAAACTTGAACAGCAGGAAGAGAATTTGGAAAAAACTGTTTCAGATATTGTCAATATTTTAAGAATAATTAAAGAGAAACAAGGGAAAGATGCTGAGAAAGTTTATTTGTATGTTATTCCTAATGAGAAAAGTAGTTACAATGAAGGGATTTTAAGCAAAAGGCTAAATAAAGAAGTTAAAGTTTTTGCAGTTAATGACAAAAATAAATATGACCCTGAAAATAAAGCAGGTAAGGCAAAGCCTGGAAGGCCTGCGATTTATATAGAATAATAAATAATATCTCTGACATTTTTGAAAATACTGCAATAACTTATATGGCTTATACAATGGATTATGCGAGTTTAATTGATTAATTTAAAATATTAGTGGCTTACTCTAATAAATTAGGTAAAGGTATGGCGTGTTTAGCTTAAATTTATTTTAAAGAGACTATATTTTTATACTTTTTTAGTTTCAGAAAGTATTTAAATCAAAAAATTCTTTTGATTTTATGAAAAAATTAAGCAAAAAAGAGATGTATTCAGTAATTATTGCGGTTGTTTTAATAGTTGGAAGCGTGTTTTATATAATTAATAAGGCAAACAGCAATGAAGCTCTAGATGCTATTGCCTTTTTTGATAAATTAAAGAAATATGAGCCTGGTATTCGGGCTGAAAATACTTCTAAAGTCATTTTTTTTAATGTTGAAGCAAAGAATATTAAAATAGGAGAAGGCAAAATTCAGATTTTTGAATATCCTTCTGCTGAGGAAATGGAGAAGGAGGCATCAAGAATTTCTGATGATGGCTATCAGGTTAAGAATGTTATGATAAACTGGATAAAGCCCCCCCATTTTTATAAAAAGGACAGCCTTCTTATTGTTTATTTGGGAGAAAATAGGAGCATTATGGATGAGTTAGAGAAAATTGTTGGAAAGCAGTTTAAGGGAAAATAGGTTATTAGAAAAATATAAAAACTTAACAATTGTTAAATTATATGGAAAAGAGGCCAAATAGAAAGATTTTCTTTAATCTTGTTGGTATGCTTTTTGCACTGCTTTTTATCTTTCATTTAAATGTTGTTATATTTTTAGTTTCTATTAAAGTCGGGTATTTTGAGGTTCCATTATGGTGGTCTTATGTTGCGATGGTTATTCATTTTGCCTTTTCATATGTTTCTTTTATGCATGCCAGGGAAGAAAATAAGATTTAAATATAAGCTATTACTTAATCTTATATAAAATGTCTAAAGAAATAGGCAAGATAACTCACTATTTTGACAATATTGGAGTTGCTGTAATTAAGATAAGTGGTAGCTTGAAAGTTGGAGATACAATCTATGTACAAGGAGCTACAACTGATTTTACCCAAGAGATAGATAGCATGCAGGTCAATCACAAGCCAATACAAACCGCAAAAAAAGGCGATGATGCTGGTATGAAAGTCAGCGAGAGAGTAAGGCCAAATGACAAGGTTTTCTTGGTTGATGAATAAATAGTGGGAAGTAAGTTATTATAAGAAAAATAATCAATAGCTCTAGCGTAAAAAGCAGGTAAAGATATTGCAGTATTTTCAAAATTATCTTGAATTAATGCAACCCTAAATTGTTCCTTGCGGAAAATTTAAACTAATTTAGAGCTGATTAAGTTAGTTTATATCAGGGTCATTTTAATTTTCTCAACATTTTTATATTTCAGTGTATTTGTTTTATTATGCAAAAACAAGCTCTTTTAGCTAGTTTGAAAAAACAAGGGTTTAGTAAAAGAATAATTGAAGCCTTTAAAAAAATAAAGAGAGAGGAGTTTATTCCTGAAGAATTTAAAAAATATGCTTATGAAGATATGCCCCTAAGTATTGGTTATGGGCAGACAATTTCCCAGCCGTTTACAATTGCTTTCATGTTGAACCTATTAGAGTTAGATAAATTAACCAAAAATAATAAAATAAAAATTCTTGAAATTGGAAGCGGAAGCGGCTATGTTTTAGCATTAATTAATAAAATTTCAAAAAATTCTGAGATTTACGGAATTGAAAGAATTAAAGAGATTGTTGAAAAGTCTCAGGAAATATTAAAGGAGCATGAAAACATAAAAATTTTTAATAGAAATGGGGCTAATGGTCTAACAGATAGGGCTGGATTTGACAGAATTTTAATAAGTGCTGCCTGTCCTAGGATTCCTAATCATTTATTTGGACAATTGAATAATGATGGAGTTATGGTTGCAAGTGTCCGAAACTCGGTTTTTCAGTTTAAGAAACAAAATAATAGTATAATTGCAAAAGAGTTTTTTGGTTTTGTGTTTGTGCCTTTGGTTGAGGATTAAGTTTAAATACATAATCACTTAGATAGAATTATGCCAAATGAAAGATTAATGAGAGAAGTTATAGAAATTTCTAAGATGATTAAATCTACTCCACAAACAGAAGAGAAAGAAATTCGCGAATATCATTCAAAAATTATTGAAAGATTAGATAGCGGGGTTATAATAACTGTTCCTAGTTTAGAACACAGGAATTTTCATCAGGAAATGTGGCTTTATGCATTTATGATTTATAATGATTATCAAAATTATCAGACGGCATTTCTTCATTTTTTCAGTGAAGAAGGAAAGGATAATAAAGGAGAATTTGGCTCTCAAAGAATGAGATTTAATACATGGTATGATAAAAATTATATTAGGTCCCATCTTGATGAATTAAAAAATAGATATGAATGGGCAAAAAATGTTGATGAAGCAATAGAGCAGGAAGTTGATGATGTTTTTCATAAATCCATTGATGATGTGGCTGTTGAAATATAACTTATAGAATATTCTAATCTCTAAATAATAATTAATAAAAATCAGAAACTTTCACATTTAAATTAGGTAAAGATGTGGCATGATTTCAGAACGATTTTTGAAAGTAATGCAATATAAAATTTTTCTATGTGAAAAATTTTGCATGATTTATAATTGATTAAGTTAATTTTAGATTAATGAGGTGTTTAATAACTCATAATTTATATCCATTCCTCAATTTCTTTTGCCCTTAAATCTTTAGAATTATAAAGCTCTTCAACTTCTTGCGAGATATCCAAAACGGCCTTTATATCCTGAATTTTAATCATTGTTTCATAGTGTGTTTTAAATCCACTATAAGTAAAATTAACAGAGCCGAGAAAAGCCAGTGCATTATCTATTACATAAATTTTAGAATGAATAAGCTCTGTGCTCCATGGCTTTTCTCCAGATTTTGAATCAAATACTTTTATTCGGAATATAGGAGTATATTCTGTCCTTTTAATTTCCAGGGCATGATAATAAATTAAACTTATGATGCTAAAAAATAAAATAATAATAGATGGATTAAAAAAAATACTAAATATTACAGAGTTTATTAAAGTAAAAAGAGATATGATTAATAATATTATTGAATAAGTTATTCCATTTTTTCTTTTTTTCTCCAATGTCAAATCTATTGTTTCGTTTTTTATAACTAAATCAGAAGCGCTAAAGTCAGAATACTTTTTATTTTCAGCTATATTATCGCTGGTTATAAGAGTTATCTTCCTGCCTTTTTTATGAAGATGTATAAGCTCTTTTACATAGTTTCCTGAGAGATATGGAGAAACAATTTTTACAGAACTTTTTGCACTTTTTATCTCCTTTATTATTTCATCTCCAGCATATTTGCCTATGTAAATAGCATCATTTTTGCTGAAGGTTTTCATTTTTATTCAACTATTGCTTTGATACGTCTAATGCCTGCTGCAACACTTTCTTCCTTGATTATTTTAAAATGGCCAATTTCGCTTGTGTTATTGACATGGGGTCCTGTGCAGATTTCCTTGCTGAAGCTGCCAACTGTATAAACGCTTACAATACTTGGGTATTTTGCGCCGAATTCTGCTTGAGCGCCAGAATTCAGGGCTTTGTTTAGTGGCATTTCTTCCTTAGTTACTTTTAACTTTGCTTTTATTTTTTTGTTAACTAAAGATTCAATTTCTTTTATTTCTTCATTAGTTAATTTGCGGGGAAAATTAAAATCAAATCTCAGTCTTTCGGGAGTGATATTAGAGCCTTTTTGCTTGATATTTTTATCTTTTAAGACAATTCTTAATGCTTCGTTTAGCAAATGAGTTGCAGTATGCAGTTTTTTTGTTGTTTCTGAGTTATCTGCCAAGCCTGATTTAAACATTCCTGCAGATGCTGTTCTTGAAAGTTCCTGATGCTTGGCAAATTCAGAATTATATTCCTTTAAGTTTACATTAAGCTTTTTTTCTTTTGCCAGCTCTTGAGTCATTTCAATTGGAAATCCGTAGCTTTGGAATAATAAGAAAGCATCTTTTCCAGAAATTTCTTTTTTTGATTTTTCTAAGTTTTTAGATATCTCATCAAATTTTCTAATTCCCTGCTCAAGAGTTTGATTAAATCTTGTTTCTTCCTGTTCCAATTCATTAAGAATTATTTTCTCATTTCTTTTTAATTCAGAATAATCTTGGTAAATTGGAATTACTGATTTTGCTATTTTTGAAGTAAAATTTTCTTTTATGCCAAGAAGCTTTCCGTAACGAATTGCTCTTCTAATTAATCTTCGTAAAACATAACCTTGCTCTGTGTTGGTTGGTTTTATTCCGTGATCATCGCCAAGTATGAAGACTGAAGCTCTTATATGGTCCGCAATTATTCTCATTGCTTTTTTATTTTTTTCTTCAGAATAAGATTTATGCGAGATTTTTTCAATTTCTTTTATAATTGGCTGAAATATGCTTGTTTCATAATTATCATTCAAGCCATTTAATACTGCAAGTGTTCTTTCAACACCTCCTCCAAAATCAATATTCTTTTGTTTTGCTAATACATATTCTCCATTATTTTCTTCTACATATTGCATGATTACATCATTTCCTATTTCTACCCATCTTTTATCATCTACATCAAATTTTTTTGGTGGTTTTTCTTCTGTTGACCAATAAAACATCTCTGTACATGGGCCACACGGGCCTGTTTGTCCTGCAGGACCCCACCAGTTATTATTACTATCTTTAATCCCTCCTTTTAAAAATGCAATTCTTTCTTTTGGAATTCCTAGAGATACCCATATATTTGTACATTCGCTATCTTTTGGTATTTTAGGATACTCTTTATCTCCATCAAAGACACTTACTGCATACTTTTCTTTTTTAATCCCAAGTATTTTATTATGAAACTCAAATGTTAGTTTTATTGCCTTTTCTTTGAAATAATCTCCCAGAGACCAATTTCCTAACATTTCAAAAAATGTGTGATGGATTGCATCTCCAACTTCATCAATATCCTGCGTTCTTATGCATTTTTGAACATCTACAAGCCTTTTTCCTAATGGATGTTTTTGTCCGAGCAGAAATGGAACAAGAGGATGCATTCCTGCTGTTGTAAATAAAACAGTTGGATCATTTTCAGGTATTAATGAAGAGCTTGGAATGATTTTATGATTCTTGGATTTAAAGAAATCCAAATATAACTGGATAAGTTGCTGTCGGGTTTTAATATGGTTAACGGACATAGAAATAGCAGGAAGAGTATGTTTAAAAAAGTTGTTAAGTTACTATGAAAAAAGAAGCGAAAAGCTTATAATTGCTGGATATATATAAAGAATATGGAAACTGAAGAAGTAACTATATCAAGGGAAGAGTATGAGAGACTTAATAAGATAAGGCAGGTTGATCAGGAATTGCTTCAAGATATAGCTAGAGGCATAAAAGATATTTTACAAGGAAAAGTGAAGGAAATTTAAAGTTCCTTAATTCTCTTTTCTAATTCTTCTTTATATACTTCTAAATTAGATTTAATTAAGTCTATTTCATGTTGTTGGGCTTTTTTATTAGTAATAGTTATCAAAAATACACTTTGATGTTCTTCATATACTAAAAATATAACTCTTTTTCCATCAAATTTTTTTTCTCTGAAAAATTTGTATCCTAAAGGTCTTCCATTATATGGTTCAATTTTAAGAGATTGTTCAAATTTAATAATTCTTTCTTGTTCTGATTTATCAAGTTTTTCTAATTTCTTTTCATACCATTCTGAACGAAAAACTCTATACATAGAACTCTTAGGAATAGGTGATTTAAAAGATTTGTCTAAATAAACAATGGGGGTTATGGAGAAAATTCAAGCAATATAACTGAGGTTAAACCTAATACAATTCCCATTATCTGCCAGATAGATAAAGTTTCCTTAAAATAAAACCAACTTACAATAGCAAGTATTACAACATTAAATATCACAAAAATTACTGACGCCACTGCTATATTTTTATATTTAAAGCTTTGAGCAAGAAAATTTAATCCTATCAGC
>JAGVWP010000019.1 GCA_018304985.1 Candidatus Pacearchaeota archaeon
AAAAGATATTTTATTGAGATATAACATTTCTAAAAAAGAAGAAATAAAGAAACTTGCTAAATATCTTATAACAAATTCTTCTGGAGAAATAACTTACAGCAAATTAGCAAGAATATTTGATATTAAACATGTATCTACAATATCTAATTGGATTTCATATCTTGAAAATGCTTTTTTAATATTTAGATTAGAGAGATTTGATTTTAAATTGAAACAACAATTTATAGCTCCTAAAAAGGTTTATTGTATTGATTCTGGGTTAATGAATACTATCGGATTCAAATTTTCAGAAAATAGGGGAAAAGTTATAGAAAATGAAGTTGCTCTTGAATTACAAAGGAGAAAAGCAAAAGAAAACTCATTTGAAGTTTATTATTGGAAAGATTACCAACAAAATGAAGTTGATTTTATTATAAAAAAAGACAAGAAAATAGAGAGTTTAATTCAGGTAAGTTACATAAATTCAAAAGAAGAAATAAAAGAAAGAGAGATTAATGCTTTACTTAAGGCGAGTAAGAAACTAAGATGTAAAAATCTTATAGTTATAACTTGGGATTATGAAACAGAAGAAAAATTTGGAGGAGAGATTATTAAATTTGTGCCTTTATGGAAATGGTTGCTTGAATGAAAATAGAAAAAATTTTATTTGTATGTTATGGCAATGTTGGCAGGAGTCAGATGGCTGAAGCTTATTACAACCATTTTACAAAAGCAATCAGCGCAGGAACGGATCCAACAACGCCGGAGAGATATTCTAAACCAAGTTTAGAGATAATAAAAGTAATGAAAGAAGAAGGCATGGATATATCAAAAAAGAAGGTAAAGATGATTAATGTTAATATGGTTAAAAATTCTAAGAAAATTTATATCTTGTGTAAGCAAGAACTGTGTCCAAATTTTTTTCTTGATTCTAACAAAGTAGTATTCTGGAATATCATGGATCCACATAAAATGGATACTAATAACACTCGGATAATTAGGGACGAGATTAAAAAATATGTATTGTCTATTATCTAATCTGTCCCACAGAAAGAAAAATTATAAAAGCTCGCTAAGATAGAAATCAGGTCTGGGGAGCACTTAACCGCCTGTTTTTGCAGAGTTTAACCTTAACTATTTTTAACACCCAACTTTTTTAGTGCTTTTTAGTCAGCGTCGATAAAAATCTTAAATTTAACGGGAGAACCTTAACCTAAGTTAAATATCTCGTGGTGGCATTTATCTTATCTTGCTGCCAAGCTCAATATCTTTTTCTGGAGAAATTAAAATAATCCTGCTTTCGTCTTCATTAACTGCGGCTAGAATCATTCCCTTACTTTCAATTCCTTTTATTATTCTAGGTGCCAGGTTTGTGAAAAGTATAATCTTTTTGTTTTTTAACTGATCTTTCTTGTAATGCTGTTTTATTCCAGCACAAATAACTCGTTTTCCTAGATGTTTTCCTAAATCAATTTCCAGTTTGTAAAGCTTGCCAGCTCCTTCTATCTCTTCAACCTTTATTATTTGACCAACTCTTAAATCCAGCTTTTCCCATTCATTATAATTTATTGTGTTCATTGTTGCAATACCTTCGCTTAAGACACCTACGGTTTCTTTAAGCATCAACTTCCCTTTATGATTATATTCTGGCTTATTAATATTTTCTTTTTTATCTTTTTCTTCAGTTTTATTATTTATTTCAATTTTTTTGAATAAAATTTCTGATTTTTTTATTGGTTTTATTGCCAGTGGCTTGTTAATTTCCTTGTAATTTATATTAAAATTAAACTGCTTTGCAATTTTCTCGCTTGTTTCTGGAATAAACGGATAGAGAAGGATTGCAATTGCTTTAATTGAATCAGATAATTCATAGAGGATTTCCTGTTTGTTTTTTGTTCCTGCTTCCCAGGGTTTTTTGTTTTGGATATATAAGTTGCATTGATCTATGAAAGCAAAGATTTCACTTAGAGCTTTATCAAATTGGTAATCATTTATGTAAGATTCAATTTCTTTAATTTTTAATTTTTTAATTAATTTATTCTGTGTTTTTTTCAAGCCGTGTGTTTCAGCAAGAGTTGAAACTCTTGATATTAAGTTTCCTAATTTATTTGCAAGTTCGTTGTTGTGCCTGTTAATCAGAATTTCTTCTGAATAATCAGAGTCGTCAAATATAGAGCATTTTAATAAAGAATATCTCACACTATCTGAAGGATATTTTTCTAATAATTCTAAAGGATCAAGGGCATTACCTAGTGATTTAGACATTTTTTTGCCACCGATATTTAAATACCCATGAACAAAAAGTTCTTTTGGTAATTTGTATCCAGCTGATAAAAGTATTGCAGGCCAGATTACCGCATGAAACCAATTAATCCCCTTTCCCACAACATGAACATCAGCTGGCCAGAATTTTTTTTCTTTATTTTTTAATCCAGAAATATAATTTATAAGCGCATCAATCCAAACCCAGATTTTATAATCTTTGTCAGTTGGAAAATCTATTCCCCATTTTGCTCCTTTTCTACTTATGCAAATATCATTCAATTCTTTTTTTACTCTTGATATTATTTCATTTTTTCTTGAATCTGGAATAACATATTTTGGAATAATTTTTAAGAGTTCTTTTTTATATTTTGATAACTTGAAAAAATATGCTTCTTCTTCTCTTAATTCTGGTTCAGTATTATGCTCTGGGCATTTTCCATTGACTAAATCTTTTTCAGTATAGTATGTTTCGCAACCAATACAATAAAGACCTTTGTAAACACTTTTATATATATCTCCATGGACTATTAACTTCTTTATTATTCTCTGAACAACTATTATATGCTCTTTTGCAGTTGTTCTTATAAAATCGTCATATGAAATATTTAATTTCTTGCAGAGTTCTATAAAAAAACCCGCATTTCTATCAATAAATTCTTTAACAGGCACTCCTGCTTTTTGAGCTGCCTCAACATTTTTCTGTGCATTTTCATCAACACCTGTTAAAAAGAAAACATCATATCCCTGCAATCTTTTATATCTTGCTAGAGCATCAGCTAAAGTTTTCTCAAATGCATGTCCGCAATGGGGTTTTGCATTGACATAGTCTATTGCGGTAGTTATATAAAATTTTTTCTTAACCATAAATTATCGACATAAAAAGGATTAATAAAGTTAACCTATAAAGAATTATAATTCAATTTCATATTTTCTTTCTGCTGGAAGTATTATTGCTCCTGAAGCAATTAAAGAACCGACATTTATTGGAGAATAAGTTGGACAACATCCATTATCTTCACTATTAATACAGCTTTGACAAGGATCAGTGGAAACTCTTAAATGATTGAAACATTGATACCCTCTTTTTTCTAGGTCTAATCTTCCCATTAATATTTATATATTTGCGAGTATAAATATTTTTGTTTTGTGCGCTCGTAGTTTATCGGCAGAATTCGAGATTCCCAATCTCGTGGGCCGGGTTCAATTCCCGGCTGGCGCATAGAAAGATGGAGCCATATAAGGAAAAATCATTAAAATCTAGAAACCTACAATATTATTGAGGAAACTATAAATAATCCATTAAAAACGATTCCTTTTGAAGAGAAAATTACAATATTTTATAGTTATTTTAAGGATAGAAAAGAATCAAAATTTTTGAAAGCCATATTTAAATATTTAAATGGAGAAGGATATGTTATTACATCTTATTTTGTGAAGAATATTGGTTAAAATGAAAGGACAGATGAATTTGTATTATGATGAAGAAAGTGATTATTTGGAGATTTTTGTAGGCGAGCCTAAGCCCAATTATGGAGAGGAAGTTTCTGATGGAGTAACCTTGTTTAAAGATGAAGTCACTAATGAGTTAGTTGGGATTGGTATTCTTGGTTTCAAAAAGAGATCTAAGAATTTACATGATATAAAACTTAATTTGCCAATTGATATAGGACTTTTTTCTAAGGAAATTTAGTTTAAAAGATATTTTTATTAATAATAAAAAGAACCCATGATTCTTCTTATAACCTCTCCTTTTTCATACCAATGGTTTCTTTTATGAAGCTTCCTTTTAGATGCCAAGTTTCTTCTTATCAATATCTCCTTTTAATAGCCAAAGTTTATAATAGCTTTTTTATTTATTAATATTATAAAAAGATGGCTTATAAAAAAGTTAGATTGAGTGAGAGAGAAATAGAGAAAGCAAAAAAAGAGGCATTGAGAACAAGTATTTTTGAAGGTGGTGCAAGTTCTGTCATGACAGGCACTAGCAGCTATTTTATCACTCCTTATGCTCTTGCATTAAAGGCAAGTAATTTGCAGATTGGTTTTTTATCCAGTTTTGTTGGTTTAATCGGCCCGCTGGCACAACTTGGAAGCTCTCACCTCATGGAGAGATATTCCAGAAAGAAAATTGTTATTGTTTCAGTTATTATTCAGGCTTTGATTTGGATTCCAATTATGCTTCTTGGAGTTATGTTTTATTTTGATATCTGGCAAAATTTACTTCCTTTATTATTAATTATTTTTTATTCCTTGCATGTTGGTATCGGCGCTGTTGCAGGGCCGGCATGGTTTTCGTGGATGGGAGATATAGTTCCTGAAAAGCATAGGGGATGGTATTTTGCAAAGAGAAATAAAATTGTTGAGGGCATTGCCATCTTCTCAATGTTTGCTGCAGGATTATTGCTTGATTTATTCAAAACAAAAGGATTAGTTTTTATTGGGTTTAGCATTTTATTTTCAATAGGCATGATCTCAAGGCTTTATTCTGGCAGGCTATTAAGCAGACAATATCAACCCTCATTAAAATTGAGAAGAGGATATTATTTTTCTTTTTGGCAGTTTCTTGGAAGAATGAGGAAAACTAATTTTGGAAAATTTACAATATTTATTTCACTTATGTACTTTGCTGTTGCAATTTCTGCACCGTTTTTTACAGTATATATGCTGAAGGAATTAAACTTAAGTTATACGTGGTTTACTATAATTAATTTATCTTCAAGTGTTTTTTCTATTTTAACTTATAGTTTCTGGGGCAAAATAACAGATAAGTATGGGAATAGATTTGTTATTGTTGTAAGCAGTCTTGCTATTCCCCTAGTTCCTATATTGTGGATGTTTTCAACTTCTAAATTATATTTAATTCTTATTCCTTCCCTAATTGGCGGGATTTTTTGGGGAGGGTTTGCAATATCAACTTTTAATTTTGTTTATGACTCTACAAAACAAAATCATAGGGCTTTATGTGTTACATATAATAATCTGCTTACTGGAATTGGAATATTTCTTGGCTCTGCACTTGGGGGATTGATTGCAAATTATGGAATAGGAATTGCCAGCATTTTTGGATTAAATATATTTTTATTTATTTTCCTTATTTCTGGAGTTTTAAGGCTGATTATTACAATTATTTTTATTCCTCTGATAAAAGAAGTAAGAATAACTAAAAAGAAACCGCATATGCTAACAAGAGAATTAAGGCCTTTATGGGGCTTTGAACATCACGGACTGCATAATTTCAGGTCTTCTCATTTAATGCATATCCCCTTTATAACCTCTAAACAGATAGGAAAGTTTGAAAAGATTTTTCATGAGTGAAAAATCTTAGGTTATAATCATATAAAAATTTTAATTAAAGATTAGCAACTTGCTTATAATAAATTAGGGAGAGATGCTGTATTAATTCAAGAATTTCTTTTAATCACTGCCTAAACTGCCCCCATAAACTTCCCGTTTAGAGAAATTTGGCTTGCTTTAATTGTTAACCGAAAAGCTTATAAATAATACGTATTTAATACGTATTATGGAACAAAAACAAAATATTAAATTTATACACAAGGTTTCAAAAGGAAGCAGGTTTAACCAAATCTACATCCCTAGCAGCATGGAAGAGTTTTTTGAAGTTGGAGATTTAGTTGAAATTAGGTTAGTTAATAAAAAGATTAGAGTTTATTATTCAAAAAACACTAAAAAGCTTGGATCATTTAAAGAAAAGCTCATACAAAATATTTTTTCTTTTCTTATTAAATTTAGAGAGATTAATCAGATATTTATCATTGGCTCATTTTTAACTAAAAAAGAAGATTATAATGATATTGATATTATTATTGTTTCTGAAAAAGCAAATGAGAAACAAATTTATAATGATTTAATAAAGAAATTTGAGCTTAAATTTCATATAATTATTCTCCCAAGAGATAAATTAAATCATTTGCTTAAAATATGCCCATTAACAAGAAGCATGTTTTATTATTTTATCTCAAATATGCCGTTTGAAATTAATAATGGGGATAAATTAAATAAAAGTGAAATTGATAAAAAACATATTAAATTTCTTTTGATGATGCCGGAAGATTTGCTTAAGATTAATCTAAATAGCCGTGTTTTTTATGATGCTATTAGGCGGCTTATAACCATAAATAGATTTTTGGAAAATAAAGAATTAAATCCACTTGAAATTGAGGCTGAATTAAAAGAGCTAATGGGCGATTCTTTATTTAATTATATAAAGAATAATGAAGCATTAGAAGATAAAATAGTTGAAAAGCTTAGAAATATTATTAAGAATAAATTGGATAAGATTAATAAGATCTTAAAATATAAATAATCTAAAATGAGCAAAAAGCAGGCTATTCAAGAGATGACTAATATTTTAGCTGTTGCTTTAAGGCATAAAATTGGCAGCATTGTTAATAAAGAAGAAATTTATGCTGGCAAATATGCAAAAGATGCCGAAGTCCTGTTGAAAGAAGCCAAAAAAATGGCTATAAAAGAAAACTGGAATATTTATGATAAAACTAAGATAAGGCAGGAATTATTAAAGAAATTAAAAAAAGAACTTCAAGAAAAGAATTTTATAGATGATAAGAAATTTGAGATAATGGAAATTGAGATGGAGAAAGTTTTAATTAATATGGAATTGACTTAAAAATCCTTAGGCATTATTTAACATCATTTATGTAAACCTATAATTTACAAGCAGACAAAATTTTAATTAAAGCATAAGCAATAGAGCTTCAATATTAATGATTATAATAAATCAGGAAAAATGTAGTTGTATTTCAGAACATCTTGAATCAATATAATTCTAAATTTCTCCTTTAGAGAAATTTAACTTGCTTTACTGGCAGCTTAATTTGAGTTTTAAATTAATAATCGATTTAGTAAATTATCTCTTAAAAATCGGCAATTTTCCCGTCGCGAATTAACAATTGTTAAGCCATAAATTTATAAATAGTTCTTTCTTAGGTTAAGTATTATAAAAAGAGGGTTAAAAAGTGTTATATGGCGGTTTCAGATAAAAAATACAAGGCCTTAATGGTTGTTGTTGTAATTCTTGTTATTTTAAATGTTGTTTTGTTTGGATATATTTTAGTTAATTCTGGAATGTTTGCAAAGGAAGTGGGGTTGAGCCCTTTTCCTTGGGCAGACCAATGTAATGATGGAAAACCAGATACTGTTTGTTGGTTAGGAGATATTCTTGGAAATACACAACTGCAAATTCAAGGTTCTAAGATAAAACAGCATTCTGCGGATAGTCAACTGCAGATTTTGTCAGATAAAGCAGGCGGGATAAAACTTTCAGGAATTGATTATAGTAAAAGTCCTCCAGGAGAGAAACCAACAAATGTTCAAATTAATGGTGACTTAGCGGTTAAAAAGGTCCATATTGGTTCGTTAAATGCTCCTCCTGGTATTGATATTTCTTCTGATGATAATGGAAATTATGCGATTTCTGGAGCAAGTTCTATTTCTAGTAGAGTTTTAAATCTTTATAATACTAATGGCGAGTTGACTTTTTCAATTGATGGGACAGGTATTATTAAATCTAATTTTCTTAAAACACTATCTGTTGGATCTTATAATTATTTATGTGTAGATGCTGATGGTAAATTAGTTGCAAAAAGTTCTCCTTGTAAATAATTTTTCTCTTTTTAATAATTTTTTTATCTCCCCAAACATTTTTAAACTTCAATCTTCTTATATGAAAACTAAATTTTAGGTATAATTAAAATGTTTAAGCAGAAATGCACAAATTGCGGGAAGAAAATAAGCAAAAAATATGAGTTCTGCCCGCATTGCGGAGCAAATTCCAGAGCTGGAAAATTAAGCGATGAGAATGATAAGGATTTTGGGTTTTTAGGCAGGGATGATATAAAAGAATTTGATAATCTTGGAATGCAATTGCCTTTTGGATTTAAAATGCTGATGAAACCTTTGCTTAAGGAATTAACCAAACAAATGTCTGATCTGGATAGAGAAGTGAGAAAGGATGGAAGGGAGATAAATAAGAAAAGTATTCCAAATGAGAGAACATTCACAAGATTTGATATTACAATAGGCATGCCTGGGCAGAAGCCAATTAAAATTGTCGGAACGGGAGGAAATTTTGCAAAGATTGGAAGTATGCAAGGTATTCAGAACATTCAGCCAAGCAAACAATTTAAGCTTCCAAAAATTGATCAAGATGTTTTAAAAAGAGCCAAGAATTTTCCGAGAAAAGAGCCACAGACAGATGTAAGAAGGTTAGCTGATAGAGTTGTTTACGAGATTTCTATGCCAGGAGTTAAATCTGAAAAAAATATTAACATAGCAAATTTCGAAGAGGCATTGGAAATTAAAGCTGTATCCGATAAAGAGGTTTTTACTAAAAATCTGAAGATGAAGATGCCATTATTAGGATATTCTTTTGCTGATGAGAAATTAATTCTTGAGTTTGCGGCGAGATAAAATTAATCTATAACTTTAAAACTTTTTAAATTTTCTTTTAAACTTTTTATTGTAAAACTTAATATTTCCTTATAATCTTCATCATTTGCTTTTCTGACTGCTTTAAGATACTCTGCTCTTTGTTTATTGTAAATATTAATCCAAGGGTAATCTTTTTTTCTTAAAATAAAGTTCATAATTAATCTTGAAATTCTTCCGTTACCGTCAACAAATGGGTGTATTGTAACAAGTTTCATAGAAAAGATTATAGCCCTTTCAAAAGGATGATAATCTTTTTTATGTTTATGATACCAATAGATTAGATTCTTGACTAATTGAGGAACAACTGCTGAATCTGGAAATCTTGCATCACTCCCAAAAATCCTTACAGGATTTTCCCTGTATCGTCCTGCAAATTTTTCAGAGATATCTTTTAAGATAATTGCATGAAGTCTTAATATGAATCCTTCACTTAATTCTCCTTTATATTCTTTAATGAAATCTAAGGCCTTTCTATGATTTTTTGCTTCATATACCTCTCTGAGCGTTTTTCCCTTTGGAACAAGATTATCATTAATTATTAAAGATGTTTCTTGCAAAGACAAGGAACTTCCTTCAATAGCATTGCTATTGTAAGTTAATTCTGTAAAAAATGACGTTTCAAATTGTTCAAATTCTTCTTTGCTTAATGAACCTATTTTTTTATTATATTCTTTTTTTAATTTTTCTATTTCTTTTGCTTGTTCTTTATTAAGATAAGGATATTTTAAACTTGCTATCGTTTCTATTTCAAATTCGTCTTTTAATTTATTTATCCTATCATTTGGAATATTGCCATTTCCTATGAACTTACTTTTTTTAATCCATCTTTCAGCTTTTCTTTTGTTATAAACTAAATAATTTTGCTTTTTTCCATCTATAATTCTTATTTCATGATAAACCATATAATAATTTATGTGGGCACATATTTATAAATTTATCTATTAGTGCCCATATTTTTAAATTGACTTATAAGGATTATGTGGGCACATATCTTAATATTATATTTACGTGCCCATATATTCATATAATTATAATTCAATTAAGGAAATTGCTCCAAAGAATCCTAAACATTTGGAGAAATACACTATATTTTTAAAGTCATAAGGCTTATAAATGATATAATTCTGTGAATTGTAATGAGCCTGTAGCTCAGCCTGGTAGAGCACTGCATTTTGTTAAGAGTTAAAAGCTTAGACAAAAGGTGATTCTGATAAACTGAAAAATTTCAGACAGGCAGGGGTCCGCGGTTCAAATCCGCGCAGGCTCATTTAATATATTCGTCAGTTAAATTTAACGTCCATAGTCCAGTTAAATTATAAACTTCCTTCGTATAATAAGGTAATCACACAAACTGAGATAATTCAAGATGTTAAAGTAGATTTAGATATTGTTAGTAAAAATTAAATATTTACCTGCAATTTATTGTATATAACTTATAAGGACTGAAAGTTTATAAATATAATAGAAAGGATATTGAATAAAATAGGGAGAGATATTGTGGTATTTCATCATGGTTGCAGG
>JAGVWP010000020.1 GCA_018304985.1 Candidatus Pacearchaeota archaeon
GGCAAAACCCATTTCTAAAAAAGTATTTCCACCAATATAATTTTCAATCCCGTTTTTTGTTTTATTATATGCTAAAATAGCATCTTGTTCCAATATAATTTCAAAGTAATCCCTAATTAAATCATGCTCTACTTTATGATGTGCTGATTCAATATACATGCTATCTCTTGATTCCAAAGTTGCATATTCTTCAGTAAAACGAGGTAAAGTAACTTCATGCCCCAATCTTTTTAATTCTTTTCCGAGCTCCAGTATTTCTGGAGAAAAAGTCATGCTTAAGCATATTGCAATTTTCATAAAAATGCCAGCAAAATTACTTATAAAAATATTTATATATCTCAAAAATCTAGTAAAACAGCAAGTTTTATAAACCTCAAGAATTCAAGCAGAATGTAAAATGGACCCAAGAACAAAACAATTAGCAAAACTTCTGGTAGATTACTCAGTTTTCGTAAAACCAAACGAAAAAGTGATTATTTCGGGAGGAATAGAAGCGCAGGATTTTATAACTGTATTATATAAAGAAGTTATTCTAAAAGGAGCTCACCCAATTCTTAGAGTAAATCTTCCAGGATTAACTCCTTTTTTCTATAAATATGCCAAGAAACATCAGATTGAAAGATTTCCTGAAGAATGGGATTATACTGTCAAAAAAGCCCAGAAATATATAGGAATAATCACTACAGCAAATACAAAGGAACTCACAAATGCAGATTCCAAAAAAATAGCTGCAAGAGAAAAAATAATTGACCCAATCTCAGACTATATAGTTAATCAAAAGAATAAAATAAGACGTTGCACAGTAGGTTTTCCATGCCAGGCTTTAGCGCAGGAAGCTGAAATGGACCTAGTTGAATATGAAAATTTTGTTTTTAATGCCTGTCTTCAGGACTGGAAAACTCTCGGCAAAAAAATGGATAAAATTAAATCAAAATTCAAGAAAAATTCGCAAATCCATTTAATAGGAGAAAATGTTGATTTAAAATTCCTAGTTCATGGAGATAAAGCAATTGCAGACAAAGGCGAAGAAAACATGCCTGGAGGAGAAATATTCATGGCCCCAATAAGAAATTCAGTTAATGGCTGGATAAAATTCGAATATCCTGCTATTAGAAGTGGAAAAGAAGTCACAGACATTGAATTAAAATTCAAGGACGGAAAAGTTATAGAGTCAAAAGCAAGCAAAAATCACGAGTTCTTAAAAGAAATGCTGAATATTGATAAAAATTCATCTTATCTGGGCGAATTCGGCATTGGATGTAATCCAAAAATAACCAAATTCACTAAAGAACTTTTATATGATGAAAAAATAGGCGGCACAATACATCTGGCTTTAGGCATGGCTTACAGGGAAAATGGCGGTGGAAATGATTCAGCTCTTCATTGGGATATTGTAAAATCAATGAAAAAAGCCAAAATCATTGTTGATAACAGAATTCTGCAGGAAAACGGGGTTTGGAAAATCTAAAATCATTCTTAAATATCTAACTCTCTAAAAAGGTTTAAATAATTCCTTCCCTGAATAATAATATAAAAAAGAGATAAGAACATGGCTACACCTAATGAAATCATAGAAGGTATACTGGCAAAGACCCTGGGAACATCTGTTAACAAAAAAACTGGAAAAGAAAAAAACAAGCCAGTAGCAGAATTTGAGCTTGTTTATGATTCTCCATCAGAGACCCTAGAACCTGTTTATTTTTGGATAGTTGACATGATGAACAATTTATTTGGAAATAAAGTTGAAAAACTGGTTGATAATTTTTCTTCATCTCCGGGCGGAGGCCATTTTTCAGAGCTAAGCCAAAAGAAAAATATTCTGCAGAAAAACGTTACAGAAGCAATGGGAACAGTAAATACTGTAATAAAAAGCATTGTAAATATTGTTTATGATTTAAAGGATTTTGAAATAAGGCTTGCGCATTACGATGATGCAAAATCAAAAGATAAAAACAAAGCAGAAGCGGGCTTGCTTGCATTAAAACAAATATGGATGGATAATGTTGATATAAAAAGAGGGGTTGGAAGTATTAATGCTCTTGCTTCAGGAAATCTGCAGTTTGTAACATTAAGGGACGCTTTTATGATTGCAAATTCTGTTGAAGATGTTAAGAATATGGATCTAAATGATAGAGTTAAAAGAATTTTAGAGCCAAGAATAGATGAATTTCTTAAATGGAAAGACTTAAGCGAAATAGAGCTAAGAAAAAGATTCAATATTGAAAAAAATTATCTGAAAAGCCAGGTTAGCATGCTTCAATTATACTCTCGCTGGGTAAAACCATATTTAAAAGCTGCTTCTCAGTTAGAAATGAAAGAGCCAGGTAGAAACCCTGCGGTTGTAACTGCATTTAACACTTTATGGCTTGAACTGACAATTTTCGGAAAAAGCCAAATTGATTTTAAAGATGCATTAATTTCTAAGCAAATGCCCAATGGCATAAAAAAACCTAAAAGAGACTATTTCTCATGCGTATTAGTCAACTTCTCTTTCAGAGGAATACCTCAAAAAGTTGGTCAGCACTATACATTTGGAGGAAGAGCAAATGTAAAATTTCAAGCCTATGCACTTAACAAAGAGGAACTTGACTTGCTAGAACAGGAACTAAAAAAATCAGATATTGAAGATATGTTAAAACTAATAGAAGGATCAACAACAGAAAGCCTAGATGAAATGAAAAAAGACATTGATTACTTTCTGAATAAAAAGGATGTTGATAAAAAGGAGGAGGAAGAAAGAAAATCAAAAGATACAAATCCCTTTTCAGCGCTTTTTAATTTTAAAACAGTATACAAAAAAGAAGAAAAAGAAGAGGAAATTAAGGAAATAAAAATTGAAGATGTTAAAAAAGATAGCTATGTTGAAGGAATAATGAGGGCTCTTGCAGCAGATTCCGCATCAGAAGCATGTTTCAATGTATATGACATTTACAAGAAAGCTCACAATATGGCTTCACATGACAGCCCATTTGAAGAATAGTTTTTGATCAGTTATAATATTAACGAAATATTTTTTGAAAATATAAAAAATAATTATTAAAAATAAATAGCTTCAAGTTAAAGTTACTCAAAGAATAAAGATTAACATATTGCACTTTAGAATTAGGTCAAGTTATAGTGTGATTTCAAAAGAACTTTTAAAATCTATATAAAAATATACTATAATCACCACAATAAATATTTATATACTTCTCAGTTATTTAGAAAATATGAAAATTAAATCGTTATTGGCAGTTTTATTTATATCTGCAATAGTTATAACCTTTCTATTCATGGTAAGTGCAAAGCCTAGTGGGGAAAAGGGAAATTCTGAATTAAGGCAATGTGTCCTATCCTGCAGCCAAACCTTTACAAATGCAACACAACAATGTAACAAAGCATTTGTTAATGCCACGCATAATTGCAATGAAGCAAGAAAAACAGCCTTAGAACAGTGCAAGCTAATTCAGGATAAAGGGGAAAGAAAGCAGTGTATAAAAACAGCTGTGCAAACAAGCAAAGAATGTAAAGCAGCTGCAAATTCTGCTAAGAGAGAATGCAAGATTACAGCAAAAACACAAAAAGAACAGTGTAGATCACAATGTTTACCGGAAGAAGCAGAATAATTAAGGTGTAAGTAAATATTACTAAAACTTACAAAGAATCTTATTATACTAATCTAAGTAAAGCAACTTAACTCTATAAATTTTTATTATTATATCGCCTTTTCAAGCTTATCAATCCTGTTCCAGCTTTCCTTAAGTTTCTTATTCGCTTCTTTAACAGCTATCTTTAAAAAATTATCATCAACCAACATCTTGCCATAATAAATAATTGGAAACTCTAATCTTTCTGTTCCATTTAACTCAACAACAAACCTCTTTCCACTTGCAATTACCCCACACCTTTTCCAGCCAGTCTCCTTTGCAACATCATGAAGTTTCTGTGAATCTTCTAAATTTCTGCAAGCAACATGAAGAATACACGGATCTTGCTTGAAATAAATAAGCTCTTTTGTTTTTATCTTTCTCAACACATTATTTAATTCTTTTAGCTTAACCGCATTATGCCAAGAATAAATGATAACATCATCTCTTTTCTCTTTAATATTCCTAAACAATAAAACCCTTCCAGAGCAAGACGAAGTCGTATAATAATTCTTATTTTTATTGATTTTATCGCACAAGCCCTTAATCCTATTATCAATACTTTGCTTCAAACTTCGATCATTCTTCATGAACTGCTGTTTTTTTCTTCTGTTAAACTGAAAAAATTTATCTTGCATTAAAAATAAACGAAATATGAGTATCTAAATCTTATGTAAAATAAAGGGTTAATTAAGTCTATCCCTAAGATTTATAAATTCTTTAAATGCCTCGCCTCTTTTTTTAAAATCATGTTGTAATAAATGTTTAATTTTTCTTAAAGATACTCTTCCATCAATATAATCTAAAAAGAGCCTATCCCCTAATTTATATCCTTCATAATGAATTAAATCATCGGCAGCGGGATCAATTTCTAAATTACTAATTGTGCCAAAAACATCTCTTAAAAACTCAGATATATCTTCAGGATCGTCAGGCATTTCTTCAAAATTATATTTTAAATACGGACTTCTTGAAGAACTTATAAGTTTTGAACAAAAGAAACCCAATATTTCCGAAATAACCTCAAAACTAAAATAATCTTCAAATAATCTTTTATAAGTATAACTGCTAGAATTTGTAAAATGTAAAAAATGTCCGGATTCTTCAGAGATACTATTTACATGATTACTGCCAATTAATATAACATTAGTTGTGGATAAAAAAATGTTCTTGCCGCTCCTTGCAAATCTATAATCGTCTAAATATCTCCTAGAAAGGTTAAGATCTTTAAATCTAGTTTTTTTATTAATCCAATATACATGGGGATAATATGGAACGTCAAGTCTTAATTCTTCAGCAAGATCATCAATTTTTTCATAAACCCTTTCTTCAATTCTAATATTTGCTGTATCTCTATCCATTTTAGCCAATAAAATAAGAAAAATTGTTTTTTAAGCATTATGGTATTAAATTTCAGCTTAATTAAAATGGGCCCAGGAGGAATCGAACCCCAGTCAAAAATTGAATGGAACTGGAGGGAATCGAACCCCCATCTTTCGGTCTCTCCGTTATTTTACATTTCCTTGAGGGGATGTTCTTCTTATCTTCCTGAAGGAGATGTACTCCTAATTCCCTTGAAGGAGATGTCGTAAGAAGAACCTATGGTTCTTTTTACTCTGGAGCCGAAAATTCTGCCTTTTAACTACAGTTCCAATTATATCAAATAAAAAATTAACAGGTTTATAAGTATAACTAAAAGCTAAAAATGCTTAAATACCCAAAAATACAAAGAAGATTATGAAACAAAAAGAAGAAAGAGTAAGTTTATTTTATGATATAACAAGAATCGGAGAAAGAAATTGTTTCACTCTTTATTATCTATATAGGAGAGAAAATGAAGAAGAACTAATACCTATAGGATCAATAGCAGATTTTCATTCTCAATTCCGCGAATCCTATGGTAATAGCAGACCACAAAACATGGAAGAGATATTAATAAAAGAAATTCTAAGAAATAATCCTGCGTTTGGTATACCTGAAAATGTGGAATATGCTGCACAACTTTTAATTGATAAAAAACCGGTTGAAGGATTTATAATTGAAAATTTCAATTAATTTAAAGCTTCTCAATCTCCTTAATTTCCTCATTGGAAATAGAGCATCCCTTAAACTTAACTCCGTATAGCATTGCATCAAGCATATCCTTGCTTTTATTTTTTACAAGCCCCTTTTTGTAAGCTACATAAACAAGTTCTGCAGAGCGTATAAATTCTGTTTCCCTGAAAGCATGATCTTTTAATGGCAAACGCATAATCTTAGTGTGAAGCTTGCTTTCCATAAGCTGCTGCAAGTTTTCAGGTTTTTCTGAAAGCATCCTTGTTGTCCTCTCGTCTATAACAATTACACTTTGGATATTTTTATGATATAATAAAGAGCTAAGCGCAACACATGACGTTTCTCCAACATCTATCAAATGCAGATTCCTGTCTCTTGCCTGAAAAACAGAGTTTGCAGCATTCATCAGTTCCTTTGTTCTAAGGCTTATTTCTTTCTCAGAAGCACCCACAACATTTGGGAATTCAAGAATTTTATCATCAATAAGCGCTTTAATATTCATAGCTCCAAGCTTGTATTTCTTAATCTGCATCGGCCTTATAACTGATTCGTATTCAACTTCTTTTGTTATCAAAAATTTGCCATTAAATTTCTTTTTCAGCTCTCTTATTATGTCGAGCATAGAATTCATTGACAAAGTTATCAATGCTCCCGAATCAAAAATTACCGCTTTCATCATGAAAACATCTCCATTGCAATGTTTAATCTTTTTTTAACATCCATTGTCTGGGTTAAGGGCACATCAGCAATTCCAGTCTGGCCGGAATATTCAGCCAGTTCCCATAAAGAAATATCAAGCAGCTTGGCAGTTGTTCCCATTGACAATCCGTGCTCATAAACTTTTGAAGCCTTGTTAATTCTCGCCTTCCTAAACAAATCTTCAATAGTCCTTCTCAAATGCTCCGATAATTTTCCGCTGCCAGACATTATTTCCTTAAGATGCTGCTGAAACCTTTTAGGATCATTTTTTTTAATAGAATCAATCAACTCGTCAATCATAACTGTATAATGATTTATATACTCCTGGTAATCTTTAGCCATATACCTGGACTTTCTCTCAATTAATTTGCTTAAGGCATATATTACGACAGCAACTATCACATTATCACTGTCTTGTTCAATAGAAGCAGTGTGAATAGTTTGGTCGCTTAAAGATTTTAATTCAATAATATCCTCATTTCTTGCAGCCTTTTTAGTATTCTGCAATACCTCTAAAACATGCTCTTTTTCCTGCATAATTCTAATAAGAAAAGTAATTATTTAAATATTAGCTTTAATTAAGATAGATATGAAAATATTGCTGGACACAAATTTTATCCTCACATGTACAAAGCAAAAAATAGATCTTTTTTCAGAACTGAAAAAAGAGTTTGGAAACACAGCAATAATAATTCCGCAGCAGGTCTTAGATGAACTTAATAAGCTATTAATAAAAAAATCTCTTAATACAACAGAAAAAACAGCAGCAAAGCTTTCTCTTGATTTAATAAAAAAGAATCTGGTTTTTATAATAGATATAAAAACAAAAAATGTTGATCTTGGGGTAGCAAAATACTTGAATTCCAATAACGATGAAAGTTTTTATCTGGCAACACTTGATAGAAACCTGAAAAAAAGGATAAAAAATCAAAAAACAAAATTTTTAACAATAAGAAATAAAAAAAGAATTGAAATACAGGATAAAAATTACTAAGAGTACATTTAACCTTAATTAATTTTAATTAGTATCTAAATTATTTAAAGAATTATTTATTACCCAGCTCAAACTTTCTTTCCATTTTTCTTCTTCTGCATCTTGAAAACGTTTTATAAGATATTTACTATTAGGATCAACTCTTAAGTGCATTTCTAATTCCTCTCTTTTATAAAATTTTGGTTTAAAACCAGGGCCTTTTATTTTTTCAATCAATTCTTTTTCTCGCTCTCTGATCCACCCATTGAATCTAAGAAGTTGATGAAATCTAATTTTACCATGGATACAATCATATAATGAAATTACTGGGTTCGCTCCTTCAACATTTGCAACACAATATGCAATGAGAAAATCGGCTTCTTCTCTTGTGCTAACAAAAGGATTTGAACCTATCCTAAAACCAAAATGAAAAGCGGGTTGTAAATACATCGTAACGGTATCCATTGCTTTATTAAATCTACGTTGAAAATATTCATTATCTAATTTACTAACATCAAATCTACCTTCTCTACACCCATCTGCACTAACAATTCCAAAATATAACTTAAGATCTGCATAAGCTTCTGCCATAAAACCATAAAAATTATCCTCTTTTAAATATTTATATAACAAAAAATTCCACTTATAGGCTCTTTATAGAGAAACTTCCTTTTAGAGCAATCTTTATAAACCTAAATTTACCACTTATTATACATAATAAATTGTTTTATCTTTAAACATGTTTTACCTAATTGAAGTCGAAGATTTTATAAGAGTTGAACCAAAACTTTTTGGCCTTCCAACTAAAGAAGCTGTTGAAACGCAGTTGAAAGAAACTTATACAAATCATTTTGATAAAGATCTTGGAATGGTTGTAGCTGTAGCAGAAGTATTAAATATTGAAGAAGGAATAATCATCCCTGGCGACGGAGCAGCATATTATAAGTCAGTTTTCAAGCTTGTTGTCTGGAAACCTGAAATGCAGGAACTTACTTACGGAATTATAACTGAAATAACAAATTTCGGAGCTTTTATAGATCTTGGAGCTATACAAGGAATGATTCACATAAGCCAAACAATGGATGACTATGTAAGCTTTTCAAAAACAAACAGTTTAATAGGAAAATCTGGTAAAAAAAGCCTTAAAAAAGGCGATGAGTGTATTGCAAGAATAGTTGCGGTAAGTTACAAATTAGGTGAGCCAAAAATAGGGCTTACAATGAGGCAGCCTGGGTTAGGAAAAATTGAGTGGGTTGAAGAAGAAAAAAGGAAGCAAAAAAGAGCTGTTAAAGATATTGAAAAAGCATCAGAACCTAAAAAGAAAGGAAAGAAGAAATAAAAATGGAAAATGAAGAAATAGTAGAAGAGAGTATGAATAAAGATATTCAGGAATCTGAAAAGATAGATGAAAAACCGACAAAGAAAATGAAAAAATTAGAAAAAATTCCCCTTGAAAAACTAAGGGGCAGAGTAATTATATTTAATCCAGAAGAATCAGAGTTTGCAAAAAACCTGAATATTACTAAAGCGGGGGATTATATTCAAAAAGCAAAATAATTGTTCTAAAAAATAAAAATGATAAGTAAAATAAATTTAAGAGGAAAGTTTCATAAAGAAAATCTTGGGCATGTAAGAGGAAAGTTTCATAAAGAAAACCAGGGGTTGTCTTTATAATGAAAATATTAGAAACCAAAAAAAATACTGTATTAGGCCGGGAAGAGATAATCGCAGAGTGGGAAATAGAAAAAACACCATCAAAAATTGAAACAATTAAATTACTTGCAGAAAAATTAAAAAAGCCCGAAGAAAACATCGTTATAGAAAAAATAGGATCTGAATACGGAAAAAGAATATTTATAATCTCAGCAAAAGCATATAATACTCCAGAGGGTAAATCTAAATTTGAAATTATACCAAGAAAAGCAAGAAAAAAAGCACAGAGTGAAAAAGATAAAGGAGAAAACAAATGATATTAATAAAAATGAAAATTAAACTATGGGGGAGATGTCATAAAAAGAACCTAAGGTTCTTTTTATTTTTATAATGGCTGAGAAAAAAGCAGGGAAAACAGGAAAGAAAAAACATAAGAACAAGCCTACCAGTAAGAAATATGCTAAATATAAAATAGAGGGAAATAAAATAATCAGGGGCAAAACATGCCCAAGATGCGGAGCAGGAATTTTCTTAATGGAAGCAAACAACAGATTATACTGTGGAAACTGCCATTATACTTCCTTCGAAAAGAAGCAATAAATAGAGCAAGAAAATAGTTGTGGAAAATGTCATATAATAAAGTTTATATATGATTAATTCTTAACTAATTAATGAGTCAAATAAAAATTTCTGATTTTCCTAAAGATAAATTATATATTTTGGTAAATAAAGAGTTTAGAGTAAATTTATTTAAGGAATCTTTAAAGAGATTAAAATTAAGGAATTACTTTGAGTTATCTATTTATTTAAACAAGAAATTAAAATCTAAATTTAATGGTGGAGATATAAAATATTGGATTGAAGGGGAGAGGTCAATGTCATTAAGTTAAGCTTTACATTTTAATTTTCTTTTTTGTAATTATCACATAAACTCGCTTTCCCAAATACTTTCTAGGAACATCTGCTTTAGCA
>JAGVWP010000026.1:0-9045 GCA_018304985.1 Candidatus Pacearchaeota archaeon
AGAAATCAGGATGCGCATCATGGAACCGTTTGGATAATGGAAGACTAAATTAAAAATTTGAATTGGAAGCTGAAGCTTTCAAGCTTCAGAGGATGTCACGTTAACAGAATCTCTTGGCGTAATATTTAAATACACTCTTGATGTTATTACTTTATGTCAGAAAAAGATAAGATTATTGAGCAAAAAATAAAAAGAGGAGGGATATTTGATTTTAAGGAAGTTTATCAGTTTGTGTATAGGTGGCTGAATGAAGAGGATTATACTGTTGAAGAGAGAAAATATATTGAAGAAGTTACGGGAGATGCTAAAAAAGTTGAGATTCAATGGGTTGCAACTAAAAAGGTTTCTGATTATTTTAAAAATGAAATGAAACTGAGCTGGAGGATTATTGGATTAACAAATGTCGAGGTTGAGCAGGATGGAAAGAAAGTTAAGATGAATAAAGGAAATTTTGAGCTGAAAATTACTGGAAATCTTGTAAAGGACTGGGGCTCAACATGGGAAAAAAGCCCGTTTACCAAGTTTTTAAGAGGAACCTACGACAGATATATTGTTGAGGGGAGAATAAAGCAGTATGAAATTAAACTATATGGTGATGTTGACAGTTTAACTGAACAGGTTAAGGCTTTCTTGACTGTTGAGGGCATGAAATAATAAAAGACACCAATGGTTTCTTTTATGAAACTTCCTTTTAAATGTTAAAGTTCTTGTAAAAGAACTTTAAATGTCTCTCACTCTAAAAGAGTAAAAGAACAGCAAAATATTTATATATAACATCCACATTTTATGGCTATTATAAAGATGAAAAGTAAAAAAAGAGGCATTTTTTTGATTTTTGCAATGGCTGTGATAATTTTATCTCTTTTGTTCAATTTATTTGTTGTCAGCGCACTTGCTGTTACTGTAAGCTCAAAACCTGTTACGGATAGTATTGTTAATGATCATGGAAAGCCGGCTATTTTTACCGTGATTATAACAAATAATGAACCGAGAAATCTTAATCTTGAAATTTATGCATTTGAAAGATTTATGATAAATCCCAATGAAATTAACTTGTCTGCAGGCGAGAGTAAAACGCTGGATGTTGAATTTCTGCCGTTTGGGCCAATGGAAGATAATGTGGGTTATGTGACTGTTCCTTTTTATGTTAAGGAAAAAAGCGGAAGTGATAATGTTCAAGCCAAGGCGGTTATAAAACTTGTTGATTTTAGAAAAGCTTTTGAGCTTAAATCAGAGAATATTAATCCTTCCTCTAATAATGTTAAAGTTTATTTTTATAATTTGGAGAATATAAACTATAATAATTTGGAGACTATATTTTCATCTTCATTTTTTGACGATAAAAAAGAAACAGTTAATCTAGTTCCTTATCAAAGGTATGAGACAAGTATTCCAATAAACAATGATAAAATTAAGAAACTCATTGCTGGAGCGTATAATATCAGGGCAACTTATTCAATCAATGGGAAAACAGAATCAGTTGACGGCTCGCTAAAGATACTTGAGAAGACCGGACTTTCTGTGAATGAACAGAAAAGCGGGGCAATTATTAGAAAAGTTATAATTGAAAAATTAAATGAAGGAAATATCCCAAGTGTTGCAGAGATAACCATTAATAAAAATGTTATTTCAAGATTGTTTACAACACTTTCTTTAGAGCCTAGCAGAATTGAAAGAAAAGGATTTTTTATTTATTATACCTGGCAGAAAGAATTGAATCCTGATGAAAAGTTAAGTGTTATGGCAACAACAAACTGGACATTTCCACTGATAATTGTTATTTTTATTGTAATCATTGTATTCTTGATTTATTGGTATACAAGACAAGATGTTATCATTAAGAAAAAAATAAATTATGTCAAGACCAAGAGCGATGAATTTGCTTTGAGAGTAACAATAAAGGTAAAAGCAAGGAGATTTGTTGAAAAAGTAACTCTTTATGACAAGCTTCCAGGAATTGTCAAGCTTTACGAGAAATTCAGCTCTCCTACTCTGACAAGAGTTGATGAAACTTCTGGAAGAATTCAATGGGATATTCCTAAGTTAATTGAAGGAGAGGAAAGGATATTTTCTTATTTAATGTATTCCAAGCTTAATGTTGTTGGCAAGTTTGAGATACCCTCTGCAACAGCGGTTTATGAATTAAATGGAAAACCAGGCCATGCAAAATCAAATAGAGTTTTCTTTGTAAACGAGCCAAGGAAGATTGTTGAGGATAAGGAAAATAGAAATTTCTAGGAATGTTTTATAAATACAAAATTATTTTATAGTTTTATGGAAAATATTCTTGAAGTTATTGATAAAACTAAAAGAAGAATACGCTTAACTGAAAAGCAATGGAGGCATATTATGAAAAAACATCCTTCTTTAACAGGTTATCTTAAAGAGATAGAAGAAACTTTAAAATATCCAGATAAGATAACTAGCTATAGTAATGATGTAAATGTTAGATATTATTATAAACATTTTAAAAATGTAAAACTTAATAAATATCTTTTAACTATAGTTAAATATTTAAATGGCGACGGCTTCGTTATTTCAGTATATTTTATCAACAAAATAAAATAAATAAAATGGAAAATCAAACATATGATATCTATTATGATGAAGAAGGAGATTTCTTAGAGATAACTTTTGGTCTTTCGCCCGAAAATGAATATACTGAAGAAATTGAAAACGGGGTTTTTATTACAAAGGATGAAGAAACTCATGAGATAAAGAGTATAGGCATTTTGGGTTTTAAAAAAAGATCAAGAATTCTAAAAGAAGTCCTGCAAAAAGTTAATATGCGTTTTCCCTTGGAGATAGATGCTTAGTTCTTGCAGCACATTATACTTCAAAAATACAATAAAATGGCTCCAAAATTACATATATATTATGATGTGGAATCTGATTATCTTGAAATAAGATTCGGAGAACCAACAGAATCTCACTATGAGAAAATAGGAGAAGATACTTTTGTCAGAATTGATGAAAAAACAGGAGAGGTAAAAGGTTATGCTATTTTTAATGTGCAGAAGAGCAATGACCCTTTAAAAACTATTGATGTTGATATTCCTGAAAGCATTTTAAAAATGATTAAAGCGAAAGTTACTTCTTAATGATTTTAACCTATTTTGTAAGGAGAATAAGGGAGTTCTGAAAATATCGCAATATAAAATAATAAAGACAACCAATGTTTTTCTTTATCAAACTTTCCTTTTATTTAGGAAAATTTAGCTTTATTTTAAGTTAAAATTAGAGTGATATGATTAGACACTTACTCCCTATAAATTATGTATAGATATGGCATGATTTCAAAACATTATTCTTAACGATATGTTTAAAAATCTCTTCTTTTTTAGATTGTTGAATCCCCTCATAGCTTAGTGGTAGAGCGCTCGGCTGTAGCATTTATATTGCTAAGGTGGAGAGTCATTGGATGATCCTATGAAACCCTAATAGCCGAATACTTATAGAACCCGAGAGATCCCCAGTTCAATTCTGGGTGGGGGGATTTTTTTATTTTTAAAAATAAAAGAGAATCGAAACATTTAAATATACTATAACACTAATTAGTGTTATGGTAAAAATATTAACAGACAAAGAAAAGAAGATAATTGAAAAAAGGTTATTAAATAAGAAGCTTAGTCAGATAGAAAGAAATAGATTAAGCAGAGCAATAAGACCTAAATTAAGAGAGATTTCTTTAATAGACTCTAGAAAAATCTTAGACAAAATTGAATATAATCCAAACTCAATATTAATTGAAAATAAAATTGTGAAGATAATAAATAGCAATATCAAAGAAGTAGACTCTATAATCCTTTATGGTTCAGCAGTTCAAACAAATTATCATGAATATAATGACATTGATATAATGGTTGTAACAAAATCCAAAGTTTATTCACATGAGATTGAGAAATATAAAATAATAAAAGAAATTAAAAATAGACTAAAAGAAAATTTAATAGCCTCTGATATTGAGATAATCAGCAAAGACAACTTGATTAAAAGTTACAAAAACAGCCCTACTTTAATTTATGAATTAAAGGACCATAAGATAATTTATGGAAATATAAAGATACCTAATAAGATTGAAATGTATAATATAGACCTTAGGATGAAACTAGACTGGAGTGATATTCCTGTTTCAAAACCTACTGGAAATGAAGTTTATTATGCTTTAAGAAATGTTATTCTTGTCAGGCTTTTGCTTAATAAAATTATTGATAACTCAAAATTGAAAGAATCCCTATATAATGAATTAGGCAAGAATTTAGTAGAAAGATTAAGAAATAACCTGCAGTCTAAATTGGAATTAAAATATTCTTTAGATTATTTAAAAAATTTGATAAAAGATACAAGAAAGCAGATAGGAGGTAATTTATGGGAAAAGATAGAGTTATCAAATTAATTGCTAATTTAATTGGAAAATCAACTGCGCATAAGATTCTTGTCAAATATACAAACATGCCAGAATCAATAAATCACATGTTAAGTGAGATAGATAATTATAGGGGGCAATTATCTGAATACATTATCCAATACAACTGGAATATTTATGACAAACAAAAAATAATAAAAGAGGCAGAAAAAAGTTTAGATAAAGAATTGAAACAAGAGCATTTTAACAACGTAACTTTTCCAGATAGCGCAAAAGTGAAATTTCTTAATGAGACTATTGGAGAATTTTTTGATTTTTAAACACTTTCATTCAGGTTAGGGGGAAGGGACTTTATACTTCTAGTAAATTACCCCTACAATAAGTTAAAAAACGAAACATTTATAAATATGTAGGGGTAATAATATTTATGGTAAATATAAAGAAAAAAGAGATTAAAGGCAAGCCATATTATTATTTAGAACACAGCTATAGAGAAAAGGGCAGAATTAAGAAAAAAGAAAAATATCTTGGAACAGAAATACCTAAAAATATTGAACAAATAACTAATCTCTTTAGAAGCGAACTTGAAAAAAATTTATATAAAAAACTTGAATTAATTAAAAAAGATTTTCAATTAGAGTGGAAAAGAATTCCGGAAAGTGTAAAGCAAAAACAAAAGGAGGAAATATCTATTGCATTTACATATAATACTAATGCTATAGAAGGTTCAACAATAACTTTAGAAGAAACTAGGGGAATTATTCATGATAAAATTGCCCCAAATAAATCTTTAAGGGATGTCAGAGAAACAGAAGCACATAGCAAAGTTTTTTTGAATATGCTTGATAAAAAAGAAAAAATTTCAAAAGAATTATTGCTGAAATGGCACAGAGAAATGTTTAGAGAAACAAAGTCAGATATCTCTGGCAGATATAGAGATTATCTTGTTCGGGTTGGCTCGCATTTAGCTCCTGATTGGCAGGAAATTGAAAGTTTGATGAATCATTTATTTAAGTTTTTAGAGACTAATAAAAAGATAAATCCTGTTGAATTAGCTGGAAGGGTGCATTATCATTTTGAGAAAATTCATCCTTTTGGTGATGGAAATGGAAGAATTGGCAGATTATTAATGAATCATATTCTTTGGTATTCTGGGTATCCTATGCTAATTATTGAGTATACAAAGAGAAAATCATACTATAAAGCATTG
This sequence comes from Candidatus Pacearchaeota archaeon, assembly GCA_018304985.1. Lineage (GTDB taxonomy): Archaea > Nanobdellota > Nanobdellia > Pacearchaeales > GW2011-AR1 > JACPLR01. Next base: position 5,577 of record JAGVWP010000026.1, read on the forward strand.
CAGAAAGATGAAGAGGCGTTTATTTCTTATTTTATTAGGAGATATTTAGCAGTTCATAAAAGCAGGCTAAAACTGGGATAAACATTAAACCCCTATTTTTTGCCCTCTTTTTGGCGAATTTCATGTCTGGGTGGGGGATTTTTTATTCTCTTAATAGACTTCAAGAGGCGAGATGGCAACTTGCAGATGTAGACAGTTATAATAAAATAACCAAATTTTAAGCGTAAGTTTTAAATATGATATATATTTAGATATTTTATGAGCTCTCAAAACCTTCAATTATCAAATGAAATCAGCGAATTTGAAGAGGATAGCAAATGGTTTTATGAAAATGTTTCTTTATTAAGAAAGAAGAATTTTATTGGCAAGTTTGTTGCTATAAAAAATAAGGAGGTTATAGCTTCAGGTGTAGACTTTAATATGGTAGTTAAGGAAGTTGAAAGTAAAGGCAGAAATCCAGCTTATATAGTAATAGAATATGTTTATCCAGAAGGCACTATAATTTTATTCTGATGAAAATTCCAGTTCGTGTTGAATTCTTTGCTGGTGGACTACGTCCAATAGTTACGGTTTATATTAAATCTGAAATACCTAAAATCTTTGGTGTTGTTAGTGCTATAATTGATACAGGCAGTCCAACTACGATTTTAGGTGGAGGAGATATACAAAGAATGAGAATTTCTGAAATACAATTAGGAAAACTTGTAGGAGAGTATAAAGAGCTTAATATTGGCGGAGCACAAATAAAAACAAGAATATTACCTGAAGCTGAATTAATGATTAGTGGTAAGAAGTTTAAGATTTTAGATATTCAAATTCCTGTAAAGTTGATTAAAGGAACTCCTCCACCAACTATTCTAGGAATAGATTTTCTTTTACAAGGTAAATTAAGCTTCTTTTTTGATCCTAATAGGAAGGAAGCTTATTTAGAGTTGGAAGGATAATTTAATCAAGGCAAACCCTTTTCCCCTCTCGGATCATCGAATTCTAGGAGTTTAGCAGCTTTTATTTCAATTGGATCAACTCTTCTTAGGTTTTTTATTTGAGATCTGCTTAAGATATTATTATGCGGCATCTTACATAGATAATCATTAATATACCAAAGCTCTTCTTCGGAGGACATCCAATTAGAGCTATCAAACATTTTTAGATTAACGGGATTTGAGTATTTTCTTAGTGTTTTCTTTCCATCCGCAAAAAGAAAGTATTCGTGAAAGTAAGACATTGCAAGTTCTCTCAGGCTTTTGTACACAGGTTCTCTGTATCTTAATATAGCATGATTTGTTTTGCTTATTGCTCCCCAATGATTCTTCTTTTTATAAACTGCTATAACATGATCTTCATCTCCGTGTGCTGCTTCAAAACTCATAACTAAAGGAGGATAACCATGAAATCTTAACACAGCTGCAGCGAACATTGCCGCTTCCATGCAATGAGCTTTTCCTGTTCTTAACACTTTAATCGGCGACCTGCAGGTTTCTTTTCCATTTTCTTCGAAATTTATTTCTATGGAATTCAAGAAATCCTGTATTTTGCTTGGAGTGTTAAGTTTTTTTAAAAGTTTTATTTCGTCTTTGCTAAATCCTGAAAATTCTTTTTTTCTTTTTATATTCAATATCATGCAAGATAATAGAAAATATTATTTATATACTTAATGTTTGGTTTGAAAATATATAGAACATATTATTAAGTTAAGCAAGATTATATTTAAAATTGTAATAATTTCAGAATAAGTTTTGAAAATATTGCAATAACTTTGCCTGGTTTATACAATGAATTATGCAAGTTTATCTGATTAATTATGTTTAATTTATAAATATCAGTAACTTTCTCATTAAAATTATGCAAGGATATGGCATGGTTTCAGAACAGTATTCAGCAAAATGCTTTCTTTATTTCTTTACATGGACATCCATTTGCGGGAATGGTATTCTTATTCCAGCATCACTCAAGGAATTGTAAATTTTGGTGTTTGCTTCGTCTATAGAATTATCTCTGTTAGAAAGAGAGCCCATATTTATATAAAAATAAGCTTCAAAATTTAATGAAGATTCTCCCATTTTCATAAATCTTACAAACGGCTTTGGATCTTTGTATGCATTCTTTATTGTTATTAACTCTTTTATCACAATTCTTTTAACTTTTTCAATATCAGATCCGTATGCAACACTAAAAGGTATTACAACTCTTGTTTTTGGTTCTGGAAGAGATATGTTTTCTACCCTGCTTTCCGCAATTTTACTATTTGGAACTATAATAATCTCGTCATTTGATGTTCTTAATTTAGTGCTTCTTAAGCCTATTTTTTCAACTCTTCCTTCTGTTTTATCATCCAGGTAAATTATATCATCCTCTCTTATTGTTTTATCTAAAACTAAGAAAATTCCTGCAAGTATATTGCTTAAAGTTGGCTGAAGAGCAAGACCGATTGCAATACCTGCTATTCCTAATCCTGCAAGAACAGGGCCAATTTCAATTCCCCAGGAATCAAGCATAAAAAATATTGCTAATACAATTAAAGATATTTGAAATATTCCGTGAATAATAGAAATTAAATTATCATCAATCTTTGATTTTGTTTTTGTGGCAATTTTTCTCCACCATCCAAGAATTAATATATCTAAAATTACAAATACAAAATATCCTACGACTATTATGCCTACAGAATAAAGTGCGATGTCAATTATTTCTATCATATAAGGAGTTATCAGCGTACTTTCTGTTGCTGATTTGGATAATTCATTTATTGATATCCTTATAATTGCTAAAAATGCTATAATAATCAGGGGAGTTGTAAATTTTTTGACTTTCTCTACTTTAAATCTTGTTCCTCTTGTTATTTTTTGAATTATTCTTGAGAATAAAAAAACAATTATTGCAAGACTGATCAGCAATAATATTCCCAGAGCAGAAGCTCTTATATATGAATTAGCAATATATTGATCTAACACCACTTTTATCACCTTATACATTTTTATGGTAATCCTATGTTTTAAATGTTTTTCTTTTTATTCATTTGATATGGTATTCTGCAGCATAAAAACATTTAAAAACACTATATATCTTAGAGAGTTAATTAAAATAAAGAGGATAGATGATACGGAAACATTCTGAAGAGAGAGATACTGATGACCAGTTCGTCAATGAAATTTACACTGATGAAGAAGTGGATGACTTTACAAAACTTGACGAAGATTTGGATGCCGATTTAATTTAATCTAATTTTTTTCTTTTTGTTTTTTCTTTTTTATATAAAGATTGCGAGTATTATCTAGTTTTGAAATCATACTATAATTTTCCCTGATTTATTATACTTAAGATGATATGAGAATTCTAACCGAAAGATAGATTAAAGCCAAAGGCTTTAATAATCATATGAAAAATTAGTTGCCTTCGGACAAACTAATTTTTCTGATAAAAATATCGAAAATGATAAAAACATAAAATGGAGGTAAAAAATAGTAATACT
>JAGVWP010000026.1:9075-11396 GCA_018304985.1 Candidatus Pacearchaeota archaeon
AGGAGTATGTCGTAATGTTTTTCATCACAATAAAACTTAAAAACTTTAAAAATGTAATAAATTAGTCCAATTAAAGAATTCTCATAGGAGTTACTGAGATTAATTATTTTATTAATTTACACCATAAATATATAAAAAATATTATCTGTAATTATATACTAAATTATTTAAATAAACCTTTGAAAAAAGGACCTACGGTCCAGAACCTATGGTTCTAAAGGATCCCAAAACCTATAAAAACTCGCTTTTTTTGAAGTATTTATGTTAATTGGAATTGTTGGCCGTCCAAACTGCGGGAAAAGCACTTTTTTTAAAGCAGCAACTATGTCTGATGTGCTTATTGCAAATTATCCTTTTGCTACTATAAAGCCGAATCATGCCATGGCTTATGTTAAAATAAGGGATTTAGCTGCTGATTTTGGCAAGGTTTCTAATCCAAGAGAGGGTTTTGTCAAGCATGGCTGGAGATTTGTTCCTTTTGATTTATTAGATGTTGCAGGCCTTGTTGAAGGAGCGAGTGAAGGAAAGGGGTTAGGAAATGAATTTTTAAATGATTTAGCTGGAGCTGACGCATTTATTCATGTTGTTGATTTAAGTGGAGAGACAAATGGAGAAGGCAAGCCAACTAATAATTATTATCCTGGAGGAGATATTAGGATTATTGAAAAAGAGCTGGATTTATGGTATGCGGGAATTTTGAAAAAAGTTTGGAAAACATTTTCAAGAGGAGTTGAAGTTCAGAAAACAAATTTTGCAGAGGCAATATATAAACAGTTTTCTGGATTGAAGGTAACTGCAGAGGATGTTAAGCATGTTATTCTTAAGTATAAGTTTAATGTGGAGAAGCCAAGCAGCTGGGGAGAAGAGGAGGTATTTAGATTTGCACAGGCCTTAAGAAAAGAAACAAAGAAAATGATAATTGCTGCTAACAAGCTCGATATGCCTAAAGCCAAAGAAAATTTACAGAAAATAAAGAAAGAATTTGACTATTCAATTGTTCCGTGTTTTGCAGAGGGAGAATTAAGCTTGAGAAGTGCAGACAAAGCAGGATTGATTGATTATGTTCCAGGAGAAAGTAGTTTTGAAGTTCAGAAAACGATTAATGACAAGCAAAAAGAAGCTTTGCAAGAAATAAAAGAAGTTATGGAAGAATACGGAAGCACAGGAGTGCAGGAAGTATTAAATAAAGTTATCTTTGAGATTTTAGAATATATTGCGATATTTCCTGCAGGAGATAAATTAGCAGACAGCAAAGGAAATATACTTCCGGATTGTTTTTTAATGCCCCCTAATTCAACAGCTCTTGATTTTGCTTTCAGGCTTCATAGCGATATTGGAAAGAATTTTGTCAAGGCAATTCATATCAAGACAAAACAAGCTGTTGGCAAGGATTACAAGCTGAAGCATCTTGATGGGTTGGAGATAATGACGAAATAATAAAAAGAACCAAGGTTCTTCTTATGACATCTCCTTTTAAGTGCCAAGGTTCTCTTCATGAACTCTCCTTTAATATTTCAAATGATTCTCTCAGTAAAAGCAAAGCCAAAAAGTGGCAGGAGTGAGGTAATTGAAGTTGTTAAGGATAAAGAATATACTATTTATCTTAAGGCTGAAGCAGAGAACAACAAGGCAAATATTGAGATAATTAATTTACTATCAAAATATTTTAATACTACTTATGATAATGTTAAAGTAAAGAGAAGAAAAACTAGCAGGAATAAAGTAGTTGAAATATTGAAATAATTATATAAAAATGAACAGAAAAATAATTGTTAAAGTTAAGCCAGGAAGCTTGAAAAGAAGCATAGAAACATTTGGATCAGACAGATATTTGATAAAAACTACTGAAACAGAGAATACTAAGGTTAATGAAGATATTATTTTTATGCTTTCAAAGTATACCGGAACTCCTCAGCAAAGGCTCAGAATAGTTGCTGGCGTTAATAGTGATGATAAAATAATAACTATAGAGTAAAAAGAAATAAACAAAGCGGGTTTAAGCATATAAAATAGGCAGAGACATGACATGTTTTCAAAACAATTTTGAATTACTACAACACTAAATTTTCCTTTACGGAAAATTTAACCTGATTTATAGCTGTTTAATTTAAAATTAATGAAATAATTGATAATTTATTACTAAAGACCCCTTAATCATTATGTTAATTATATGTTATTTCAAATTATCTTTATAATTTAGCTGGACTATGGACGCTAAATTTTTGTATATAACTTATAAGGACTGAAAGTTTATAAATATAATAGAAAGGATATTGAATAAAATAGGGAGAGATATTGTGGTATTTCATCATGGTTGCAGG
>JAGVWP010000042.1 GCA_018304985.1 Candidatus Pacearchaeota archaeon
TTGATTTGCATTTTGGACATTTAAATTTCATAGGTTGCACCTCCTTTTAACAAGGAAGCAAACAAACTACTTAAATGTGACGTTTAGTAGACAATATCTGTTATAGGTTTGGGAGCTTTTTCCAAAGGATTATTTCGTATAAATTGAAAAAGTATAACACTATTTACAATAACAATTACAATTAAAATCGCTAGAATTATTGCCAGATTCCTGGTATTTCTTGTCCGCATTGGCATCTTCCTCCAACTATTTTATTTTCCACATCTTTTAGGTTTCTTATGATTAACTGCTTTCTGCAGTTATGGCAGAAAGTTATATTTCCTTCATTAATATCATTTATTTTTATTTTAGAAGTATAGACATAATGAAGTCCGGCATTTAAAGCTATTTTTCTTGCTTTAATAGCCAAGGCTATACTCTCTTCATTTGAATAGTCATACGGAATAAAATGCAATGGAGTATTAACTCCGAGATTATCTACAACCCATGAGATTAATTTTCTGAAATCATAAAAATTACTATGAAATTTTGGGATAACTTTCATTCTTATTTCAATCCATATATTATTCTCTTTAAGAGTTTTAACTGCATCAAGTATTGGAGAAAGCCTGGCATTGTAAACTTTTTCATATAGTTCATCACTCATACCTTTTATATCAATAACTGCTGCATCAATATATTCCGATAACTCTTGTGCAGCTTCCTTATTTATAAATCCGTGAGAAATCATTACATGTTTTAGATTGTTTGTATGGTCATTCTTCTTAGCCCTTTCTGCAGAATCCTTCATATATTCATAAAACATTGCTGGCTCGGAATAGCCATAAAAAATCATTTTTGCGCCGGTTTTTTCAGCTTCTCTTAGAATCTGGTCTGGATATTGGGTTAATACAGGAATATTTTGCATTTCTTCGTAGCTTTTAACTCCATGATCAATAAGCTCTCCAAATAAATTATTTCCAGCAATTCCTAAGCTTAGCCCTTTATTTCCTGGAAGAACATGATATAAAGGAATATCTTCTGATTTTAGATATTTTACAATAAATGGCTTTCCGTAAAACATATTTTTCAAACTTCCATTTACATTCATTCTAACTTGGCATTTTCCCACTTCCCCATTTTCAATAAAACAGCTATGGGGGCATAATAGGCAATGAACTTTTTTGTCTGATAATTTTTTATAATAGCTCGCCTCTTTGAATTTCATGAATATCTTATGTTACTTTTCTATTTAAACTTTATATATTAACCTTAGTATATAATAAAATATAGATTAATTAATAAATAATAAGAAGAATCTTGGCACTTAAAAGGAGGGTTTGATAAGGGTGAACCTTTAAATCATTAATGATTTTTAAATCCATTAGGATTTTGGTTCCCTTTATTATTTATTAAGTTTTATGAGCCCAATTGTTAGAATCCTTTCCCCATCTACTCTCTGCAAAATTAATATACTCTATCTCCCCACGTTTTCCTTTCTCACTCGGTTTTCTTGCAACTAGAATCTTACTGAATATATTACGCTTAAGATACCATCTGCACTTTTCTTTTTCTTCCTTAGAAAGAAGGCCATTAACTTTAACTTCCACTCCAAAAACATCATATCTTTCCTTATCAATAAATTGAATGACAATAAAATCCGGAAAGCCTGTTCCAATAGCTAAGACTTTTTTAAAAGGATTATATTTTCTTTTTGCAGGGATTAGCCTATTATTTTCTAAATCAACATTATTGCTCCATTTATCAACTGCAAACCCCTTGTCCTCCCAGTATTTTCTCACTTTTAACTCAAACCTTGCGCCAGCAGCGCGTGATAGTCTCCCACTTTTAATATTTTCCTTGTTTTTTAGAATAACCTTTCCCTCCTCATTAAATGTAGCTTTATGCAAAACCTCTTTTTCCATAAAACCTTAAAAACTGGATTCTTTAAATATCTTCTTAAACAGAAGTTATAATAAACCATAAACCTTTATTAAATTTCATAAATCTCTTCCAAGCAAAGTTCTTCTGTTATTCGCCTTTGCTCTTTTTATTGCATCAATAATCAGGTTTTCTAATTTTTTTTCAAGCTCAACAGCAACATCGCTTGCAACGCTTGATATGCTTTTGTCTTTGTCAAGCTCTTCAACTGCTTCTTTTATGTTATTTGATTTAATCAGTTTTCCCATGTTATATTATTTTCATCTCCCAGAGGCAGGAATTGAACCTGCCCTCCTAACTTGATGAGGGTTAGGAAAAGCACCTAATGTGCTTTTATATTTAATTATCTTATATTTTAATGAGTTGATGTTTTATTAAATTATCGGAATTTATTTGAATTCATTTATTGCTTTTATAACTTCGTTAATTAAGTCTTGAGTAATAAACAGAGAAGATTTTGTTTTTAGTTCATTAATCTTTTCAATTGCGGTCTTTTTGTCAATTAGTTTAGTTTTTAACATGCGTAAAATAACTCCAATTGTTCCATGGGTTTCAATAAAATATTTTTTTGCTATCTGCCTGGCTTCCAGATCATCAGTTATAAAATAATCAATTTTTTCTTGTAATGCCAGGGTTATTGCTTCTGCCTCTCCTAAATCAAGATTGTGCTCGTTGGTTATGATCTTCGCTTTATCTTTTGACTCTGAAGTTAACCTTACAATTTTTATCTTAGATAGAATTGAAATTTTATTTTTTCTTAGTTCATTTGCAACTTCTTCTGGGATTAATATATCTGAAAAAACATCAAGAGCCTTTAGAAAATTAATTTCATTTAGATGAATAATTGGCCCGGTGTTTGAAACAATCTTATTTGCCATAAAGTCCCCATTGAATATCTTCTTTTATAGCAGATTCCAACTGAGTAACTTTTTGCTTTTTAATCAACTCACGAATAGCATCTCGGATTAATTCTGACTTATTTGCATACCATCCTTCATTAATTATTCCTTCCATTTCTACAACTATTCGTTTTGTCAGTTTTGCAGGCACTGTTTCCATATCTGAGTTTTCTATTTTTATATTTTCCATAATAGTATTACTATAGTAATACTATTTAAAGTTTTCTATCTTTAAATAAAACTTGTTACTACTTATTAATTAACATATACCGAAAAGTTTAAAAAGACAACATTTGTAGAAAAGATATGGCAAATACAAATTATAGAGCATGTGCAATGAGGGCTAAAGATGTGCCTTTTTGCGAAGCTTTAGATGCAGGAAGTTATGTAGAAAGATATTCTGAAAGAGTTAATGAACTCTTAGCAGGTATAAAAGATAGTTCTCATAGAGCTAAAGTAAGCGAAACTCTTGGGAGTTTTCAAGCTGGAAGTGATGGAAAATTAGTTCAATCAAGTCCGTATAAGTTGGTTATCTTACAAAATAGTCTTCCAGAAGGAAACGTGCTTGTTTCAAGACCAGCACTTCAAATTGCTAAAGAAAATAATCCTAATTTTATGAATGGATTTTATATTGATTGCGGGCTAAATCTTGCTAGTGCTTCAGAAGGTTACGAAACAAATAAATTTCTTGCACAGGCATTAGCTTCTGATTTAGAGAAAGCAGGAGTAGGTTTGCAAGATTCAAGACTAATTCCTTATAGTATTTTAACTGCAAAACTTTCTGAAAAATCGCCAAGTGGATTAATTTTTGAATTATCTGAAAAAGGAAAAGATATTGCAAAATCTGTTGTTCCTAAAACACATGATTTCAACTGGAATTATTTACCTTCAAAAGGTGGGTTGTTCGGGGCTTTCCTTGGCAGGGATGGTGGCTGGGTTGCTGGTGTTGGTGCTCTGGCTGATTCCGACTACGATGGCAGGGTGGTCGTTGAAACAACCGGCGAAGCCGGCTCGCGCGAACTTGAAGCTTTGAAAACAGAAGCAGGAAATCTCTTTGCAAGACAAGAAAAAGAAAGAAAGGATCTTGTTAGTAGACTTCTTGCATAATTATAAATACTTTATTTCTTTTATAAGATTCCTAGCCATATAAATAATCTAATTACTAGGTTATGTATATTACTGGGCCACACGTCAATTTATTAGCACATGATTTAGGTTTATTTTAAGTCATAAAATACAGAAGTTTCTTGCGAGAAACTTCAGTGAAGAAATTCCCTAAGGATTTCCCAATTGATAAATTGGCTATAAATTGTTCAGGGCTTACCTTAACAGGAATGGCAACTGGAATGCTGATGATGATGATCTGGCTGATTCCGACTACAATGGCAGAATGGCTCAAATGGCTAGGTTTTATCTAATATGGAAACTAATAATCTTTATCCTAAAATTTATAATTTAAGCAACTTGCTTTTAGCATGGAGAAAAGCAAGAAAAGGAAAAACTAAAAAAGGTTATGTTAAAGAATTTGAGAAAGATGTTTTAGGAAATCTATTAAAATTGCAAGAAGAATTAAAAAATGAAACTTACACACCATTGCCACTGAAAACCTTTATTTTGCGTGATCCAAAAACCCGTAAAATTTCAAAATCTGCTTTCAGAGATAGAATTATTCATCATGCTTTAGTGAGATTTTTAGAGCCGATTTTTGATAAGACCTTTATTTATGATTCGTGTGCAAACAGGAAAGGCAGGGGAAATTTATTTGCCTTGGAAAGATTTGAATTATTTAAGAGAAAAGTTACAAATAATCTAAAATCAGAAGCATTTTGCTTGAAAGTGGATATTAAGCATTATTTTGAAGAAGTTGACCACGAAATTTTATTAAGAATATTAAAAAGAAAGATTAATGATGAGAAAACTATTAATTTAATTATGAAAATATTAAATAATAATACTCAAACTATTTCAGTTGGGGGGGGCGAACGAATGTTGGAATGCCACTAGGCAATTTAACTTCTCAATTTTTTGCAAATGTTTACCTTAATGAACTTGATTATTTTATAAAACATAAATTAAAAGCAAAATATTATATAAGATATGTTGATGATTTTGTTATTCTGCATAGCTCAAAATCGCAATTGACAGAATGGAAGAAACAAATAGATGAGTTCTTAAAAAATAAATTAAAATTAGAATTACATTATCAAAAATCTAAGATCCTTTCCTTGTCAAGAGGCATTGATTTTGTGGGTTTTAGGAATTTTTATTATTTTAGGATATTGAGAAAAAGAAATATAAGAAATATGAAAAATAAAATAGCTAAATGTAAGAAATGGATGATAAGTAAAGATGATTTATTGGTTAGTTTTCAGGGTTGGCAAGCTTATGCAATGAGGGCTGATAGTTATAAATTAAGAAATAAAATTAATAATATCATAAATAATTTCTCTTTTACTCAGGCCTCAACAGAGGAAAAATTACACACTCTCTGATTGGCTTGTCAATTAAATATGCGAAAAATCTCTCGCTAACTCCAAAACCACATGTTGGAGGCATTCCGTATTTTAGTGCTTCAACAAATCCTTTATCATGTTCCATACTTTCCTTATCTCCAGCTTTTTTCATTTCAGCTTGTTTCTTAAACCTATTTTCTTGATCAATTGGATCATTTAGTTCAGAGTAGCCATTTCCTAATTCACTTCCAGCAATAATAACCTGAAACTGCTGAACTTTTCTAGGGTCTTTTTGATCTCTTTTTGCTAAAGGAGCAAGTTCTACTGGCTGGCCAATTAAAAATCCCGGGCCTGCTAATTTTTTTCTGCAGTATTTCCATAAAATATCAATTAATCTCCATTTGTTAGAATTTTTATCATATTCAACATTTAATGAATCTAGCTTCTTTTTTATTTCATTTCCATTTGCTTTCCAGATATCAATTCCAGTATATTTTTTAACTGTTTTTTCATAATCATAAATTTCCCATTTCTTTCCTAAATCAATCTTATAACCTCTTGATTCAAATTTCAGCGAGTTTATAGTTGATTTTGCAACTCTCTTATACATTTCCTGAACAAGTTTCATTCCATCATTATAATCTGCATAGCTCCAATAAAATTCCATTTGCGTGTAATCCTGCAAATGTTCTGCATCCATGCCCTCATTTCTAAACTGCCTCCCAATTTCAAATGTTTTTCCATATCCCGCAGCCATTAACTTTTTCTGCCATAACTCCCCCATTGAAATTCTTAGATAAAGATCAATATCTAAAGCATTCATATGAGTTTTAAATGGTGTTGCAGCAGCTCCGCCAGCACTGCTTTCAAGTATAGGAGTTTCAACTTCTACAAAATCTTTTTCTAAAAGAAAACTTCTTATTGCCTGCCAGAATTTCTGTTTTTTAATGAAAATTTCCTTAACTTCAGGATTCATTAAAATATCCAAATACCTTTTTCTGTATCTTTCTTCCTCATCTTGCAATCCGTGCCACTTTTCAGGCAGAGGCAGAATAGCCTTGCTTAGTAATTCAACTTTGCTAATAAGTATTGACAACTCGCCGGTTTTTGTTTTTATTATTCTTCCTTCTACTCCAACAAAATCTCCGGCATCAATATATTTTTTAAAAAATTCAAACTCTTTTTCATTTGTTCCACCTTTACCTTGCTGTGAAACTATTTGTATCCTGCCACTAGAATCCTGAAGTGTTGCAAAGCTTATCTTTCCCAAATCTCTTTTAATCATAACTCTTCCAGCAACCTTTGCTTTGTTAGTTGTTTTAGAATCTGCTTTTAGTTTTTTGTACTTATTCTGTAACTCTAATGCTATATTTTTAACTTCATATTTATAAGGATATGGATTAATTCCCTTTTTTCTTAGCTCCTCTATTTTTCTAATTCTGCTTTCAACAATCTGGTCTTCTCTTCCCATGATTGATTTAAGAAAAAGTGATTTAAATATGTTATTAATCCTTTTCTGTAAGATATTTAATTTTCGTTTTTAATTCCTTTGCAAACTTCTCAAAATCCTCGCTCCATTCTTCATCTAATTCAGGGCAAATTATAATATTAATATTATTCTTTTTATGGTAGATTAGTATGCTTGATTTTTTATCTCCTGACGCACTTAACAATGTCTTTGGTCCAAAACTTATATTTTTTAATCCAATTTGTTCAAACTTAACTTTACTCTTCAACAAATCTTGCTCTATCTTAATATATTTCTTCCATATAATTTCTAGCTTAGAAATATTAATTTTATACTCAGAAGCAAGTTCTCTAATAGTAGCTAAATCATGTTTCCAATAAAAATCCTGTTTTTCTATTAATGAATTAACAATTTGAGCATCACTAATAGTTTTAACTTTAGGTTTTGTGGTTCTTACTATATTAAATGCCTCTTTTCTCATTTTCTCATAATTTTTACTCAACTCTATTAGTTTTATTTTTAAACTCATAAAAGATAGAATTAATCAACTAATAAAAATATATCGTTTTTAAGATTTATTTAAATATGCAAAATCTTAAACTCCTGGAAATCCTGAAAAGGGATTTCTGTTATTTCAAGCTCTTTTACAACAGCATGTTTTGGGCCTTGCTTGCATACTTCATGCATCTGGTCAACATTTTCAATCTCTCCCTCAACTATAACCTCAACATCTCCGCTGTCTAGGTTACGTACAAATCCCCTTAAGCCAAGAGCATCTGCATTTTCCTTTATAAAACTCCTGAAAAACATGCCTTGCACAGTTCCTTTGATTATAATTTTATTAGCCTTTTTCATAAGAATATCAAGAAAAGCGCTTTTTTAACCTTTATTATTGTTCTGCGCTATTATTTAAATATATTTAAGCAATAGCTGCCTGAGAAGAAGTCAAAACTGCCAGCAAAACAAGCAGAGTAAAGATAATTATCCATGCAAGAATAACTGCAAAAATTGCCTTAACTTTCTGGATTTTTTGGAATTTCATTATTCCCATTACTGAAAAAACAAGAATATGAATTACTGCAATTAAATTAATAATTAGAAGAATAATTGCTCCAGGTTGTTTAATATAATCTTTATATGCCTGCATCACAACATTTTGGTCTTGCGCAGTTGTTATTGTCTGAAACATGCTTGAATCAATAGGTATTATGAACTGTATAACTAAACCCACAAGCAACATTATAAACCCGTAAAGAACAGCAATCATTAAAGCATAAACAATCAGTTTATAAGTATTAAAAAATCCTTCTTTTGCTTTAAAAATCTTAAGAATAATATGAATAACTCCTGCCAGAATAAATGGGGCAATTACAGAAAAAATAACCCCATTAACAAAGCCTAAAACCACACCTGAAAGCAATTCAGAATTAAAAGGAACTTTGCTTGCAATTGCGGTTATGATCAGGGAGATAATAAACCAAATAATATATAATATTACAAAATCTCTTATAAGGGGCTGATACTTATCTTGTTTTTCAATCGAATTTAAAAAAGCGCTTGGCTCGAGGAACATCTGCTTGAAATTAGGTATTTTAAAAGAAACACTCTCTTTGTTTTTCACATCACTTTTTTCCTCACTCTTTTTTACCTCAGTTTTCTTGCTTCCTCTTTTTGCCATTAATTAAATTGCGGAATTTAATTTATAAATGTTTGTGATGATGAATTTAAGATAATTTGCTTCATCAACTCGGTGCTCGTTGATTACACAATTATTAACTATTTATTGAAATGTAACAAATAATATTAAATTAAAACTGGCAAATATAGTGGCTCCTGCGATAAATTAGGCAGGGATATAGTATGATTTCAGAATAATTTTGAAAATACTGCAATACTTTTATATAATTTATTATCTTAATAAGTTAATTTTACAATTTAGATTATGCAGGTATTTTTGCTTTATCTTCAAGAATATTTCTACATATTGATCTAACATCTTCTATTGACGTATTTCCTTCAAGAATATTATGTAGATTCCAAAAGCCAAAGATGTTTTCAGCATACCCATATGGTCCAGTAGGACTTTTTTGAGGAGTGTAAATTAAATAATGATGCTGAAATTCTCTGTATAAAACTAAATCTCTAGTTTCTTCATCAAAAAACCCTGATACTCCAGTAGATTGGACTTCTTTTATTGGCATATATATAATAAATTAATTACCATTTTAAATATTATTATAATCTAATAACCTTCATTACAACAATACTTATTAATCACATCCTGCTTTTTTTATCATGGCAAAAATATCAGCAGGTAGTTATGACTTAAATAAATGGCTTTACGGAGGTTATGAAACAGATATTATTACAACAATTTACGGGCCAGCTGGAAGCGGCAAGACAAATTTCTGCGTTTTAGCTTCTGTTTCTCAGGCAAAAAAAGGAAAAAAAGTTATTTTTATTGATACAGAAGGGGGTTTTTCAACAGACAGGTTCAAGCAAATTTCGGGCGAGAATTTCCAAGAAGAATTAAAAAATATTCTTTTGTTAAAGCCAACTAACTTTTATGAGCAGAAAAAAATATTTGATTCTTTGCTAAAACAAATTAATAATTCTATAGGATTAATAATTGTTGACGGTATTACAATGCTTTATCGCCTGGAAATTGGAGATGCCTTAAAACAGGAGAATGATTTTAAAGTAAAGCAGGCAAATTTTGAGCTTGCGCGGCAATTGAGAACTTTGGCAGAAATTGCCAGAAACAAAAATATTCCCGTATTAGTAACCAACCAGGTTTATTACGAATTCCTGTCAGATGAAGAATTTAGAGAAGGCAAGGAAAAAACAGCAAGAATGGTCGGAGGAGATTTATTGAAATACTGGAGCAAGTGTTTAATCGAATTAAAACAAATTAATAATAAACGTACTGCTGTTTTGAAAAAGCACAGAAGCCTGCCAGAAAAAGAGCTTCAGTTTGTGATTGTGCAGGAAGGAATAAGAAAAAAAGGCCTGTTTTGAAGGTCTGATTAAGTAAAAATGTATTTTGAAAATATTGCAACATCTTTACATGATTTTTCAGCTGGATTAATTATGTTAAAATCACAAGTTTCAGTAGATTACTCATTTAAACCATGGCAAATTTTTCATCTAGAAAAATTTAATATTGTGTGTTTTAAAATACTCTCGCAAGATTTATTAACCTAGAAAAATTAACTTTATCATGGCTAAAAAGAGGGTTAAAAAGAAAGTAAAAAATAGGGCTGTTAAAAAAACGGGAAGCAAGCTAAACTACTACAGCAAACCAAGAAAATTATCTATAACCGATAATTTATCTGAAAGGTATAAGTCAAAAAAAACATTTTACACTATTTTATGGTTTGTTATTATTCTAACCATCATTATTTCAATTCTTATTTTTGCTTATAATAATCTTTCTGAAATTAAAAAAAATCTTAGATTATCCCCTTCCCCTGATTTTACTGGTTTGCCATCAGGATTCACTCCTAAATTTGGTTACTGGCATAAAAATCCGACAAGTACTAGTTCGCCAGGCTCAGTTTCTTTATGGGATGCTGATGGAAATGTTTATTTTTCAAGTAATGGGATTGATTTTACAGAATGGCAAGATACGGGCCCTAATAGCAAAACACAAGCAGAACTTCCACTTGATTATATACCCTCAATAGGTTATCGTGTTGGTTTTCCAGGAGCTGAAACAGTTCTTTTATGGAGTTCATCAAGAACTATTTACGCTTGGAGTTATTCAACTCAGAAATTTATTTTTATTTCTTCAGGAATAATCCCCGGTACTCCTTCAGGTCAATTGCCAGGAGATTTTATTCCAACAGCGGGCTACTGGCATAATATGGGAGGAAATGCAGGAATAGTTTCTTTATTTGATTCAACAAGATGGTATTATTCGGGAAGTGACAATGTTTTTAATTCTCTTAACCCAGTTAATTTTGATCTTCCTGCTGGAACTCCTAAAGTTGCTTATTATTACGAATTTTCTCCAACTCAAAAAGGAGTTCAATTATGGTATGATACAGTTAATCCAGGAAAAGTCTATAAATTTAATCCTCCAACAAATAAATTTGTACTTGCTTCTCCCCCAAATATGCCTTCAACCTCACCGACAGCAGGTTATTTTGATAAAATAAGAGATAGAATTGTTTTATTTTATGGAAGCACTGCTTATGAATCATTTGATGCTGCAACTTTTACAAGAATTGGTGCTGCTGCATGCACTCCTCAATGCGCTGGCAAAGTTTGTGGAAGTGACAGCTGTGGTGGAAGCTGTGGAACTTGCACAACAACAGGAACAACATGTAATGGGGCTGGGCAATGTGTCCCCCTTTCTTCATGCACTCCGGAGTCTGACTCTGCATTCTGCTTAAGAATTGAAAAAGAGTGCGGCATGGTTTCAGGTGCAGATAATTGTGGAGTTTTAAGAACAGTAAATAGCTGTGGTAGTTGTGATTTGGGAGTTAGTTGTTCGAATAATATTTGCACCAGGTTATTAACTTCACCCTTATGCACAGATTCAGATATATTGGAGGGGGCTTATGGATATTATACAAAAGGAAACGTAACTTATCTGCAAAATACAGTTAATGTAACAAAAAATGATTCATGCCTTAATTCTACAGCTTTATTAGAATGGTCTTGTGATGGAGACTTAGGAATAAATATAACTTATACTTGCCCTAATGGATGCTCAGCCAGTTTTTGCTCAGGAACCCCTCAAGAATCATGCACAGACTCTGACGAAGGCCTGATTTTTGGAACATATGGAAGTGTTGAATACTCGCTTAATTCTGTTTCTGAAATTAAAAATGATACCTGCCTTGATGAAATAGCTTTAAAAGAATATTATTGCGATGATAATGGATTGATTGCAAGCAGATTATATGATTGCTTGTCAGATCAGGCATGTTCTGGCGGAGAGTGTGTTTTAATTGTGGATAATAATCCGGATCAAGAAAATGAAGATAATCCGCCGCCGACACCTACAGAAAGTTGTACAGACGGAGAAGAAACATGCGATGGAAATTATTATCTTCTTTGCGCTAATGGGCGATGGCTTGACCCAAGGCGTGTAGATAATAAATGCGGGTATAATATTGAAGACACTTCTTCTAATGCTCAATCAGGAAACAGAAGCTCTTCAATATTTGGAAACAGCTCTTTCTGGATTTACCTAACTATATTTTTAATTGTAATTATCATAATTGCTGGAATTGTTATTTTTGTAGTTATAAGAAAGAAGAAAAAGCAAAAAAGAAATGAGGGTTTTGGAAATCCCGGTTATCAGCAAAATTCTTATCCAAGGCCACCACCATCACCACCAACCACCACATTGCCACAATATTCATCGCCAACCACTACAAGCACAACCCAATATCAAGGCCAAACAAGAACTTTTGAAAAACAATAATTTAGAGTATATAACTTATAGAATATTAAAGCATCGAGCTGCTAATTGATAAGCCTCAGCAACTTTCACATTAAAATTAGGCAAGGATGTGGTATGTTTTCAAAATCTTGAATCATTACAATATAAAATTTTTCTATGTGAAAAATTTTGCATGATTTATTAGGTATTTAAATTAATTTTAGGTAATAAAAGTTATTCCTAAATGGCATTAACTTGTAGGTTCATATAAATTTTGGATGCCTTATACTCTTGGCATAGGAAGGTTCACTTTCAAAATAATTATCATTCTTCTATATTGTTTTCTGGTTTATTGCTTCTTTCCTTCCTGCTTTCGCAATTTGGATTAAAGCAAAAAATCCATGGTCTTTTTGCCTTTTTTATAGATATCAGCATAGGCCAACCGCAAAGCGGGCATTGTTTGTCCGTAGTTTTTATAAGCGCATTAGGGGGCAATGAAAAAGTTGTCTTGCAGTCAGGATATTTATTGCATGCAACAAAATACCTGCTGAATTTTTTCCCATATTTTATTGTTAATTTTCCTTCTTTGCATACAGGGCATATTCCAATTTCTGCTTGCTTTTTTTCATCCTCCCATAATTGTGATGTGGCTGCAATTAAATCCTTGCCTATTTTAAGTTTATTAGTCTTAAATTGCTCGCCGATTTTATAAATTATTTTTTTTGTATCTTCCAATATTTTCTTCTCTTTTTCTAAGGGGTTTTTAGAATCTCTTAAGCTGTCCATTTCTTTTTCAATATTCCTTGTAAGCTGTTCATCAATAATTATTGGACAGTTGCTTTCAAGACTTGAAATTAGCGAGATTCCCAAACTAGTGGCCTCAATGCTTTTTTCTTTTATATAACCCCTATTATAAAGAGTTTCAACAATGCTCGCTCTTGTAGCCTTTGTTCCGAGGTTTTTCTTTTCTAATTCAGAAACAATTGAGGCTGGAGTATATCTGTGCGGAGGCTGGGTGTATTTTTCTTCAATCTCGACTTTTTTAACAATTACCTTCCCATTTAAATCAGGAATTTCTTTTTCTTTGAAAACTGACGGATAAACTTCCATCCACCCTTTTTGATTTATAGCCATTCCTTTTGCAGTAAATCTTAAATTATTAACCTCTACATTTATCTTTTTATTATCCAGAAGAGCATCATCACAGAAGCAGGAAACAAATCTTTTTACAATTAATGAATAAATCTTGCCGTCTTCTCCCTCTAAACTATGAAACTCTCCTGTAGGGTATATTGAAGGATGGGCAGGATCTGTTTTCTTTCCTTCCGTAGGCATTTTCTTTATTATGAATTTTGTAAAGCTGAATTTTTCTTGCAGCCTTTTAATAATTTTATCATATCCAATTTCCTTTGGCAATTTTTGGCTGCTTGTTCTTGGATACGAAATAACTCCTGCCAAATAAAGTCTTTGGGCAATCTCTAAAGTCTTGCTTGGGGTTAAGCCATAAAATTTGTAAGACTCTGTTTGCAATGAAGTTAAGTCAAATGGAGTTGGAGGAGTTATTCTTTGCCGGGTTTTTTCAGTTTTTGCAATCCCCTCTTTATTTTTAAGATCCTCAAATTTTTTTAATTCATCTTGCTTTGTAACATCTTTTATATATTTTACTTCAACAGTATTTTTCCCATCATTTACATCCAAAAAAATATCCCAGTATCTTTCAGGCTTAAATTTCTGAATTTCTCTCTCTTTTTTTACAATAATATTCAGTGCAGGTCCTTGCACCCTTCCAATAGACATTAATCTAAAGCTTCCAGCCTGTTTTATTGCATCCATAATTGCTCTTGATAAATTAATTCCGTAAATCCAATCAAGGTAATGCCGTGTCTCTCCTGCAATTCCCTGCTGCCAGTCAAGCGTCTTGCTTCTATTCTCATAAGCATTATTAATTTCATCAGCTGTTAAAGTTGAGAATTTCATTCTTTCAGCGTCTGGCTGATTGCAGATATATCTCACAATATTCATCCCAATTACCTCCCCTTCAATATCATAATCTGTATTATGACAACACACACCACCATTTCCAGCTAAAAAATTCTGTCCATGAACTGATAAGTCATACACATACTTTGTTTTTGGCTTTACTTTCTTTATACTGTTTATTTTTAATAATATCAAATCTCCAAATTTAGTATGGTTATCTTTTTTTGGCCTATTTGATAGAAATAAATAATCACTTTTATGGTGATTTTTCCAAACTTTAATTATTTTTTTAAGATTTTCTGTTCCAGAAACAATAACATGCCAATTAGGACCTCCACCTTTATTAGTTGTTTTTACTTTATATGTTGATGTTAGGATTCCAAACTGCAATAAAAGATATACTAAATCTTTAGCTAATAGTTCGCTTGATGTATTAAAGGTTATATTTTGTTTTGATAATGAACCGTCACCAAGAAAATATGCACTCAAGAATTCTTCTTTTAAATTGACTGGAAGATTAAAGATTAAGCTAGGAATTCTTTTGCTTGTTGCCCCATCACCAAATTTAAATATATTCTTGAATAAACTTGCTAGTACACTATTGTCAATTGTAATAATCTGGTGCCTAATTGTCTTATGGATATAATAATTATGCCTTAAGCTATATCTATTGCAAAATTCTTTTATTTCATTAATAATTCTTTGTTCATGTCCATAATTCTTCTTGCCTAAACTAAATCTCACTCTATAATTCTGATTTATATCCCCTTCAGCCAGAAAATAACCTAAAATTCTAATTAATTGTTTATCTATCCTGATGGATATAGGCAGCTTATTTCTCTTATTTTTTGAGCCGTAGATGTATGCGTCTTTAATTATTTTGATTTCTTTTTCTTTTAAATCAGATAATCTAATAGTAGCACGCGAAAAATTACTAAAATTTTTATGTTGTGTTTTGTATACATGAATAAGCAAATTTTGAAAAGAAGGTCTTTCCATTTTACAATAGTTTTTATTATTTGTAAAACTTTTATTGTCAATTCCTAATGCTCTAAGATATTTTACTAAGTTATTTTTTGTTGGATTTTTTAATCCATTCTCCCATAAGGTGATTGCTGGCTGGGAAATATTAATTTTTCTTGCAATTTTTACTGTAGAATAATTATTTTTTAATCTAGCTTTCTTCAACTTATTCATCCCATTTTTTGTTAAGATAATCCTCTCTTCATTTAAATAGTGGGTCTGTCTATTTTTTCTCATTACTCTCTCTTTTAATATTCTTGCAATATCTTTTCCTCCAACAAAAATATCCCTTTTATTCAATATTTTACTTAAACTTAGTAAATTAATCTCCCTTTTATTGTTTTTAGGTATAGGTAAAATTTTCGGGCAGAGAATTTTATCCCCAGTTTTCAGGTCCGTTGTTTTAAGAAGCATTATTTTATTATTTCTAATAGAAAATATATTGTGTGATGAAGTGAGATTAACACTTCTTCCATATTCTAAAGATAATTTATACAAATCCTCTTTTATTGGATGCTTTATCGCTTTTTTAAGCTTGTGAAATTTTATTTGGCCATGGGAATTAAAAGCAGGAATAAGGAAATCTGATTTGTTTTTCCTGCCATTATCAATATCATCAACAAATTCACCAATTTTTACGATTTTCATCTCACCTTTTTCTAATATAGGTGTTAGTTCATTGTAATCTACACTTGCAACTATTATTTCTGAGACATTTTTGGAAAGCTTGGCAATTACTTCATAATATTTTTTTGTAAAATCATTTTTCTTAACTAAAAAATTTGGTGCCCATTCAATATCAAATGTGGGCCATTCATTTCTTGGTTTTATCTGGGCTAAAGTGAATAAATGCCCCACAGCGCAAACAACATTAATTATTTTATTATCCCTTTCAAATTCATAATAATTTACTCCTCCAAGATTTCTTTGGTTTATTCCATTTTTTGCAAGGGCATTAGCAATTTTCTGTGCAGCTTGCGGTTTTTCAGTTATAATAAGCACATTTCCATGAGGGTTAAGTTTTTCAGCGCCCGGTATTTTGAATTTTTCTTTCCAGTTTTTTCCGTTTCCGTTGCGTTTATTATTGGCAATCTTTGAAGCTTTTTTAATTTCTAATTTTTTTTCTTTTGTTTTTGCCATAGTCTTCCTTTCCCCTCTTTTTTCAACAATTTCAATTTCTGAAATAGGTTTCTCTGTAAAAGGAACATCAACAGCTCTTGCTACATCGCTTTCATCTACAGGAACAAAATCTCCTTTGATTAAAGATTCTCCATGCTCTTTTACAGGATCTTCAGCTTTTTTCTTTTTCTTTGGAGGCATTTTAAGTAAATATAAGGTATTATTGTGATAATAAACTATCTAGCGGGCTTTTTATATTTTTAATATTTGCTTGTGAGACATGAGTGTAAATTTGGGTGGTTTTTATATCTGAGTGTCCAAGGATTTTTTGGATTATTCTTAAGTCTATTCCCTGCTCTAACAAATGTGTCGCAAAACTATGCCTTAACAAATGAGGGTAGACTTCTTTTTTAATCTCTGCCTTTTTTGCAGCATTTTTAACAATTTTGCCAATCGTTTTTTTAGTTAATTTCCCTCCATGGCTTGAAGGAAACAAGGTTTTTTCATTGTTTAATAAAATATAAGCCTCAATTTCTTTTAAGATTGATTCAGGAATGCCAACAAACCTATCTTTTTTCCCCTTTGCCAACCGAATATACATTAGCTTTTCGTCAAAATTCATATCATCTTTTTCCAGATTGATCACTTCCGAAACCCGCAAATCGCAACCGTATAATATTTTTAAAATCAGCTTATGTTTTATGTTTGATGTTATGTCTATCATTTTTTTTATTTCTGCTGGAGTTAATATTTCAGGTATTTTCTTATTTCTTTTCGGCTTTGGAATATAAATTCTTTGGTTCAGGATATTTTTAAAAAAATATTCAATCGCAAAAATATTATGGTGGACAGAAGAAGGCTGATTTTTCTCTAGCTTTTGTAATATGTATTTTTTTGCATTTTGAAAATTTGGCTCTTCATCTTTTAGATATTCAAAATATTTTTTTATATGAATTAAATATATTTTGGCAGTTTCTTTAGAATAATTTTTAAGTTGAATATGCTCTTCTAACTGCCTAAGCATATTTTCTTTTTTATTATCGTCCATTGTTATAAAATTATGGTTAATAATATTAATAAAAAGAGAAATATGGATAAAGTATATAAATTTTACTAAATGTTACTATATGTCATTAATGGATATGTATATTCTAAAGAGTTTCCATATCCATTATGTTAGTTTCAATTTAAGGTGCCGAGCTTAATAGAAAAGTTTATTAAAACTAATGATTGATATTAATATTATGCAAAAATCCAACTTATTCATATTTGTATTTACTTTCATTCTTATCGTAAATAATGTAAGTGCTTCTGCATTAGTAGGTCCCTCTTGCCAAGTTACTGCTGAAGTCATTAAAATTGGTAGTGAAACAAGACAATTAGATTCCGGAAGAGAATATGAAAGTCATTACTTAAATTTAAAAATTTTAAATGTTGATAATAGTGATAATTGCCCTGTTCGAGAGAATCAAGTATACAAGGCTATTGATAATTATTATGCTGCGGATAACTATCCAGCAAGTTTCAAAATAGGCGATAAAATCAAAGCAGGTATAGAGCAGGGTTCCAGTATGAGCCCTTCAGGAGCTGTTAGTTTTTTACAATGGTCGGATGTCGCTTATGAGAACGGAACATCCATTAGATACAAACTCGGAACGGTAACGGACCTTCAAAGTGATAGTGATCCTATTCCTATTGATACTTCCAATGATGCCCCACAGAAAGAAGGCCAAGATACTACCATTAACTATTTTTATTTTATAGTTCCAATTTTAATTATAGTTGGATTTTTGCTTTACTGGTTCTTACGCAAACGCTCGGCACCTTAAACTCTGAAATTTCCCTTCGGGACGTTGCACTAAAAATCAACCACTCCAAGTATTCGTGGGCAACTAACAGCGATTTACCAATTCTGAAATAGAAAAATTTAAATAGTACATTAAATGAACAATAATGTATGAAAAATGAACAATAATATCCTTAATTTGTTTGGAAGGGGAAGGGAAAAAATATTGGAGTGCTTTTATAGAATTAGGAATAAAGAGATTTATTTTAGTGAGATACTTAGAGAAACAAAGTTAACCCAAAATACCACTCTAAAACATCTTGCTAATCTGCAGAAACTTGGTCTTATTATTTCTACAAAAAAAATCGGAAACACTTTTTATAAAGTAAATCCTAAAAATCCTATGATTTATGCTATTTTATCTTATTTTGACTATAAAAAATTAAATGAGCTTCCATCTGAAAGAAAAAGAGCAATAAATGAATTTTTGAATAAGATTAAAATTAAGCCTTTAATTGCACTAATTTTTGGTTCAACTGCGAAAGGAACATTTGGAAAAGAAAGTGATATAGACTTGCTTTTGATTTATAATAAAAAAGAATCAGAAGACTTAAAATTAAAGAAAGACATCGAAGCAACAACGGGAGTAAAAATACAAACATTCATAATTAAGTTTAATTATTTTAAAGAACAATTAATAAAAGAAGAAGATAGTGTTGTAACCCACGCAATAAAAACAGGATTTCCTATAACTGGAAATGACAAATTTTACAAAATTGTTTTAAACTTTAAAGAAATTTAAAATGGATAAAAAGATTTGGGAAATATGGATTGATAATGAAGAAATAAGGCAAAAAGATTTTGAGAGATATCTTAAATCTAAAAAGATTAAAGCTGAAACAGAAATAAAAGAGCTTGTTCAAGGTCATATAAATAAAGCAAATCATAACTTAAAATTTGTTAAAGCAACTTTGGAGCTGAAAGAGTTTAATGATTGGGCAATAGTAAGCGCTTACTATTCCATTTATCACGCTTCTCTTGCTTTATGCGCATTAAAGGGTTATTCAACAAAAGACCATTTAGCAACTCTTCTTATTTTAATTAAGGATTTTTATCAAAAACAGCTGAATAAAGAAGAAATAGAAATGGTTAGTAAAATTACGATAGAAAAAGAAGAAGTACTTTATTATATTGAAGCTAAAGCAGAAAGGAAAAAGGCAAGCTATTCAACTGAAATTATCTTTGATGGAAAAGAAGCGGAAGACATCCAAAAGAAAGCAATAAATTTTATAAATAGGTTAAAGAGATAATTGATTTTACTTCCCAATAAAACTATGTTAATTTTTGTTTTTTAAATCCACCGAAATTCTTTTAAAAACCAAAACATATAGAATAAATGCCAACTAACTTATCTTACTGGATCAATCTTTATAAAACTTTTAAAAAAGATTCAATTTGCCTGGATATTGAAGTAACTGATTTTGGAGGTCCAATTTCGCTTATAGGTATTTATACTCCAAAACCAGGTTTAATTGAATGCCAAACATTCATAAGAGGTAAAAATCTTGAAAAGGATAATATACAGGCCATATTTAGTAACGCTAAGTTAATTATTACTTTTAATGGTTGGAGTTTTGATATTCCAAAAATAAAGGAAGAATTCCCAGGTTTAATTCCAGATAATCTAAAAATTTTGGATTTGCATTTATTTGCTAAAGCTCTTGATATGCCACATAGTTTAAGGACTCTAGAGAATACTTTTGGAATAGAAAGATTAACTAAAGATTCTGAAAGAAAGGGAATTGCTATTAAATTATGGAATCAGCATTTAAGGGAGAGTACTGCTTCTTTAAAAAATTAATTGATTATAATACACTCAGGATACAATTAATCTGTATTTTTTGGCTGAGAAGTTAATAGCCTTGGCTGATTCAAAAGATAATAAAACAGGTAAAATAAATACAAATAAGTACAAATTTACTTCAAGAAGGTCTTAAGTAACCAAGTCATTGATTTTTAGTAGTTATTAATAAGTATTCCCTTAGCTTGAATAATGTTTTTAAATTAAGATTCTTATTAATAACTATGGAGTATTATAAAGAGGTAGTTGAACAAGAAAATCTTAATATACAATATAAAGAAAAATTAGATTGCCATTATTTTGATATTAACGGACACTTAACCCCTTTTAATTCTGACTTGTTATGGAAGAATTTATGCAGACATAATATTATAGAATGTGAGGAGCGCGATCCCGGAGAAGGATTATCCTATATGATAAAATATATTACAAGCAAACTTTTCAGAAAATCTAAAAAAAATATAGATAAAAAGGTTATTTTAGATTTTCAAGACGCGATTTTTGATGGAGTTTGTGCAGTTGCTATTTCACTGCAAGCCAGAAAGAAAGTTGATTCTCAGCTGGAAATCTGGGCAAATGAGCGCGTGATAAAAACCTTTGATCTCTATAAAACTAAAGGGTTATTTAATATTATAAGCGATAGTTCTGTTATGGTTCATTAATATTTATTTTTATTAAAAAGTTATAAAATAAATAAAGAGTTGGTGGATTAAGTATGAAAAATCAGGCAAGGATGAATTTTGAAAACGATAATGTTAAGTTAACATTACTTAATAATAAATTATTTTTAAAAGCTGAAACATATAAAATTAAGTTGTTTGTTAAATTCAAAATTAAATGAATATATCGTTGCTATTTCTAAAATTAATATAATCTGCAATCTATGATTATTCTGGATTAATCTATCCCGTTCATTGAAAAATAAGTATATCCTGATAAGTGGACAATACATTATCTGGTTAAATTGATAATATTAGTTGTCTTTAAATCTCAATAATCTTTCCCTCTCTCCCAACATTAATCACTTTTGTCTTGCCAATATATTCTTCAAATCCATGCGCTTCATGAATATGGCTATGCAGTAAAATATCAGGCCTGAATTTTTCAATTGCTTTTGCAATTGACTTTGATCCAGGAATACCAGAAAACTCTGATTTTGAACCAGCAGGATGCATATGAGTTATCATTATTTTTTTCTCAATTCCTTTTAAGCTTAAATGTGCTTTTTCAAGTGTTTTAAGGATTTCACTATCTGAAATATCTCCAGGGCCAGGCCCTCTTGCTCCTCCTGCTCCAAAAATACCAATATTTTCATACTGAACAGAATATCCATGTATATTCCTCACACCATAAACTGTTGCAAGAAAATCGGCTGTTGCAAAAGAATCCCAGTTTCCCGGTATGATTAAGACTTTTTTTCTTTTTTCTGTAAATGGCTTGATAAGATCTTTCGTTTCAGTCCAGCCTGTTAAATCTCCAGTAAGTATGACTAAATCAACATTTTCTTTCTCAGCTTTTTCAGCCAGTTTTCTTGTAAGCTTAGAATCTCCATGTATATCTCCGGCTGCCAATATTCTAAATTTTTTTGATTTTCCTGCCATTTATCTTAAAGAAAAGGTTTATTAATAAAATTTTGCTTTTACAAATATGAATAAAAAAGCAAAAGCTGTTCTAATTATCTCTGCAATAATTATAATTGTAATTATTTTAATTGCATTAGTGCTGGTTTACTACTTTAACAAGAATGAATCAAATAAAACAACAAATAATATCCCTCAGCAAAAATTCTGGAACGCTACAACTCTCACATCATTAAGCGTCAATGAAAGCGTTATTAATTATATTTTGTATTCTTTAGAAGCAAATAAGCTCCATAACCCGCCATTAAGCCCGAGCACACCAAAAATAGAAGTTTTGGTGGACAATGAACAGTTTAATTCAGAAATAATAAAAGGAAGAATAATAACAAAAAAAGGCAGCATTAATAGGAAAGACATAAAAATCCACATGTCAAGGCAGGCAGTTATTAATTTCCTTAATTCTTCCAATTCAATATCTGCCATTGAAAGCTCTATTTCATCAGGAGACACAAGGCTTGAAATTGTTGCCAGCTATCCCACGCTATTTGCCAAAGGCTATCTTTCGCTTTACAAAAAGTTTACGGGAAAAGACCTTGAAGAAAAAGATATTGCAGAATAATTCATAGTATATAACTTATAGGGATATTAACTGAAAGTTTATAAATATAATAGAAGGGATATTGAATAAAGCAGGGAGGGATATTGTGGTATTTCATCATGGTTGCAGGACCTTATATAACCTAAAGGTCGCTGGTGGTTTTTATTCTTGAATCAATACAACATCAAATTTTTCTATGTGAAAAATTTAGCCTTATTTATTATATATTTAAATTAATTTAATGGCAGTCATAACTATGAGCGAAGCGAATTAAATTTTTATATTACCATTTTATAATTCCGAATAATCATTTTTACTCTCTGATTTAGTAGTGAAGATTTTAATTTTTTTGGCTTTTTAAACCACGAAAAATTTAAAAAGCCCTTATCTATACCACTATATAGCCCGATATATAGGTTAAATCATATATATCCCAATATAAACAAAAATAAAGACAAAAATGAAAGACAACTTTGATATCTTTTTTAGGCGAAAACCAGCATTGATGATGATCGCCTTAAGAAAGCTTGCTAGAGTCAGATACGGATCTGTTCTTGCAAAAGAGGTGGACTGCACTTATAGCCATGCAGTTAAAATTCTGCAGACTTTGGAGGAACTTGGATTAGTGACTTTTGAGAAAAAGGGGCGAATAAAACTGATAAAGTTGACTAAAAAAGGAATGGAAGTTGCAGATAATATCGGAAATATTAAGCAGGTAGTTGCTTAATCTTAGATCTGTATGTGATTAAAATATATGAATGGTTTATTTTAAAGAGGTTTTTTCTTTTTTATTATTTATTTTATTATTCTCCATAATCAAAATACTTATAAATACAAAAATTCTAAATTATTCATGGATTGTGATTATTTAGGTATATTGGGGAGAAAAATAAATGCAGAATTATGTGAAAGTGACTTATTGGCCGTTAAAGGTGTTTTAGATGAAGTCAAGCGTGAAATATTCAAAGATATTTCTAAACTTGCAGGTAAAGAGGGAAGAAAAAAACTTACTGTTGATTATGAAGGGTTGTATTCTATGGATAGAAACTTTATTAGATCATCAAAAAGCCTTGTTTTTAGGGTTGGCCTAATTCCAAATCTTTCAAGTAAAGAAAGGATTAGTATTGAGAATTATGCTAATGATTGCCCATTTAATGTAGAGGTTTATGATTTAAAATCTGCCAGAGAAGATCATAGTAGTATTTCAAAAAAACAAAATAGAAGATCGGCTTTAGGTAGATATAAAGTTGTAAATTATGCTTATTAAAATTTTAAATAAAAGTGGACCCGAGGGGATTTGAACCCCCGACACCTGGATTTCTCTGTTTTTCTTCCTTCTTTTAAGGAGATGTCCCTTAAAGGAGAGTTCATAAAGAGAACCATTGGTTCTTTTTATTATTAAGAGTCCAGTGCTCTGCCAAGCTGAGCTACGGATCCGTATAAATTTTAACTTTAGAATACTTATAAATATAATGTTTTATCTGAGTTTTATTTAAAAAATTCCCACACAATGCTTTTTTCTCCAGGATAAGTAACTAGCATTTGACATCTATTAATTAATTTATAACCATCAGCAATCTTACTATCTAGCTCTTTTTTAGAATCTGCTTTAAACACAATTTTCTTATTGTCTTTTTCTAAAATATACTCATTGCATTTATACTCTCTTTCTTTGCATGTTAGTTTCCTAGAGAGTAATCCTATACCTTCGTTAGTAACACATAATCCGGAGAAACCAATAATTTCCAAATTAGGATTTTTTATTCTTAATTTGCCTATAATTTTTGATAAATCAATTAAAAAAGTTTTATGAAATTCTTTTATAGATTTGTCTAATTTTTCTATATGATAAACATGTATTCCAATTTCTTTATCTTTTGAATTATCAAATATTGTTTCTGAATTCAAATCTGATTCAGCAAGCTCTCCATTTATTAATCTTTTCCATGCTTTGGCATTAAGTGGTATTGCAATGCCTAAACCAACTATTTTCCCTTTTTCTCGGTAAACCATCCCAAATTCGGGATTTCTTTGATACCATTGGTCTAAAACTCTAGGAGTTACTGGAGAATCAGTAGGATATACTTTCTTGTCTAATTCTAATAAAACCCTATAGTTTTCTTTTCTAATTGTTTTTAATTCCATAATTTTTCTAAGAAGAAGCTGTTTAAAAAGATATTCTATATAAGAAATTATTATAATCTTTCTAAATACCTTCTTCCTCTACCCTCAACAGGTTCTTCTCGTTCTGCATTCCACCTATCTGCAGGTATGCCTAAAAATGGAAGGTCATGACCATCTAATCTTCTCAATTTTGATGATGTTTCTTCTCCAATGCTAAAAGTATCTAAATCAAGACAAATTTTATCTCCACCTTCTGAATCTCTCATATTAGGATATTTCCCCTCATATTCCGCCATTAACAAATCTCCATTATCTTTAGTCATAAGAACAATTTTTCCATAAGCCTCAAAATCAACAGAGAGTCTAGTGCCTGTTACATCTTCATCTAAATTAATAATTTTTCCTAATTCTAAATATAAACCCATTTCAGACGATAGGGTTTGAACAGCACTTGTTAAATCCATTTTTTCTATAATTATTTGATATTTTTAAAGATTTATATTCAAGAATTCTTAAGCATACTCATCAATTCTTACTTGTATTCCAGTCAAGTAACTAGGAAGCATGCTTATCTCTACTCTAAAATGTTAAAACTCTTTAGATTTTCTTTAAGAATATTTATACAAAACTCTAAAATTGGCCCGTAATTTTCATCATTTGCCCGCCTGACTACTTTAAGATAATCTGCTCTTTGTTTCATATAAATATTTATCCAGGGATATTTTTTCTTTTTTAAAAGAAAATTCATTATTAATCTTGAAGTTCTCCCATTGCCATCAATAAATGGGTGTATAGAAACAAATTTAATAGAGAAAATTATTGCCATTTCAAATGGGTGCATTTTACTTTTGTTAATTTTATACCAATAAACAAGATTTTTTACTAATTGGGGAACTTTTGATGCATCAGGAAAATTAACATCGCTTTTAAATATCCTTACAGATGTTTCTCTGTATCTGCCTGCAAATTTTTCAGATATATCTTTTAATATTATGGCATGGAGCTTTAATATAAATAATTCATCTAAATCTCCTTTATAGTTATTGATAAAGTTTATAGCTAACTTATGGTTTTTTGCCTCATTAATCTCTCTTATGGTTTTATCTTTTGGGACTAAACCCTCATTTAATATTAAGTTAGTATCTTCCAAGGAAAGAGAGCTACCTTCTATTGCATTGCTGTTATATGTAAGTTCTGTAAAAAAAGTTTCTTCAAATTTCTCAAATTCTTCCTTATTTAAAGAGCTTATTTTTTTATTATATGCTTGTTTAAGCTTTTCAATTTCTAAAAGTTGTCCCTTTGTCAGATTTTTAGAGTTAATATTACTAATCACTTCTATTTCAAATTCTTTTTTTAATTTGTCTATTTCTTGTTTGGAAATATTGCCTATCCTTATGAATTTGCTTTTTTTTACTATTTCACCATTTTCTCTTTTAGTGAAAACAAGATAATTCTGCTTCTTTCCGTTTACTTCTCTTATTTCATGATATACCATATCTATTTATATGGGCACATATTTATAAATGTTCGTATTTGTACCCATATAGAATTTTAAGAGGAAGCTTCATAAAAGAAATCTTGGCTATTAAAAGGAAGTTATTATAGAAGAAACCGTAGGTGTCTTAGATTATTTATACTCTCGCCAAGTATGCTTGCACTTTGTGCATCTAAAGAAACGAGTTTCAGCTTCGTCTCCTGATCTTGTTTGAGAAGTCCAGAAATATGCTTCAGTATGCTTGCACTTTGGGCAATTGCCAGCAACAATGGGAAAAATATCAGTGTCTTTTTCTTTTACAACCCCAATTTCTCTTGCAGTCTCTATTTTCTCTTTAGATTCTATTTTAACCTTGCTTTTCACAGCATAGCCACATCTGACACATCCGAAATTTTTTCTTTTCTCTTCCAACACAGATCCGCATTTTGGACAGAACTCCATATTTTTCCTCTTATTACAATTCTGATTTAGCAAGTCATGCTTTTTAAAACTTTCTTATTGAGTTTTGCTTATAAGCCTGTTTTTAGGAAAAATATTGATAATCTCCCTTTTACATAAATAATAAGTATTTACATATATAATAGTAATATTTATAAGTAGATATACACACATAATAAGTAATGGGAAGGACTCGTATAGCAAGTGCTGACTTAAGTGAGCTTAGAAAGAGAATTTCTGAGTGCAAAGAAAATAAAAGAAAGGTCGAATCATATTTATTTGATTTAAAAGATAAATGGATTTTTAAGGAGATAAGTTCTTCCGAGTATGAAAATGCTCTTAATGAAAAAAGAGACGGGAGAACGCTTGAAGAATGGGTTGAATTCTATGATGATTATATATCAAAATGCGAGATTCAAATAAATAAAAATCAAAGCATCATTGATAAAAGCAAAAATATTTTTCTCTTGGTTTTAATTCCTATAATTATAATTGCTTTATTAGTCTCTTTATATTTCATAAAGCCAGCCACAATTATTGGCCTTGTAATTAATGAAAATCAAAAAATATTAACACAGGAATTAAATATTAACACAAATAATTCAGCATATTACAATTGGCAACCAACTGCCTACGGAGAATTAACTTCTGTTGATATTTCAGGAACATTTGAAAAAACCAGCAAAGATGGCTATGTAAAAATTTATCTTAAAGACATAATAATCTTTGATTCTTCTCAGGAAATTAAAAAAGGCACAATAACCGGCAGTGCAATAAAAAAAACAGAAACTGAAAACCCTAATTTTCTTGAAAAATTATTCTCGCTGTTCTCATTTAAAGCTAGGATAACAGGCAAAGCTTCGGAAAACAGCCAGCCCGCACAAGAATCAAGTTCAAATCAGCAAGAAAATCCATCACAAGATCAAGGACAGAAAGAATCCCAAGATTCTACATCATCTTCAGAAGAAAACAAACAAGAAAATCCAAACAAGGATGAAGCAGCTCCTCAAAAGGAAACGAGTCCTTCCCAAGAGGAGCCTTCTTCTTCTGAAACAGCAAATGAAAATACCAATGAAGCAGGCAATAACACAGAAACACAACCATCTGAAAAAGAATCTTCTCAAGATCAGACAGTTAATGAATCAGAACATAATGAACAGGAACAGAATGCACAGAATTCAGAAAGCAATAATGAAACAGCAGGTAATGTGAACAAAGATAAAACTGGTGAAAAAACAGATGGGCAGCAAAATTCTGAAAATCAATTAATTGAATTTTTAAATGCCTGCCAGGAAACTTGCGATTTATCCAAGCTTAATCTGATTGAAGACTCTTATAATTTAAGAATAGAAATATCAAATGCAAATTTAAATCTCAAAAAAATAAAATACTCTATTTTGCCTTTAGAAAAGCCAGAAAAACAGGCAGAAGAAAATAAAGCTGAAGAAAATGCTGCAGAAATAAATGAAACAATTAAGGAAGAAATTAATGAAACCAAAATAGAAAATATAACACAAAATATAACCTCAAAGCCAACTCTAATAAAAGATATTCCGAACATTGAAATACAGAAAAACACATTTGCAATAATAAAAGTAAATAATTATTTCTCAAACGCAGACCAATATTACGTTCTTCAGGCAGAAAACCTATCAACTACAACTTACGACCACATTATCCGTATTAATCCAGATGCTAACTTCACTGGAACGAGAACAATAAAGCTGATAGTTAAAAACCTTAAGGGAGAGCAAACAGAAAGCAATTACTTTAATTTAACTATTTCAGAAAATGTTCTAGCCCCGGTGTTTATTAAAGACATTCAGGATATAGCTATAAATAAAAATAGCTTTTCTCAGTTGACTTTAACAGAATATTTCTCAAACGCAGACCAGTATTTCATGCTGCAGACAGAGGATATAACAACCTCTTTAATTGAAAACAATATAATAAAATTAACTCCAAGGGGAAATTTCACAGGCATTAGAAAAAGCAGCATAATTGCATTTAATGAATTTGGGGGAGTTGAGAGCAACGAGTTTACAATAAATGTTTTAGACATAACACAAGAAATTCCTGAAGAGGAGAATATAACAAAGGAATTTAATTTTACAGAATTAGGAATAAATATTTCAACACTCCAGTATAAAGCTGTGATTAATAAGCCTGTAAAATGGATTAAAGTTATTAATGCTGAAAAAGCAGAAGATATTCAAAACTTAACCATTGAGCTTCCAAAAAAAGCTGAAAATATTTCTATTAAAACAGGGGAAGAAATACAGCAGGCACTGGCGGAAATTGGCAAATACAATAATATTATTGAAGATGCCTCTCAAACAGGTTCTATATTAGGAATAACAGGGAATGTCGCGCTTGACATAAGCAATAGTGGGGGAATTATAACAAAGCTGTGGAGATGGCTAAAAAGCCTGACAAGGTCAGGAATAACCGGAAATGTTATACAGGAATCAGAAATAAAAAGCGATATTTCAGAACTGCCAGATAAAAAAGAAATTAATCTCGGAAGTATTGCTGAAAAAACAAATGAGTCAGATATTGCAGTAGAGTATTATACACAAGGGCCGGTTGCTGAAGAAGAAAATATTTCTAATGGAAAAAGAATTTTTATTTCTTCAGCTGATGAAGAAAACTATACAGATATTCTTGCCTTCAGCGAGGTTCCGGAAAAATTCAAGAAAGGGCAGGAATCTCAAATAAAAATTTACTGGCGTGAAAAAAACTCATACGTCAATTTTACAGCTTACGATGCTGATAATAATGGGATGCTGGATTATGTTGCATGGATTGTTCCCCATTTGTCAAACCAGACATTTGATATTATTATAATTACAAAAGCAGAACACTTGGATGAAAATAAAATATTTATATCGGATATTTATGAACAGGTGAAAGAGCTGGATGGAAACTGGAGCGAAGAAATTCCAGACAGCCATTATGTTAGAGTTACTTTTGAAAGAAACTTGACTAAAGATAATGATATTACATTATATCCAAGAATTGTTTCAGGAAATCCAAGAATCAGTGTTTATGAATTTAATAAATTAGATTTAATTGCTGAATTTTCTTCCCTGAATTCAGACCAATATAATAAAATATTCTTGACAAACTTAATTTCTGAAAGCCAGGATGTTTTTGACCTTAAAATAGTTGGCGGCAGCATTGAAATTGACCATATTATTGACCCGACCTGGCAGGAAAACGTGGCAAATGGAACCAATCCAGTTTATAATGGAACTCTTGCTGAAACAAAACTGCAGAGGGTTGCCAACAGCACAATGGCTGCTGGGGATGTTGCAAAAATAACTGCTAAAGATAATGTTCCATTTTGGGTGCCAGGGAATACTACTGCTTTAGATACTTATGTTTTTGTAAATTTTACAATTGTTTCTTCAGGTTACACTGCAATAAATGTTTCAGTTTGGAGCAATATTTCATCTACAACTTCTACTAGTGTTAAAATAGCTTTATGGAATTTTTCTGCAGGAGCTTCAGGAAACTGGACAAGTGTTACAACTGGAGGAAGCACAGCAAATACACTGTTATCTTATAAATTTACATATTTCAGCGATTTTGTTTCAAGCAATCAGGTAAGGGTTATGGCTTATGAAAGTAGTGGCGCCACCAGGCAACTCATGATTGATTATATCGGCATTAATGTTTCAGTAGACACACAACAGCCAGTTGTAGCTTTTACATATCCAGCAAATAGCTCTAATTATTCATCAAATTCAATCGGAGTAAACTACACTGTTTCAGATGATGGAACTTTGTCAAGATGCGCATGGACAAACAATACTGGAGTAACAAATAAAACCATAACCTGTAATACAAACATCTCTGGGGAAACCTGGCTTCAAGGCATTAACAATATTACAATTTATGCAAATGATAGCGTGGCAAATTCAAATTCCTCAACAATAACCTTTTTTGTGGATTCAGTTAATCCTTCTATAAACATAACAGCTCCGCTAAATGCATCCAATCTTTCAACATCAACTGTAGAAGTAAACTACACAGTTTCTGATTTGAATTTGCAGGCATGCAAATGGACAAATTCTTCGGGAAGATTTAATACAACAATAGCATGCGGCGCAAATATTTCTTTTTCATGGTTTGAAGGCTGGAATAATATTACAATTTATGCAAATGACAGCTTTAATTTTGTGAATTCAACAACAGTAAGTTTCTTTGTTGATTCACAGATACCGTATTTTACCCACGAAATTCCAAACCAGG
Source organism: Candidatus Pacearchaeota archaeon (assembly GCA_018304985.1). GTDB lineage: Archaea > Nanobdellota > Nanobdellia > Pacearchaeales > GW2011-AR1 > JACPLR01. The sequence goes on from JAGVWP010000042.1 coordinate 30,397, forward strand.
AATCAACTAATGGCTCGGGCTTTAATTATGATGTTAATGCAACAGACGATGGAATAGGATTGCAGGCTTACAAAGTCAATGATTCAACATTCACAGTTAATTCATCAGGATGGATAACAAATGCAAGCGCTTTGGACGTTTCATTATACTATATTAATATAAGCATTAATGATTCATTAGGAAACCAGAATTCAACTGTATTTTATGTAAACACAACCGCTCCATCAAATACTCCGCCCCAAATAGTTCAGGTATTTAATTCTTCTTTCATTCAAAGCGGAATAACCTTGAATGACGGGCCTTCTGATACAAACATTACAATAAACTTCACAGCTTATGATGCAGAAGGAGCATCTAACTTAAATTCTTCAAGCGCAATGATTAATATAACCAGAGGTGGTGAACCTGTAAGAGCTAATTCTTCATGCGCTCAAATAAATGCCGCAGGAAATCAGGCAAATTACACATGCCAGGTTACATTATACTGGTTTGACAGCGACGGCCCGTGGAATATAACTGCATCTATAAAAGATAACTTGCAGGAATTTGCCCAGAATTCAACAACAACTTTAGTAATAAACACTTTAACAGGATTTGTTGTATCAAGCTCTTTATCTTTTTCATCAATAAATCCAGGGTCAGTAAACAACACTCCAACAGGAAATTTAAGATTAAATAATACTGGAAATCAGATGATTGTTACAGGAAGCATAAGCGTTAATGCAACAAGCTTAAGGGGAGAGCAGGATATTACAAAATACTTTTACAGCGGAAATTTCTCAATAAGCAATAACACTGCAGCAGGAAAACCAGAATGTGATATACTAACTTCATCAGGCGGAGGAACAGCTATAAATCTTTCAGAAATTTCAGGAAATAGCTTTGTGCCTGTAAACGGAACTTATGTTAATGCAACTCTGACAAGAGGAAATTTCACTGTAAATAACGGGGAAACAGGCCAGGAAGATTTATACATTTGCCTGAGAATTGCAGGCTCTGAACTAAGCTCTCAGGCTTATTCTACTTCGTCTCTGGGCTCGTGGACAATAAAAATTGCATTAGCAGTATTTACACTTGGAAGCGGGGCCAGAAATGTCAAAACAAAAACATTGCCAAAGAAAAAGAAAAAATTAAAAGAGGACAGGCTGTCAAAAACACTGCTTTTGACAGCAGACGAGCTTAAAGAGAAATATTCCTTGAACAATGCTGAAACACTGAGATTTATTATAAAACAGCTGGGCGAAAAATATAAAGTTGGAGATGATGAAATAAAAGAAATACTGGGGTTGACCACTAAAGAAAATATTCCCGTAACTATTTTTTCCAAAGAGCTTGGAGGCTTGGAGGCTTTATGCAAATATATGAAGGAGAATTTAGGAATGAGCTACCATGAAATTGCTGAAAAACTTAAAAGAAATGACAGAACTGTCTGGACTGCTTATAAAAAATCTTTAGAAAAACAAAAAACACCTATGGAAATTAGGGAAACAGAAATATTGCTGCCAATTAAAATATTTAAGAAAGAACATACAATTTTAGAAGCAGTTATTGTTTATTTAAAAGAAGTAAAAAGATTAAATTATCGGGAAATAGGTGAATTATTGGGCAGAGACCAGAGAAATGTCTACACAATTTACTCAAGAGCAGTAAGGAAATTAAAAAGGATACTGTCAAGTTAGTGTGATATAATTATCTTGAACAAATTTTATTAAACTCAATAACTTATTCCTTCCCAATTCTAAATCTATTCCTGCTTCTTCTG
>JAGVWP010000027.1 GCA_018304985.1 Candidatus Pacearchaeota archaeon
AGAGAGAGACATAAAAATAAAATAAAAAGTATATTTAAACCTGCCGATTAAATTTTGCATCAGAATTAGATAATGTTAAGTTTGATATTGGACTTAACACAACAGATAACTTTTTATATAAGGATTTTATTGTTTTTATATGGCAAAAGACAATTCAATAAGTATGCCTGGAGTGTTTGGCGGGCTGATGAGGTATAATGAAGAGTATGACAGCAGGTTTAAGCTAAAACCTGAACATGTAATTGCATTTGTAATAGTTCTTGCTTTGGTTGTTCTTGGCTTTAAGTTTTTTGCGCCTATTGCTGGGATTTAATCTTAAAAATATCTAGATTAGAATATTTTATTAGATAAAACTAACTAGTTCTAGCGAATAAATTATGCGGAGATATTATAATAATTCAAGAACATTTCTTTAAATACATAATATAAAATTTCTCGTTTAAGAGAAATTTTGCATGATTTAATATTATTCATTCCAATCTTCTTTATCAGATTCATCTAGAATTTCTTCTGTACGCCTTTTAAATTTTAATGCCCCAAAAGTTTCTTTAATAGGATTTTTTCCCTTTGTCATTTTTATATTTATATTAATATCCATTTAAATGTTTCTTATTTTAGTCTTTTAAGTGTTAAGTAAACCTTGTTTCTTAACATTACTTTCGCCTCAATTGCCCTAGGCTCAACTTATTCTTGCTCAATCTTCTCCTCCTGCTCGGAGATTTCGCTTAAGGTAACTTTTATATACTCTTTTCTTTATTTTAATTTATGTTACCTGGAATTAATCCTAATCAGATGAAAGCAATGATGAAGCAGCTTGGCATGAAACAGGAAGAGATTGAGGCTTTAAGAGTTATAATTGAGAAAGAAGATGAAAATATTATTATTGAAAATCCAAATGTTATGAAAATTAATATGCAGAGGCAGGAAAGCTGGCAGATAACCGGAGATGCAAGAACAGAGGAAAAAGCGGGGTTTTCAGAAGCAGATATTAAGATTGTTATGGACAAAACTGGAGTGAATGAACATGATGCAAGAAAAGCTCTTGAGAAATACAAAGGGGATTTAAGCGAGGCTATTTTGAGCTTGACTGAATAAGCACAAATTAATATATTAACCAAAAAGCTTAAAAATATCATTTAATACTAATATATTAATGGAAAGATTATTAAAAAATGCACAGCAGTTTTTAGATGCTGGTGAAGATAATTTAGTTAAAGAAAGATTTAGCGTGGCAGTCTCTGATTTTTTTAAAGCAATAGCAATATTCTGTGATTATATTATCTACAAAGAAATAAAGATTCTTCCTAAGAATCATAATGAAAGATTCTCTCTTTTATCTAATTATTTTAAAGATATTTATAATAATGTTTCAGAGTTTTTTAAAAAATATACTGAATCCTATAATTTGATTTTAGGCAGGAAAGATGCTGAAATAATAAAGAATTATGCTTATGAACTTAAAAATATTGCAATTAATAAAGGATAAATTAAAAGATTTATTAAAAGATAAAGAAATTTTGGACATTATACTATTTGGTTCTGCAATCAAAGGAAAATTCCTGCCAAATGATTTTGATATTGCAATTATAACTGACAAAAAACTAAATATTGTGATTGAAAGTTTTCATATAAGTATTTTAAAATCAAGAGATTTTTTTATTAATCCCCCTTCTTTGGTCCATACTTTAATAAGGGAAGGGTATAGCTTAAAACATAATAAATTTCTTTCTGAAATATATAAATTTTCTAACAGAACATTATTTATTTATGATTTGACAAGCTTAAACAATTCAAATAAAGTTAAAATTGTTAACGCTTTAAGGGGGAAAAATAAAGAAAAGGGATTAGTTGAGCAGAATAACGGGAAATGGCTCGCAAACCAGGTTTTTACTGTTCCTTTAGAGTATGATGAATTTTTTGAAAAGTTTTTCATTAATTTTAAGGTTAAATTTAATAAATTTTATATTCTAATTCATTAGGTTAAAATGATAAATAATAAGAAAAAAGATAATGTATTAATTAAGCGAAATCAGTTAGCTTATAGAATAAAAAAAGAAGGAATAAAAAGAGTTGATAAGGAAGCTGTTATGGAATTAAACAGATTCTTTGAAGAATATGTTAATAAGTTGATTAAGCTCTTGAAATGGGAAATGCAGACTAATGCGAGGAAAACACTTAGAAAATGGGATGTTGAACAGGCTTTGAAAATATTAAAAAAAGAAGAGAAAGGTTGGGAGATTTAATTTAGAATGAAAAAGATAAAAATAAAGAAGAAATTTAAGAAGAAAAGAGTTTTAGCTGGAGAGATGTTTGGTAAGTTTCCTCATTGGAAGAGATCAACACAGGAAATAAAAGATGATGCAAGAAGAGGATGGGATTAAAATTTATTTTTGGGATACTTATGCAATTATAGAATTGCTTAGAGGAAACCCTAATTATTCTAAATATTTTAATGAAGAAGTGACTATTACAATATTTAATTTAGCCGAGATTTATTGGTCTGCTTTAAATGATTTAGTTTTGGGTAATCCTGAAGAAATTTATGAAAAATATTCTCAATGTGTTGTTGAAATACCTGATGAAACATTAAAAGAAGCTATTAAATTCAGGAAGGCAAATAAGAAAAAAGATCTTTCTTATACTGACTGCATTGGGTATGTTTATGCCTTGAAACATAATATGGTTTTTCTTATAAGAGACAAGGAGTTTCAGAGCATGAAAAATGTTGAGTTTGCGAAATAAATTTGAAGAGCTATTAATTATTTCTTGTTACTACTTTTTAATTTCTATTAAGAGAAAGGTTTAAAAATATCGAATTTCTAGGAAAAGAATGGTATATACTGTTGGAAGAGGAGTTAAACAATCTGAATATGCAATAATTAAATCTGGGAATAGAGATTATTTTATGGATAGGCATGTTAAAGATTTAAATTTTGAAACTAATACTAGAATAAATCCTTCTAGATATGCATTTGTTTTTTCAGGAGGCTTATCTTTTGGTCATTCTCATGTTAGCGCTAAATGTGATTTAGCAATATCAATGCAACAGCATTTTAACCGCTCTGATTTTAACCAAGCAAATGTTAAAGCATTAAAACAAGGATTAGTTGTTTCAATTCCTTTAGAATTTATGGCTAATTATATTAATGTTAATGAAGCATTGCAAGGAAGAAGTGTTGTATATGATGCTTCTGGAAATTTAGTTGCAGGCAGAAAGCTAGAAGGTTATGCAGATAAATTAAACCATGATTCTTGGGTTTATCTTAATGCTCAATTTCCAAAAGAACAGGAGAAAGATGCAGGATTTTTGGGATTGGATTTAGTTGCAATAACTGGCTTAGATAAAGAAGGAAAACTAGTTATTAAAAGAATTCCTTTAGAAACATGTTTAGAAGAAGATTGCTGGGCTGATTTAGAATCACTAAATTCCCAAGGATTTCCTACTAAAAAATCTCCAATAAAAATATACGAGCCTGGAAAATCAATTTACTTCTTGTATCCAAGAGAAAATTTTGTGGCGGGGTTCAACGCTGGTTCAGATGGGGCTGGCCTGAATTGCGGCAGGTATCCTCAGTACTCGAATTCCACGCTCGGGGTATTTCCTGTTGCGCGAAGCGCAACGCAAAAAAGTTAGAAGTTTCAAGAGGTTTAGTTAGGTTTTTATACTTCTTCTTGTTTTTTTAATTATGGTAGTTAATGTTAAAAAAGTAACTCCTGGAACAGAAGTTATGCTGCATACTAAGAAAGGAGATTTTTCTTGTGTGATTTTAGAATCTCCAAGTCCTGAAATAATACTTGTAAAGCTGAAGTCGGGGTATAATATTGGAGTAAAAGAAGAAGATATTCTTGATTTGAAAGTTATAAGAAAGAAAGAAGAGAAAGAAACTAGTAAAAAAAGTAAGGGGAAAGAAGATAAGAAAAAGATTAATAATGATTTGCCAAATGTTGTTTTAATTGCAACAGGAGGAACAATAAGTTCTAGATTAGATTATAAAACAGGAGGGGTTAAGTGGTTAAGCAATCCACAAGAATTGCTAAAAGTTTATCCAGAGTTATTGAAAATTTGCAATATTTCTAAAATAGAAGTGCCGTTTATGAAAGCTAGTGAGAATATGGATTCCAGTGATTGGAGTAAGATTTCTGAAGTTGCTGTTAAACATTTAAATGATAATAAAGTTGATGGGATAATTATAACTCATGGAACTGATTTTTTAGCATATTCAGCTGCTGCTTTAGGATTTTCTTTGAGAAATTTAAACAAGCCTGTTGTATTAACTTATTCGCAAAGAAGCTCTGATAGAGCAAGCAGTGATGCGAGGTTAAATTTAGTTTGCGCTGCTAGAGCTGCTGTAAGTGATATTGCTGAAGTTATGTTAGTCGGGCATGGAAATTCAAATGATGAATTTTGCTATGCATTGAGGGGAAGTAAAGTCAGGAAAATGCACACTTCTAGAAGAGATACATTCAGGCCGATAAACTCAAAGCCAATTGCAAAAGTTTATCCTGAGAGGATTGAAATTATTTCAGAATACAAAAAAAGAAATAATAATAAAGTTGAATTGAAAAACAAATTTTCAGACAAAGTTGCTTTAGTTAAGTTTTATCCTGGACAGGATCCTGAAATTCTAGAACATTATCAGGCTAAAGGATATAGGGGAGTTGTAATTGAAATGTCCGGGTTAGGACATGTGTTAACTGGAGAATCTAAGAATAACTGGCTGCCTAAGTTAAGAAAAGTAATTAGAGAAGGCATGATAGTATGCGCTGCTCCGCAAACACTTTACGGAAGATTAGATCCTTGGGTTTATAGTGTTGGAAGAGAGCTTCAAAGCACTGGAATAATTTATTTAGAAGATATTTTACCTGAAACAGCTTTAGTTAAACTAAGCTGGGTTTTGGCAAATATTAAGCCGATTAATCAAGATAAAGTTAAAGAAGCAATGTTAACAAACATGGCCGGAGAGTTTAATTCAAGATTAACAGAAGAGGAATTTTTGAATTAAAAATGATTAATGTAATAACTAAAGAGGAGTTACATAATAGAAAGGTTTAAAAATAGATAGCAAGTCTTATTTTTATGAAACAAGATGAATTTATTGATCCACAAATAAGAGAACAAATTTCTACTAAAGTAGATGAATTTAAGGAGCATATAGATTATTATACTGAAAGGAAAAGGCTTATTGAAGAGGGACTTCGTTCTATTGGAGATGTTCATTCTTTTTGGATAGAAAATCCTGAGTTAAGGAGTGCTTTACTAAAGACAAAAAGCCAAAAAACTGTAAAAGAAGCTCGTAAAGGAATTGAAGCTGTTAAAAATGGGTGGCATTATTTAACTACTGCTTTTCACCCAAATGTTCGTTTAGGGCTTGAGCATGATAAAGTCAAGAGACTTAATAGGCTTATTACAGCTCCATCAAGAGTTCAAGGAAATAGGAGCGAGGATTATCGAATTAGGAGTGTTACTTTAGGATTTCCAGATTATTTTCCTCCAAAACATGAAAATGTACAATCTCTTATGCAGGAAGTATTTGATGATTTGCATAATGAAGAAAGAGATAATTTAGAATCTGCTATTTATACTCATTTAGCTATTGCGGGAATCCAGCCATTTGATGATGGAAATAAAAGAACTTCAAGATTAATTCAGGACGCAATTCTTGTTGAATCAGGCTATCCTCCAGCAATTATTTATTCTGGAGAGGGAACTTTTTATTTTAATTTGCTTCATGAAGCTCTTGTCGCAAAATCTAAAGATAAAGTAGTTGGACAGAGAGGGTTTTATGATTTTGTTGCATCTAAAGTTAATGAAGCTTTAGATGAAATAATTGGGGATTTAGATGTTGATTCTCCTGATATTTTTGCTTAAATTTATTCAGAAAAATTTGATTTTACTCAGGATAACAGCCTTTTAATACTTAATTTAGAGAAACTTATGAGAGATCTTTCAAAAGAATAGTATCAGAAAATTTATTTATTTGAGGATACTAAGATTTATATTGGAGACAAAAATGACAAGAAAAATACATTTAATCAAGCCTGCAATAAGTTCTTCACATGTAATGTATGATGGAAAATTGCAGGAGAGGAATAGGCATGAATATAATAGCTGGGATGTTATGGTAAATCGTCTTCCTAGAGATTTAAGAGGTTATAATCCTAATCAAAAAGCCAGAATTTATTTTGAAGGCTATAGTACTGAAGAAAAGGCAGAGATTCTTCCTAGATTAAGTAATCATTTTAAAAAAGTTTATCTTGAGGATTCCATAGTTTCTATTTAGACTAGTCTATTCATCACTAATTTTATATATCCTGCTTATTTCTTTATTTCATGTTATTTAAAATTTTATTTAAGTAATTCTTTTATTAAAAATGCAAATAAGAACAATTCCTATTAAATATTTAACACCTACTGATATTCCAAGAGACGAGGTAATGAAGTTTTATTCTATATTGGATTCTTATACTTTTAGCATTTTACCAATGCCTCAAGTTTGGTTATCTAGGAAGGAATTATTTATTTCTGATGGAAATAATTATGTTGTTTTTTCAGCTTATAAGGGAAAGAAGGAAATAAAAGCTGAATTAAGAAGGGAGATTGAAGAGCCGGTTTTTAGTTCTTGGTTAGAAGAAACAAAAGCAGATGCAAAAATTTTAAAATTATTGGGAGTTAAATCTCCTTATGATCTTGTTCCTTTAGTTGATTGGAATAGAATTGAAAATAGAGTAAGAGAAAATAGGCGTTTTGGTTAGTTTTATATATTCTTAATATTTATTTTCTTCATGGAAGATTATGAAAAGCTTGGCATGAAATGCGGCTTGGAAATTCATCAGCAACTTGATACTCATAAACTATTTTGCAATTGTCAGAGTGAATTGAGAAATGAAGAGCCTGAATTTGAAATAAAAAGGAAATTGCATGCAATTGCTGGCGAGACTGGAGATGTTGATGTGGCTGTTAAGTTTGAAGCTGGAAAAGATAGAGAGTTTACTTATCAAGGTTATTCACAGAATACTTGCTTGGTTGAATTGGATGAATCACCTCCTGAAATGATTAATCTTGAATCTTTGAAAATAACATTGCAAGTTGCTTTATTATTGAATTGCGAGGTTTTTCCTGCAACACAAATTATGAGAAAAACAGTTATTGATGGAAGCAATACTTCTGGTTTTCAAAGAACAGTATTGATTGCAAGAAACGGGTTTGTTGAGACAGCTTATGGCAGGGTTGGAATTGATACAGTTGCCTTGGAAGAAGATGCTGCGAGAATTATTAAGCAAGGAGATGATAAGATAACTTATAGATTAGATAGATTGGGAATTCCTTTAATTGAAATTGCAACAGCTCCTGATATTAAAAATCCGGAGCAGGTTAAAGAAGTTGCTTTGCATATTGGAGATATTTTGAGGGCTTGCAAAGTTAAAAGAGGAATTGGAACAATAAGACAGGATATTAATATAAGTATTAAAGGACATCCGAGAATTGAGATAAAAGGTTTTCAAGAGCCGAAAATGATGGTTGTGATTGCTGAAAAAGAAATAGAAAGACAGATAAAAAATATTAAAGAAAAAAATCTTATTAAGGAAGTAAGAAAAGCAAATCCAGACGGCACAACTAGTTTTTTAAGGCCAATGCCAGGAGCTGCAAGAATGTATCCTGAGACAGACCTTCCACTTTTAAATATTTCAAGAGATTTAATAAATGGAATAAAAGCAAATCTGCCAAAATTAAGGTCAGATATTAAAGAAGAGTTGAAAGGACACGGATTGAATGATGAGATGATTAATTTAATTGTAAGTGAAAATAAGCTAGATGAATTAAAAGAGCTAATTCAGATTAATTCTGATTCAAGTTTAATTGCAAAAATGCTTGTTTTATGGCCAAAGGAAATTTCAATTAAAGAGAAAATTTCTTTAGATGAAATAAACAAGAAATTAACTCTTGATGTTTTAGAAATAATATTGCAGGCAATAAATAATAAGAAGATTCAGAAGTATGATGTTCAGGCTGTTTTGTTGGATATTGTTAAAGGCAAGTCAGTCAATGAAGCTATAAAATTAGAAAAACAGAGCAATGAGGATCTTGAAAAAGAGATAATTAAAATAATTAAGGAAAAGCCGGGATTAAACATTAATGCTTATATGGGTTTGATAATGGCCAGGTTTAAGGGGAAGGTTAGCGGGAAGGAAGTTATTGAGATGTTAAATAAGTATGTGAAGAGTTAATTATCTCGTGGGGTAATCGAACCTTAGGTTCATAATCCCACATTCTTATCGAGGCTGATGTCTGGGGAGCACTTAACTATCTGTTTCGGGGAGCGTTAACACCTTAATTTTATGAAAATTTTGAAGATTTGTGGGGAGCGTGTAACTGACAAATTTCTAAATCTTTGCTGGTTTTCCTTGGCTCCAATAAATATTAAATATTAACTTCATAGCTTCTGCTACTTGCTTATTTTTAATTATAATACCTACTAATTCATCCTTTAAGGTATAAATTGCAACATTATTTCCATAAATAAAAACCATGCAGGGAAAATCTTTCAAACTATCCAAAAACCTCATCTCAGTAATCTTTTTGTAAGTAGGTTTATGAAAAGTTTCTTCGTCATATCTATCAATAACTATTTTAGCAGGAATCTTTTTTTCTAGCCTTATTGTTCTAACGTGTTCTGGAAGATGTTTTAGTCTCTCAACAGAAAGCGAGTAGGAACCAAAATAATAAGTTTGCTGCCTGACTTTGAAGACATCTGATAAAATTGTGCTTAATCCTTTATTCCCTTCATAAATTTCTACACTAGATGATTCTATTTTGGATTTCTTTAAGCCTTGTAAATTAGGCAAAACCCTCTCTAGCAATTCCTTTTTCTGTTTTAATTTATCAATTAGTTTATCGGGGTCGGACGCTTCAAAATAGGTAACACCTTTCTTGATTATCTTTGATACTAGGCCTTTTTGCAAAAGATAATTTAGGGTATTGTAAACGGTAGTTCTAGGAAAATCTACCCTTTTAGCTATCTCTTGAAGATTTATACTTCCCAAAGGTAGAAGAGCAAGATATACATCAATTTCCTTGTCTGTCAATCCATATTCTTTTAGAGCTAGATTTATATCCATAATAAATAAACATTTTCTCTTTTTATAAACCTTTGTTTTGTCATCCATTTTGGTGGACTACTTAATAAATATGGATTTTTCTTATATCATTTATGAAAAACTTAGAAAATATTATTCAAAATGTGAAGGAGGGAGCTCAGAATTGGGCAATAGATACATCAGCGAAAGTCTTAGCTTATGCTCCTTTAATGGGTGCAATGGAAGCCTATAATGGATTAGATGGAGAACAGATATTAAAATCAAGAACTGCGGCAGCACTAATAGACACAGGAGTAGCTAGAGTTTATACAAAAACTGCAGATTATTTATCAAAAAAATTTGATGTAGACATAAAACAAGGAGGTTTCAAA
>JAGVWP010000037.1 GCA_018304985.1 Candidatus Pacearchaeota archaeon
AAGCAGATGTTCCTAGAAAGTATTTGGGAAAGCGAGTTTATGTGATAATTACAAAAAAGAAAATTAAAATGTAAAGCTTAACTTAATGACATTGGGCGTCAAACCTAAAGCTATAAATAGATAGTCACCCTGTAATAATGATGGTTGATTCTAAAGAAATTCATGAGGAGATACTGAATTGGGCAAGTAAAGAGTTTGATGAGATATTAAATGATTCTGAACAGGCGATTTATATTTATGTCTGTGATAAACATAAATTATGCAATAAAATATTCTCTTCAATGTTAGGATATGATTCTCCAGAAGATTGGGCAATGAAAGAGGAGATGTTAAGTGATGCTAAAGATGAAGATCAAGAGATACTTGTTTCTGCATACAGAGATGCGATGGAAAAGAAAATAGGTTCGGCTATAGAAATTTCATGGAAAAGTAAAAATGAAGGACATTTTATAAAAACAAAGGTTATACTTGTTCCATTAAGCTATAATGGAGAGATATTTGCCATACATTTCATAACAAAAATTTAGAAAGTTGGCTAAATTAAAGTTATTTATCGCCCGTACACTTTACAGAATCGACAACACAAAGCTTTTTAAGGAGGTATGATAATATAATATTATATACTCCCCAGCATTGCTTCGGCAAAGCTGGGTTTTTATATTCTATACCTTTATTAATAATCTTAACTTAAATCTAAAATGAATAGTAGTGAAAAAGTAATGATATTTATTGATGGAAGTAATTTTTATCATATACTTAAAGATTATTTTAAAAAAGGAAAAACTTTAATGGATTTTAACTTTGAGAAGTTTGTTCATAACTTAATTAATGGAAGAAAATTAGTTCGTACATATTACTATTCAGCTCCCTTAGATAAAACTAAAGATGAAGAAACTTATGCAAAACAACAAAAGTTTTTTGAAAAACTCAAGAAACTACCAGATTTTGAACTTATGCTTTGTAGAATGCAAAAGGGATTTATTAATAACCAAAAGATTTATCAAGTTAAAGAAGATGATATACATATTGCTGTAGATATGGTTAAATTCGCCTATAATGACGCTTATGATACTGCTATTTTAATATCTACTGATGGAGATTTTGTCCCTGCAATTGAAGCAGTTAAGGAGAAAGGAAAAAGAGTTGAAAATGTGGGATTTAAACCTAAATTCTCCTGGCATTTAAAACAAAAAAGTGATAGGTTTGTCCAGTTTGACAAAAACTCTCTTAATGAATTTTTTTAATTGCCTTATACCAATCTTTTTAAATATAAAATTATATATATTACATATATAATAAATAATACAAAATGAAACTTAATAAAAAGCAATTAATGATTGGGGGAATTGTTTTTATAGTCATTATATCTGTAATTTATGCATTAAATAATGGGGGGAATATGGAAGACAAATCAGAAAAAAAAGTTGTATTAGAAACTACTAAAGGAGATATAGTTATTCAGTTATATGATGATATGTCTATAACTACAGGTAATTTTGAAAAGCTTGTTAGTCGGGGTTTTTATGACGGAGTAATATTTCACAGAGTTATTGATGGCTTTATGATTCAGGGAGGAGATCCTCAAGGAACTGGAATGGGCGGACCTGGATATAATATTAAAGACGAATTTACTCATGCTGAAGGAAACAGAAATAAAAGGGGAACAATAAGCATGGCTAATGCCGGCCCCAATACTGGAGGAAGCCAGTTTTTTATCAATCTTCAAGATAATATTTTTCTTGATTCAAAACATCCAGTATTTGGAGAGGTGATTGAAGGAATGGATGTTGTTGACGCAATTGCCAAAGTCGAGACAGACTCAAATGACAGGCCATTGGAAAAAGTAATTATTAATAAGGCGAGAATTTTAGAATAATAAAAGAATTGTATATTAAAACTGGTTAACAAATACCATACTTATTTTAAAATAATACTTTATTTAAATTACAATTAAATTAATGCTAAATCATGCTAAATTTTTCTTTATAGAAAAATTTTATATTATATAGATTCAAGAACATATTTTGAAATATAGTAACATCCTTGCCTAATTATTAGTGATAATCATTAGTTTTTAGTTATTTTTATTGTTTATTTCAACATTTTAAAAATACCATAATATTCATCTAATTCCCTTTCCAGATACATTTATAAATTCTTTAGAATAATTATAGCTATAATAAAAATGAAAGTTTCTCAGATTATGCGGAAAGCGGTAATTACTGATGATACTGTAAGTGTCAAGCAGGCTGCAAAAATGATGTCAAGCAAAGGCATTGGAAGCTTGATAATTGTTAAAGATAACAAAATAATTGGTATTGTTACTGAAAAAGATATTGTAAAAAATCTTGATAAAATAGACTTTAAGCTGTCAAGCATAATGAGCAAGAGAGTTATTACTATTCCACAAGATGCGGAAGTTGAAAAAGCTGCTGAAATTATGAAAAATAACAGAATAAAAAGAATTCCTGTAATGAAAGACGGCAAATTAGTTGGCTTGTTAAGCATTACAGATGTAATAGGCCATACAGGCAATGAGCATATTGATGATGGGGATTTTTTTCTGAACTAGATATATAGATAGCATAAAAATGCTACTTGTTTACACCGCGTATAACCAAAATCTTCCAGAAAAATTAATAAGAACTTAAGGTCTTGTGTAATCTAAGCTAACTTCTTGAACAGTTATTCCTCTTCTATTACAATCTTCGAGTAAATTACGAAGTAAACCATAAGTATGTGCTTTTTGTGTTATATCATCATCTATCTCTTTTGGAGCTTTAACTAAATAGTATCTTGAACCTATGTCAAGCAAACCAATATGCCCGCTAGATTCAGGCTTACTATTATCATTCTTTTCAATTAATGTCGCTTTAATTTCTAATGTTTCTCCCATACTATCTTCAAAGATAATCAGTATATAAACCTTTCTAATAACACTACTTAATAGTTACAATAAAATGTTATTAAAAAAATAGGAAGAACTTTGTTATACTTGTTTACACAAAGTATATCAAAAAGGATATACTTTCTAATAATCCTTTTTATTCAAGAAGCCATTTCCAAAATGGAATTAATTTTATTATGCCTTCTTCAAATTTGATTTCTTTTTCCTCATTCTTAGTCAGCAACATACCTTCCTTCTTATTAAATTTCTTCATAAATTCTTTTAATGTTTTAAAATCTTCTGAATTAATCTTTTCTTGATATTTTACTTCTATAGGAATATCTTCATAAACTATATCTATCTCCCCTCTATTCTTCCAGAATGATAACGCTTTAAGTTTATTTACTGCCAAAGTTTCAATCATTCTCCCAAAAAAATCTTCTTCAATCTTAGGTTTGTATAAGTATGTCAGAGCATTGTCTGTTGGATATGCTCTTTTTTTCTTTCTTAAAGTAGTTATGCTTCCTTTTCTGTAATTGCCTAAAAGAGTTATTAAGAAACTTTCCTTGAGATAGTTAATATAATTCTTTATTACCCTTCTATCTTTTTCAAATTGTTTACTTAAAGATTGATAATCAATATACATTCCAGGATTTGTAGAGATTAATTCTAAGAGAACCTTTAGAAAATCAGGGTCTTCTAGTTTAAACATTCTGGGAATATCTTTGTAAACTATTTTATCTACAACTAAAGCTTGAATATACTCTTTGAAATCTTTATCTGTTTCAAAAGAAAAAGTTTCAGGAAAACCACCTTTTTCTGCAAATTTGTTAAAAAAGGGTTTAATTTTTGTTTCATACTTAAATTCGTTTTCCTCTACTTTGTTAAATCTAAGGTATTCCATAAAAGTAAAAGGAGCTAGTGTAAATTCAAAAATTCTACCTGCAAGAGTTTCTTTTGTTTTTTTTCTTATGAAAAGAGATTCTGAACCGCTTATTATAAACTTCAGTTTAGGATAAAGATCATAATATTTTTTTAATTCATTTTCCCATCCTTCGCACTTCTGAATTTCATCTAAGAAAATATAAATCTTCTCTGCTCTAATGTCTTTGGAATGAATCTCTTTATACGTTTCTAAAACTTTGTTTAATTTCACTGAAATTTCATCAAAAGAAAAGAATAAAATATTTGTCTTGTTAATATTTGCTTCTACTAATTTCTGTATTAGCTGATACATTATTGTTGTTTTCCCAACCCTCCTAAGACCAACTAATGCTAAAATGAACCTTTTATCCAAATGCTTCTCTATCTCTGGATAAATATCTCTTTTAAAAGGCAAAGCTAATTCTGTATCTACTTTTTTACTTGTCCACCAATGATTAAATTCTTCTAATTTAGCTTTTTCCATGTTTTTTATTTTTTACTTATGTACATTAGAATGTATACATTTATAAACTTTATGGTCATCCAAATGTACATATTTCTGAATGATATATTGTATTAACCCAATTTCAGATTTTGACATATTAATCTTGTTTATTACAAAGTATATCCTTTATGATATAATCTTTTACACAAAGTAGATATGTTTTTTGACCAAAGTTTTAAACACATTTTATCATACAATTTAAAGTGGATTATTAACTATCAAGTAACAACAATAGAAAGATTTAAAAGGTTTGGTTTATTTAATATGTTAGGTTAATCAAAATGAAAAGACATCTTCAAAAAGCGAGAGAAGTATTAAATCAAATAGGTAAAAATTTAGAAAGAATAGCAGTAGCCAGTTTAGAGCAAAGAGCAAAGGGTTTGCGAAAAGCTGTTGAAGATGGATGGTTTAAACATTTTCTTATGGGTGCTGCAACAGTTGGGGCTGGATTAGTATATGCAGGGGTAACAAACGACAACGATTCTGTTGCAGGAATTGGGTATGGCGCACTTGCTATGACTGGACTCTACTCGCTTTTATATGTTCCAAGACCTTTCGGATATTTCAAAATAAGAAAAAATAAAGATAATTCTAGAGAATAAAGATTCTAACCCACACTATATTAATTTCATTTGCATCTTCAGAAAGTTTTACTACTACCTCTTTACCTTTATACATTTAAATTTCCCTTCCGGAATCTATTGCTTTTTTAAGTTTTGGGCTTGGATTGTAAATCCATAAAATCCCTTTATGGCTGTCAATAATCAATCCTCTCTGCTCCATATATAATAAAATTAAATTTAAAGTCTGGTGCATAACCTCTTTAGGGAGTTTTCTTTTAAGTTCTTCTCTTGTAAGCATAACCTCTGATTTTTTTAGGGCTTTTTCTACCATTAGCATAGTTTTAAGGCTTGGATAGTGAATTATTTGTTCCATTTTATTCCTAATTTATATATATTTATATTATTAGTTATATAAACTTATATATAAATGTTTCGGTTTACAAAAATGGTCTTTTATTTCCCCTCGCTCGTCTTCACAATCTCTAGATTAAACTTCTTTAAAATATCTAGAGCATTGTTTCTTTGAGTTGCATTTCCTAAGCCTTTCCAGTCAACTAAAACATAATGTGGCTTTGGCAGTGTTTTATTAATTGCTTCGCTAACTTGTTTTTCTGTTAAAGGTAAGGCATATTCTGCAATAACGTGGGAAATTGCAAAATTATTGTTTAGTTGTATAGGATTGAAGTTAGGGCAGTAATGCGGGCCTCCAATACCAAAAGCAATTTTAAGATTTTTGTTATCTTTATTTTTAATAGTATTAATTGAATCAATTATTATTTTTGCAATTAATTCTCCTGTTTTTTTATCATTCCATTCTTCGCTTGTTGAACCAATTTCTATAAATAAACAAGGAGTTTCAATATAAGGGCCGTGATGTGTTGATTCCATTGTTAGCTGATAGTCCAAATCTTCATTTTTCATAGCCTTTTCCAGGGTTTGAAAAAAGTGTTTTAAAACCAGAGCATTTGATGGGCAAATTGTACTATCTTTTCCTCCAAAATCGGCTTTTTTCCAGTTTCCAATTGGATGAACACTTAAACTCCTGACTTTTTTAACAGACTGATGCTTGCTAGCAAAGATAATAAAGTCAAAATCAAGCTTAAGTTCGTTTTTAAGAGTTTTATCAATATTTTCAGCATGAACAATATCGGTATCAACTAAATGTATTGGTATTTTACAATTTAACTTTTTTAAATTTTCAATTATATTCACGCCTGCAGGGTCTTTCTTGCTAGCTATGATGAGGGGTTTCATAAATTAAGATAAAAAATAAAGTAAATAAATATATCCCTAAAAACAAAAGTGCCTGAATCACTTGGGGGGTATGAAATCAATTCTTAAGACCCTAGTCATTGACTTAACAAGTTAAGTTTAACCTTCCCCTTAGTACTATCTTTATATAAGACTTCCCATTTAGGTCAAGGCACAAATATAATATAATTGTTGAAGATTTAAGCTTTTTGGTTTTTTAACAAGACTTTTAAACAATAAACCCTTAAATAAGTTATGAACGAAATACTAAGTTTTGTTATACTTGCATTAGCTGTTCCAGCTGGATATATTTTGAGGCATTATACAAAAGAAGAACTGAAATCAGGCAGGAAATATTTCTTAGTAATATGGATAACCTGCTTAGCACTAGCTTTTATTTTTTTATTTATGCCTTTAGAAGATGCTATTAGAAAAACAACAATTTTTAGCTTGTTATTTATTTCTGTTGTGAGTTACATATCTTGGAAATAGAAGACACCAAGGTTTCTTCTATAATAACTTCCTTTTAATAACCCTATAGAAAGGTTTTTAATCTCTATATAATCTTAATAAATTAGTGAATAAAATGAATATTCTATATGAAGGAAATATTGATGTGATGAATGCTTATATAGTTTATAAAGAAAGGGGGCATTTTCTCAACTTTGGACATGGTTTTGCTCGTAGTTCTTATAGGAGATATGGCAGACAAATAGCTGAGGCTAGTGTAGATTTTCAAACATTCTTTGAAAGAGAGGAGAGTTTAGATGCTCTTGATTTAAAGGGATTTAGAGAAACCCTTAAAAGAGATTTAACCTTTGTTCTTACAGAATTAACAGGAAGAGGAAATGGAAAGAAAAGAGGTAAAACAACTAAAAGAGCTTGATAAAATAGCTAGAAAAAAACTTGGTGAAAGAAAAGAACTAAGGCTTGCTGCAGAGCAATGGGACAAGCCTTGGAAAACCCTTATTGCTACAATATTATCAGCAAGGAGCTTAGATGAAACAACAATAAAATATTCTACAATTCTTTTTAAAAAATATCCAAATGTAAAAGCTCTGGCAAATGCAAAACTTAAAGATATGGAGAAGATAATAAAACCGATAAACTTCTACAAGAACAAATCAAGAATGATAATTAATTGCGCAAAACAATTAGTGGATAACTACAATGGAAAACCCCCCCTATATTTTGAAAAATTAATCGAGTTGCCTGGAGTTGGTAGAAAAACAGCAAATGTTTTTTTAAGCGAGCAAGGACACGATACAATAGGCATTGATACTCATGTAAATTTTATTTCTCATTATCTTGGATGGAGTAAACATAAGAAAAGTGAGTACATTGAGCAGGATTTAAAGAAAATATTTCCAAAGGCTTATTGGAGTAGAATAAATCCAACTTTAGTCAGATTTGGCAAGATGCATAC
Organism: Candidatus Pacearchaeota archaeon; assembly: GCA_018304985.1. Lineage (GTDB taxonomy): Archaea > Nanobdellota > Nanobdellia > Pacearchaeales > GW2011-AR1 > JACPLR01. The sequence continues at coordinate 7,557 of JAGVWP010000037.1, forward strand.
TAGCAGGAAAGAAAAGAGGAAAGTGCTTGATGAGGTTAAGAGAGTAAGATAATTTTCTATCATATAAAATCTTAAAAATAGCTTACCTTCTAATTTATATGGTTGTGCATTATCAGATATATTTAGGAAGTAATCAATCAAATCTTCTAACAAAGTTTAGTTTGAAAGATGGACAACATACTATTGATTTTTACAAAGATTTTGGGTGGTCTGAATCCAAAAGAAAAGAAGTTTTAAAAAGTTTATACGGGATAGTTGGAATTTATCAACTTAGCGAAGGAGCAATAAACAAATTTTATATTCCAGAACAATTATTGCCTTCTTTTAGAGAAGCTAGAAAAAATAAAAGTGTTTTTGAAGGAAGTTTTGAAGATTTAGATTTGGAAGTTCTTGAAGCAATTTATGTAAAAAATAGTGAGTTGCGTAAAAAATACGGACTAAATTGGAATCCAAGATTTCATAAAAAAGAGGTTGCAAGATTATCAAATAGGAATGAAACAAGTGCAGTAGAAAGCTTAGACAGGCTTGTGGGGATTCTGGGTATTGTTAATATTCAAGATTATCTGCATAAAACTTGGAATAGCAGAAAGAGTGCTTCTAAAATATGGACTGTAAATTATTATGCAAAAAGATGGTTTCTGCCCTCTGCAAGAATTCCTGATGTTGAAAGAGTTTTAAGAGAATGAAATGATTAAAAATAACTTTAAACAACCCTTAAATCATACCAAATTTTACTAAACGGAAAATTTCTTATTGTAATGATTCAAAATAAGTTTTGAAATGTAATAATATCCTCGCTTAATCTATTCACTTGAATTGCTAAGATTTAGTTAAATTAAGTAATATATACTAAATTCAATGATAATAAAATCTCGTTATCCAAGTTAATCTAGCCCTATTCATAAATCTTGTTTTTTTCAAGAGCTTATCTAATTCAGAAACTGATTCATGCTCTTCAGTTTTTCTCTCTAACTTTCCTTCTTCTTTAGTTAAATATTTTTCAATTTTATCAGTTAAAAAATCATAAGCAGAGACAAAGGCAGTTAGTGGGTTATACATAGAGATTAATATGCTAATAGATATATGATACTGTCACGTTTTCATCACATCATCTATTTGCTAAATAAATAATTAAACTCAACAATTTATTCCTTCCAAGTTCCAAATCAATTCCTGATTCTTCT
>JAGVWP010000040.1 GCA_018304985.1 Candidatus Pacearchaeota archaeon
TGGTGAGGTTCACGGTGTAGAATCTAATTGAACCGCACGCGTCACCCGTTGTAGTGCCCCCCCGCCAATTCCTTTAAGTTTCGGTCTTGCGACTATACTTCCCAGGTAGCACACTCTACGGCTTCCCTACAGCACCAATGTCTCTCGAGGAGATACTGATGTTTAGTGTGCAGTGTTTACTGCTAGGACTACAAGGGTATCTAATCCTTTTCGCGACCCTAGCCTTCATCCCTCACTGTCAGATCCGTTCTCGTAAGATGCCTTCGCTCTTGTTAGTCCAATTAAGATCAACGTATTTTACTACTACATTAATTGTACTTCTTACGTCTCCCGGTCTCTAGCAATGCAGTATCTCCTGCACGCCCGATACTTAAGATATAGGATTTCACAGGAGACTTGCAAAGCAAGCTACGGATGTTTTAGACCCAACAATTGTGGCTGCGACTTGAACCGCTGGGATTACCGCGGCGGCTGGCACCAGTCTTGCCCGGTCCTTATTCGTCTAGCTTTTTACACTAAACAAAAGTTTCTCATTTGAGAAACACTCTGGCTCGCTCTGTCACGCTTGCGCGCATTGCAGAAGATTCTTAACTGCTGCACCCCGTAGGGCTGGGAATAGTGTCTCAGATTCCCTCTCAGGGTCTCTCCGCTAAGAGCCCTTACTGATCATTGGCTTGGTGGGCTATTACCCCGCCAACTACCTAATCAGCCGCAGCCCCATCTTAAGACCTTGCGTTTCAAAGATAACTCATTCCAGAAATCATCTTATATCGAGCATTATCCTCAGTTTCCCGAGGGTATTCTCGATCTTAAGTTAGGTTAGCTACGTGTTACTGAGCAGTTCGCCTTCTTTCGAAAGACTTGCATGTCTAAGTACAAACCAGATAGCCGCAGCCGCCAGCAGGATAAACTGGAATTATTTAATTTTATTTAAAATAAAATTAATTAGTTTGATCTTGCAAGATTCAAACATTTTTTATTCTGATCCTCCGACGACTTTTTAATTGTTAAAAATTGATTGGGATTTTTTAATTCATAGAATTAAAAATCTACAACATGATTGCTCCGCATACATCATACCTTAGCTTGCGATGTGATATGTTAAGGCACTCATGTTAATATTTTAAGTTTGAAAACTTAAAGTACAAAAACTATAAAGTTTTTGATGTTTAATGATTTACTCTAATAAAAATAGTTTATAAACCTTTCGTTATAAAATACGACGGAAAATAAAGTCAATTCCTCCTATTTAGCCTATTGTTAGCTTCATAAAGTCCATAAGGAATAGCCATTGCAGTTATACCATAACCAATCCATTTAGACTGATTATATTTCCATCCAAGAAAACTCAAGTTTGTTCCATTAATCGCGACAACCCATAAAAAATCAGAAGTATATCTTTTTTCAAATAATTTTTCCAATTCAGTTGCTGCAATATTTTCCAGAACTTTTGAAATACTTTTTATGTGGTTCATTTTAATTATCTCTGGGTTTGTATTCCGGCCTTACAAATAAATATAAAGCAGACAAAGCAGTTGATTCAATACACTTGCCATAACCTAACCCATTATATCCATCATTGCCTATTACTGATCCAACAAAAATCTTTCCAATACCAATAACTCCGGTAGATATTGATGATGATATAACAATTATATCAAATTTTCTTCTAACTCCTCTTCCAATTTCATCTTCTCTGTTAATATCATTCTTATTTTCAGGTTCTCGTGTTATATTTTCAAGATGATTCTTCATTAAACTGATTGTTTTATTAGAATATTTAAAGTTATATATATTAAATTTCAATAATCTTTCTTCATTAGCTATAGAATTAATTGCCCACTTTATTTTCTCTAGCCATCTTTTTTTCATGATAACTATCAAATAATTTACTAAAATATTTTCCAGCAACAAATGCAAATATTAATGCTGTAGCTCCTGTTAACTCTGCTAACAAATGGGCATTATCTGTATGGTCATATTGAGTAGTTATTGCTCTATCATGTTGAATTAAATAACCTTTTACATCCTCTCCATTTTTTAGATATTCTGTATATTCTGGAAATTGTGCAACTCTAGCAGCTTCATTAGATGCTTTTTGAGCTTTTTTCAATTGTGCGTAAGTAGCATAACCTTCAACTCCTGTTAAAATTCCGGCTCCTAATGCTATCAGGCCAAGATCCTTTCTAGATTCTCTTTTCTCTTCTTCTAAGTCAAATTTATCTAAGCTCCAATTGTCAGAATTGCCAAGGGTCTCTCCTAGGCTGCCAATTAATTCTCCTATTGATCTTTTATCTTCTGTGTTCATTTTAAGCATTTGCAACCAGTCTTTCAGTTTCAGTTGATTGAGCTAATTTAGATTTAGGTCTGTATGGGCATTCAGAATCATGCGGATTAATACAATAAGCTTTTCTTACTTCACACATTCCAATTGAGTTGCAATTAGCACAATAGCCTTTAGCATATCTATCGCTATTTTGAATTACATCACTATTTAAAAATCCAACTGTATCGCTTAATGCTGATTTAGGTATTTGTGTTTTCATCCTTTTCCCAGAAAAACCCTATTTATAAATCTTTTGGTTTTGTTACTACCTAAAAGGTATAATAAAAAGAAAGGCATAGATGTTCTGAAAATATTACCATGCTAAATTTCTCGCCAAGAGAAATTTAACCTGATTTATTGATAGTTCAAGTATTCAATCACTTTCATTGAATAAAGTAGGTAAAGATATCGCGCATTTAGCTAAATCCTAAACAGCTGCCTGCTCAAATTCCATTGGCCTTTTAAACTCATAAACTTCCTGAACCGCCTGCATATCCTCTTCAGTAAAGTCTTCCATGCTGGGAATCTTATTCTTCAGCTTTCTTTTTTCAAGATATCCTTTTGCAATAAGGTAAAAAACCAAGCCAAGACTTTTTCCACCTTTGTTGTTGCACGGGATAACATAATTAACATCTTTTGTAAAATTATTAGTGTCGCACAAACCAACAATTTTTTTATTTGTTTTTACAGCATCTCCTAAAGCATTCCTGTCAATCCAAGGATCGCAGATAATTACTAGTTCGGGCTCGTAGAATGTTTCCAATTGAATATTGGTCATCATCCCAGCAGGATATTTTTTTGTGAAAACTTTTATTCCTGTAGCTTCTGAAAACAAAGCAGCAGCTTTCCAGCCAGCTTCTCTTTTGCAGACTAAAACTATTTCTTCAGGGCTGTGCTTTGAAATAATATCAATTGCTTTTTTAATATATTCATCAATCAAAGAAGTATTTAAAACTCCGATGCTGTCAGCTCTTCTTCTGTAAACAAACTGCCTCATGCTCGGTGTTATAACTCTAGTCCCCAAATGAATTCCTGTTTTGACATAATCGTCTAATTCAACAAGCAACTCTCTTTTCTTTTCAAGTTCTTCTTTAATATCCTGTGTTTTTATGCCTTCAATGCCTGCAGCAAGTTTTTTTGCTTTTTCTTTTAATTCCCTAATCAGAACGCTTCTGTCAGAAGTTCTTTTTTTCTTATTTAAATCTGACTCTTCTTCAGTTCCAATAGCCCTAATTTCTCCAGTTTCAATAACATTATTTTCTTCACTAGCTTCAACTTTTTCTTCTTTTTTCTTCCTTCCTTTTTTAACTTTTTCTTCAATTTCAGTTTCACTAGCTTCAACTAGTTCTTCCTTTTCATTATTTTCAGTTTCTGACTCATTTGTTTCAGCTTTTTTCTTTCTTCCCATATTCCTTTACTCAATTTATGTAAATAATATGATTTAAAAATCTACCTATAATGAGATAATTAAGTTATTGTAAGTATAAAAACTACATATTTAGGATTAGCTTTATTCTTTAATAATATAATCTAGAAATTATGTTTTTAAATTCTTCTATCAATTATTATATAAATCTTATTTTTTATGCAGCTTTTATAGTACATCTAAGACTTTTCCATGCATAGTATTCATACGATGAACCATATGAAAGAGATGAAAGACCAGAAGGCACATAATATGTAGGGCATACAGTACTTGGAGTGCATTGTGTTCTTGTTGTTGCAGGAGCAGAGGTATATCCAACACATTCACGGTCATACGCATAGGTAGTTTCAGTCCTGTCTCTCCATGCTCCACAAATACGTCCTCCTCCAGATACAAATGATTGGCATTGTTCTACATTTTTAACTCTGATTGTCATATCTCCATTTAAGGTATACACATAGAATGCAAAATTATCACTTCCGCTAAATTGATTATCAACCCAAGGCAAAACAGAATCATAAACAAAATGTGGTTCACTATTTCTAGCAATAACCTGTTCTGTTTCATTTAATTGAATAATATTTATTTGGGGAGAAGTTTCTGTTCCATAAGTGCATGAAAACTCGTAATATTTTCCAGATTCTATAACTAATCCAGGATTTAAGGTTATATTTTGATTATACTGAACAAATTTATTTCTATCTATAGGCACAACACTTCCGCCGAAACAGCTATGTCCTACAGGACCAACAAATCCAGTGCAACATTGTCTTTCTCCAGTAAGTAGATTGGTTACTATTTGCTTACATTCTGAACATTCTTTTGTATAATCTTCTTCACTTCCTGCAGGCACGGCAAATGTTTGAAGAACTCCACCAGTAACAATTGTAGTTGAAGTTCCTCCACTGCCTGTTAAATTATAATCAATAGCTGTCTGAAGATCATAATATGTATTATTAATTTTTACTCTAATATCGCTGGCATCATGCCAAACAGGATGTTGTGAGGAATTCCACAAAGGAATTGTTGTCTGTTGTGCAATAACCAATGCAATTCCAGAAACTGCAACAAGCATGAATAAGAATAAAACATATTTCTTTTCAATATTTAGCTTAATCGTAGGTTTAAATACAAATTTCATGCAGCCTCTTTTATGATATTAATAATCCGTTTCTGCTCTTTATAAAGTTTTTTATGATCTTAATTACAAATGGCGTAGCAATTCCTAGGATTAATAATGGGGGCGAGAACACGCCAGAGGCTATGAAATTAATAAAAATAAGGATAATGGGAAGTATTAAAGAAGCTAAAATTGTCCACTTTAATTCGTTCCAAATCTTATTCCAAAACTTTTTATTTAATTTTTTTCTATTATCAAAGATTTTTGTAATAAAATAAGGGTAAGTTAAAAGCGCAATCCATATAAGGGTAGTGGGTTGAATAGGGCTTCTCATCATTATATTTTCTAATAATATGCCTGTAAGATAAGTTGTAATAACAACTTTCCACCAAATAAATTTTTTATAAAATAAAGCATAAATAAGCATTAGAATAAAATATCCTGGAATAAATGCTATTTTTCCGCCCTCCCCGAATATTACTCCCGTAACTGCCCCAAACATAGCAAAAAACCAAATACTTTTTATCTTGCTGTAATCATTAACATATTCTCTATGTAACCATAAAGGAATCCCTATTAAGATTAAGTCTGCGATTAAAAAGACTAACCACCATTTTAAACCATTGAAATTTTCATTTTCATTAGTTATTTGTTTTGAAAAATCAGGAATTAGATGAATTATGGTCAATGTTAAAATTGTAACTAAAAGGATTATACTAACAAATAAAATACTTTTTGATTGTTTATTCATATTTAACCTCTTTAGCATATTTTAGATTTTATCCCAAGCTTCTCTCAATCTCAATCATTCTATTCAATTTTTCGTCTCTTCCCTTACCACAGATTCCAGTTTTAATAAAGTCAGCCTGAAATCCAAAAGCTAAATCAGCTAAAATATCCTCGCTTGTCTCACCGCTTCTATGAGAAAAAATTGTTTTTATCTTATTTTCCATGCAAAACCAGACAATTTTCTTCACTTCCATCAAGCTTCCAATCTGATTAGGCTTGATAATAACAGCATTTATTGAAGACTTTTTGCAAGCCGCAGTAATCCTGTTGTAATTGGTTGCAGTTAAATCATCACCAACAATCAAGCTTTTAGTTTTATTCTTAATTTCGGAAAATCCGGAAAAATCATCCTGCTCAAGTGGGTCTTCAATGTAAAAAATCTCATTAGCAATCTTTATAATTTTATTGATTTGTTCTTGTCTTTTTAGGTTTTCTTTTTTATTCTTGTAAGTGTAATTTTTATTTTTATTGCTGAAAAATTCACTTGCTGCAACATCAATGCCAATATGCATCTTGCAGCCGAATTCATCAATCATATTTTCCTTAACATCCTGCATAATTTCTATTACTTGTTCATTATCAAATGTTGTCTGCCAGGCATTCTCATCATTTGTTTTTTCCTTAAAACCAGAATCAAGATTTTTCAAAATTGTTTTGCAGTTTTCTCTAGCTCTTTTATTTATCTTAACAGCATCCTCAAAACTACCCGCTTCTGGAATGAAATGAAATTCCTGAAAATCAGGTTTTTTTCCGTTGCTATGCGCTCCGCCGCCAATTGCATTTCCAACAGGCATAGGAAATCTGGGATTTCTTAAGTTATTATTTATTAACTGCCAAATTTCCTTGTCATCTTTTGTGGCAAGAGCTTTAAGGAAAGCATATTCAAGCGCAATCATTGTATTTCCTCCAACTCTTTTAATAAAAATATCTTCAACTAAAGAAAGATCATCAAACTTATTTATCTCAATGTCATAAATAGGATAATTATTAACTGCCTGAACATCACTTTCAATCCTGCCCCTCCATGATTTCATTTCATATTCTCCCTTAGATTTTCCATTTGGAGAGCTGGTCTTTTATAATTGATGCTTTTAACCTCTTTATTTTCATCCTTAAATAAAGAGTTAATCAGGTTTATTAATCTTGTTAAAACAAAGCAAATAAAGGAGAGGTCATAAGAAGAACCTTGGTTCTTTTTATTATTTAGTTAAGAAAACCTCAATCTGGTCTCCTACACCGAATATATTGCATAAATATGCAAACGGCATTAAAATAACAAATATCAGGGGATTGTAAAAGATTCTGCTTTCTGATAAATATCTTTTTTTTCTGCTATGACTGTTAAGCCAGTAAAATACTGAGCTTGAAAATTGAAAAGGCGTTGAATTATATCTTGTTTTCACAAATTTAAATCCAATTTTTGTAGCATATTTTTCAAGTATTTTAGTTGAGAAGATAAATAAATGCCTTGGTACATCTAACTGAGTCCAGTCTCTTCCAAAAATCTTATATGCAATGCAATTGCTTTGTGGCGTGGCAATTATCAAAGTTCCGTTTGGTTTTAATATTCTATAAAGTTCTTTTAAAGTTTCTTCAGGATTGCTGACATGCTCTAAAACATGATTTATTGTTATAATATCAAAATAATCTTTTTCATATCTGGCTTTTTTTAGCGTCGTATTTAATACCTTTATGCCATTTTCTTTCATGAGTTTTTTATTAAATTCTCCAGGCTCAACACCATAACACTGCATTCCGTGTTCCCTCATAAAAATTAAAAAATCTCCGCTTCCACAGCCAACATCAAGAAGCTTTCCATTTAGTTTTTTAACATAAGATCTCATAAAGGGTTTTAAAGGTGAGAAAATAATTTTGAATAAAAAACTTCCATTTTTTGAATAAAATGTTCTGTAAAGCATCTTATTTATATTTGTTGGGCTGTTTGACATAAAAGGAAAATATTTCTTTGGATAGTGCTTTAAAATTTCCTCAGCATTCGGCTGCGGATTCATAAATATCAATCCGCAGTTTCTGCATTTACAGTATGAATATTCTCCAGGAACATTGTAATTCCTGTCACTTGATTTAAATAAAAATTCAAGATTGCTTTTTCCGCATAAATCACAATTAGTTATTTTTTTCATAAAAAGTGAAGCAAATTTGCGTTTATTAATATTATTCTTGTTAAATAGGTAATATCTTATGAAAATACCGCAATAACTTTACCTGATTTTTACAACTTATTAAGCAAGTTTGACTAATATAATTAAGTATATAGTGTATAAATCATGCCTAAGTTTTTCACATAGAAAAATTTAAAGATTATTCAATCAATTTAATCTTAAATCCTGATGTGCAAGTGCTTGGAGATGAAAAAACATTTATAAATCATATTTTCCCAGTTATTTAATGAAAAGAGAAACAACTTCAATTATTATCGCCGTTGCATTGATGCTGATTATGGGAATAATTTCTTATCTACTTGTGACTAATCAAATTGGCGATAATGCTTCTAATAATCAAATCAATAAGGGAAAGGAAGTGCATTTTACAGAAATCAAAAAAGGTATTACAAATGATATAACCCAAAAACAGACGCGCATAATTAAAAGTTCCGAATCATGGTCTGACTTATGGACGGAAATGTTTCCTACAGAAATGATTGCTTCGGCAATTAACTTCAATGAATCTATGGTAGTTGCAGTATTCCAAGGGCAAAAATCAACAGGAGGATATGACATAAAAATTAATAAAATTGTAGAAACCAGCAATAAACTTTTGGTTTACATAACCGAAACCCCCCCAGGAAAAAATTGCATTGTAACCCAAGCTCTAACACAACCATATAATATAATTCAATTAAAGCATTCTGAAAAGCCGATTGAATTTATTTTTGAGCAGAAGATTAATGAATGTGATTAAATATTAATTTTTGAATCTCTACAATGCTAAATAATAAAGACAACCAATGTTTTTCTTTATCAAACTTTCCTTTTATTAGGAGAAATTTAAAATAATTTATTAGCTGATTAAGTATACTAAACCCTAATTAGTTATTCTTAATCATTAGTGGCTGCAAAAATCGATAAAAACAGTAAAAAACTATCATTATATTCGGTAAAATAAGCAATTTATTTATCAGAAAGAAAATGTTAAGATTATGCAGCTGTAAAAAGATTTTGCTATATTTCAAGATAATATTATGATTTTTATCAATGATAATTTACTAAAAAGGCGTTATAATGTGGATTTTATCGCATTTTTCAAAGGAAAACTCATAAAGAAAACCTTGGTTGTCTTTATTACTGCAGCTCTTCGCTTCCTTCTCTTCCGCTAGCTTCTTCAGTAACCTCTTCGTCTTCAGGATTTGCAAGTTCCATAATTTCTCCTTCTTCAACTATTTCTTTTTCTTCACTTTCTTCTCCTTCAGCCATTTGCTGTTCGCCCTGCTGTTTTGCTTCATCTGGCTGAACTGCCTTTTTAACTTTAACACTTTTCTTTTTAGGCATTGGCTGTTTAACGCTTATTGGCAGAACATCCTCATCAAATTCTATTTTTGCAATTTCCATTGGATCATAGTTAAGCTCTTCTAATTTATCTTTGTCAATATCAGTTAATAATGGGGCATCCATTGCTACTTGCAAAGCTCTAGCTCCAAGAATTCTTGCTGTTTCATATTTTGTAAATTCTACATTTCCTTTTTCTTTATTTTTTGCCATTTTTAATATAAATATAGTCTATTATTGATTTTTAAATCTTTGTATGTAGCTTGTAAAAATAATCTAAGGTTAAGTAACTTTATCTGTAAATTAGGTAAAGATATTGTGTGATTTCAAAATATTTTTTTAAATTGTTTTTTTGATTAATATTTAATGTAGTAACTTAATCTTTTTATCATTCTTTCTTTTTCTTTACAGCCTCATCAATCAGTTTATTAATCTGCGAATAAAATGTTTTGTATTTCTTGTCCACAAACTCAAGCATTTCAACAAACTTTTCATGGCTTACTTGCAATGTATTTCCTTTCTGCATACTGCATATTTTCGGAGGATTTCCAGGAATCATTGCCAATATTAATCTGCCTTCAGCTGCAGCTTCCTCTTCAGTATTTGGATCAAAGAATATTGTATCTTCTATCTGATGAACTGAAAAATTTATCGGCATATTATCTGTTAAAGGCAATTTTTCTTTAGTCGGTTTTTCATAATATATTTTTTCCTCTTTTTCATCATAAAAAGGCATTTTTGCCTCTTTAAGGGCTGCTAAAGCCCCAATAAATGCTGCATCTAATAAATTTCCATCATCATTAATTGAATAAATGTCAATCATTATTCCCCAAACCTTTTCTCCTTCTTTAATACAGAGTTTTTCAAAATCAATATATTTTGATTCCCTAATTCCTCTGTCAACAAGCCTTCCAAGTTCAATTGCCTCGAATTTTGGAGGTCCGTATTCATATTTTGCGTTGCTCATTGGAAGCAATTCTGCTGTTACCATTAAATTTCCTTTGTCAGGAGAATCAGGATAGGGCTCTGCAATTTCCATCTTAACTCCAACCCAGACTTCTGTTTTTCCAATTTTAACTCTTGCGCTTCCCTCTGCTTTTTTTGATAATCCACATTCTATAACTATATCTCTGAATTCGTCAGCTTTTCTATTGTCAAATCTTTTCCCATGAACAAGATATTCAGCTATTCTGTTTTTTGTTAAATTTGATGTTTTTATCATTTTTATTCTCCTGCAATTTCTTTGATTAATAATTTACTATGTCCATATCTTGCTTCACTCATTGAATCAACAGCTAAATCAATTTCAACTAAAGCTCTAATTAATCCTTCTTTGTTTGTAGGCATTTCTCTATAAACTGCTCTTGAATCAAATTCATCTAACATTTTTAATCTTCCATTATATAAGCTTCTTAATTCTCCTAGTTCTAACTTTTGATATTTATCAAATGATTCTTTTCTTTTAATTTTATCAATTTCTTCAGTATGTAAAGTCATTTTAATTTTTCTCCTCCCTAATTTCCTTCAAAGCTTTTTTCTGGACTTCATAAATTTTCTTGCAAGTCTGTCTTCCCAGCTTTATTGCTTCTGCAAGCTCTTTTGCAGAAATCTTCCCATCAAGCTGAATATGTGTTAGTTTTCCCGATTTATTCATGAATGACATTGCCATATCCGTCGCTCCTTCACCTTCTTCATAATCTTCTTCAGCTTTGTTTACATCAACAACTAATTGAGTATCCATTTTCCCAATTGAAACACTGGCAATCATATCGCTCATTGGAATCCCGGCATGCGCTAATGCCAGGGCAGCTGCATTGATTCCAGCGCATCTTGTTGAAGCGTCAGCTTGAGGTATTGAAATATGAACATCTACTACTGTATTTGGAAATTCATTAATTAAAACAGACGGGTTTAGCGCCCATTCACTAACCTTTGAAATTTCAGTGCTTCTTTTATTAGGTCCTGGCCTTATTCTATCACTTACAGAAAAACTTAACATTGAGTAATTGCATCTTAAAAGCCCCTTTTCAGGATTCTGCATATGCTGTGGATGAAGTTGTTTAGGCCCGTAAACAGCTGCATAAGCAACAGTATCTCCAAATGAAAACATTGCGCTCCCGTCAGCATTTGGTATAACTCCGACTTTTGCAGTCATCTTTCTTGTTTCATCGAATTTTCTTCCATCTAATCTTTTATTGTATGCCATTTTTTTATAGGTTTGGGAACCTTTTTAAAAGGTTCATTGTGTATGCCATTTTAAATCTCTTACTTTAGTTATTAATTTAAGTCTATGACCAAATATTGATATCATATCTTCATGAAACTCTTTTATTCTTTTTGCTAAATCATCACTTGAAGTATAATTTCCAGTATCGTAATTTGTTTGTTCTACTGCTCCTTCATCACCCATTACAGATCGTATTGTATAATGCCTTTTCATTTTTCCTTCTCCTCTTGTAAGAATTTCTGTACTTTTTCAGTTAAGCCATTAACAAAGGATTTTTCAGTTACAAACATAATTGCTTTTTTTGCAAATAATTCATCTTCTACTTTTTCTCCTTTAATCCATACCAAGCCGTTTTGCCCGACTGTAATCTTGCAGTTTGTTTCATCTTTGATTAATTTTATCATGCTTCCTTCTTTTCCAATAACCCTTGGCACTTTATTTGGGTTAATGAATACAATCATGCCATCTTCTAATTTTCCTAAGCCTTTTCCATCAAAAGTTAAGTCAATTCCTTTTTGTTTTATTGAAAAAATCTTTGCGCTGAAAAAATCTCCAATATCCATGAATTCTGAAATATTATTCTTGTCAATAAATCTTGGCACTTCCATTAAAGGCAGGAATGATGAATACGGAGCATTAATGTCAGTCATCCATCCGTTGAAACTTATGTCTATTACCTGTCCGATAATTACATTGCCTCTTCTTGGTATGAACACTCCGGATAAAGGAATTACTTTAACTAACTTGCCAGATTGTTCAACTAGTCCGTATCTTTCGGCAATTATTTCTTCTTTTTCTCTTCTTGTTCCTTCTCCAGGCAAATAATCCTCGCCAGAAACAATTGTCTCTCCGGGAATAACGATTTCTCTTTCTTCTTTTTTTGTTTCTTTTTCTTGCATCATTTTATATTATTTTTGGGAACCTTTTGTTCTTAAAAGGTTCATTTTTATTGTTTTATTTCCTCAGCTATTGCAGCTCCGTGAGTTATTGAATTTAATTTATCATAAAATTCTATTTGAAAGCCTACTGGAAGATTAATTGCGCATTTTAAATCTCCATTTGACATCCATTCCTCTGATTCTTTGTATGACTGCAATAAACCATAAGCCTGTCCTGTATACTGTACAGGAATTGTAATCATAACTTTTTTAGTCTCAATTTTTATAGGGAGAATAGGTTTTAATTTATCAAGGATATCATTTATTTGGGATTCAATAGGCTTGTTTGTGATGTTAACTCCAGCTTCATCTAAAGATCTTTCAATCCTGTCAGCAGTGTAAGGCCTGTCTGTTCTCGGATCAACAGCATTTCTAACTATAAACTCAACTATCTGCTTTTCTTTGCCTTCTCTTTGCTTTTCTTTATATTCAGTAGGCAATTGTATTTCGCCGGTTTTTACTATTTTTTCAGCAACAAAATTAATATCATTTGTTCCAAAAGCTTCTTTTAAATCTTTTTCGCCAGCATGCATTCCTTTCTTAGAATCAACAAAAATTGCATCAACAGCCAACACTTCTCCAATAGAGCCCTTTCCACTTTTTTTAAATTCTAGAGCTTTATCAACATCAACAAGAATTTCAAAATGTTTGCCTCCTGTCTTAGTTCTAGCAATAACATTAGTCATTTTATAATTTAAATCAACTGAATTAGTATATTTTCTTTAAAGAATTTTCATCAAGTTTTTTGACTTTCTTATCTTCCTTATTAACATAAGCAACATCAAACCTGCTTAATTCAAAATTTTTTCCAAGGATTTCCTTAAATATATCTAATGCTAATTTTATTCCTCCGTTAATATTTAGATTCTTATTGTATTTTAGTCTTAATATCTCTTTTATTCTTTCATCATTTTCGCCAACTGCAATTGAGCTGTATGAAAAATAGTTTCCAGTTATATCTGAAGAAAACACCTGGCATTTATTCTGGTCAACTCCAGCAATAATTATTGCAACTCCAAATGGCCTTGCCCCGCCATATTGTGTGAACTGCTGTTTTGTATTTGCAATCTCTCTTATTATTTCTTCAACTTCAATTGGAGAATCATAAGTAACTCTGTTCTGCTGTGCGATAATTCTTGCTCTTTCAATTAATACTCTTGCATCGCTTAATATTCCAGCAGCGCTTGCGATTATGTGGCTGTCAATTTCGTAAATCTTGTTTGCAGATTCGGGAAGTATAAGCTTGTCATTAACTCTTCTGTCAGAAACAATTACAACTCCATCTGTGCATGCTATGCCTATGCTCGAGCTTCCTAACCTCACTGTTTTCTCAGCATATTCTACTTGTAGCAGATGCCCGTCTGGAGAAAACATTGTCGCAGCACGGTCATAGCCCATTGCTTGATGCTGAATCTCGCTTGGTACGTCCATTTTAATTATGTTTTTGTTTAATTTACATTAAATCTAACATTAACTTAGAAAGTTAATAATATATATTTAATTTCTTTATCTCTACCTCTTTTTAAACGAAGATATGGTTTAAAAACTTTGCGGAGCAAAGTTTTTGGCAGTTTCTATTTCTTTCTCAACCCTCTTATTGTCCCGCTTACTTTAGCAACTTCTATTTTTCCCTTGCTCAATACAAAGCTGGCTCTTACTTTATCAACCTCTTTCCTGTTCACAGCTAGAATTCTGTCAGAAACCCACATTGGAGCTGCTTTTGCATATCCTAATATACCAATATACTTTAAAACTGCTTCCTCAACATCGCTTTTACTGAAGCTTCCTTTTAACAATAAATATCTTTTATTCTCTTTCATACTCGGCTTTAGAGGTTTTAATGTCATAAAACATAAAAGCTATTTAGGTTGATAAAGGTTTCTGAAACCTTTATAAAACTCTCGTTATTTTCATATATATGAACGACTTAATTTCAGTAATTATACTAGCCATTATTCAGGGAGCAACAGAATGGCTTCCTGTATCCAGCTCAGGGCATCTTGTTTTATTTTCTAACCTGCTTAATTTTGAAGGTGGATTAGCTTTTGATGTTACACTTCATCTTGGTACTTTGCTGGCAGTAATTATTTATTTTTGGAAGGATTTGTTTGGGATTTTAAAATCATTATTAAGATTGGATTTTAAAACTGAAAATGGAAAGCTTATCTTACTTTTAATTATGGCAAGCTTACCAGCTGTTGTCATTGGTTTTGTATTTTACGATTATTTCAAACAACTTTTCAGTTCAACAGATTTTTTATCATGGGGAATTATCATAACTGCTTTGCTTTTATTCCTCGGATCTTTTAACTTTTCTTTTAAAAAAGAGAAGATATCTTATTTTGATTCTTTTATAATGGGAATTGGGCAGGCAATCGCGATTATTCCAAGCATTTCAAGATCAGGTTCAACCATTGTATTTGGATTTTTAAGAGGAATTAAAGAGGAGAAAGCAGCAAGATTCTCATTCCTCATGAGTATCCCTGTAATTTTTGGGGCAAATATTCTTATTGGATTTAAAGAGCTAACAAAAGATACATTAACATTAGAGATAAATTCAACATTAATTCTGGGAATTATTATCTCGTTTGCAGTCGGGATTTTAACAATTCACTGGCTTATGAAATCTGTTTTCAAAAACAAAAAGAACTTAAGGTATTTTGCTTTATATTGTTTGCTGCTTGGTTTGTATATTCAGTTTTTCGGGATATAAAAACTGAATTAAGTTATATTTAATCCATATAATAGTGCATTGTTGCGTTGTCGGGTGCTAACTCTTCTTTTAAAACAGAAAACTTTATAAAGATTATACTGATTACATCGATTATGAAAACAGATACAAAAAACTTCAAAGATAGGATAAAAGAGGAAATGAGCGTAGATTATTCTAATGCTTTGGAAAGAAATTTTGAGATAGCGAAAAAATTTATAAGAGTGACAAATGAGGGAAAAGTTTCTCTCTTAACTAAAGACAAACTTTCCGGCAAAGAGCAAATTTTACTTTATCTAATTGGCAAACTTTATGCAAAAGAAGCAGGATTCTCCAATAATCATGAAGTAGATAATAAAGAGTTAATGAATGAATTAGGAATTCCGAAGGGTTCTCTTTTACCTTGGTTAATGGACTTGCGAAAAAAGCCAGGAATAAAGCAAGTAAAAAAAGGAAAAAATACTAACCATTATGTGCCAATCCATTTAGTGGAAAAAATTTTAAAAGAAACTGAAAAGAAAGGTTCTCTAAAACAATAAGATGATAACTAATGAAGATTTTCGGAAATTAACAGAGAGAGTTAAGATTCTAGAAGAGAAAAGTTTGGAATCAGAAAAAAACCAAAATAGTAAGAAGATTTCTGAAGACAATAAGAAACAATCAATTAAAGAGTTTATTTTATCTAAAAAACCTAAGGACGATGTTCAAAAAACCCTTTCAATATTTTATTATTTAGAAAATAATGAGAATTTGGAATCTGTTTGTATTAAAGATATTGAAAGAGGGTTTAGAGAAGCAAAGGAAAGTGTGCCTAAAAATATTAATGATAAAGTAGCCAAAAATATATGTAAGGGACTTATCATGAATGTAAAAGAACAAAAAGGAAATAATAAGGCTTGGGTCTTAACCAATTCTGGAGAAAAATCTGTCGAAAATGGATTCAAAAAAGAATAAATTAAATCTTGAGAAATTTAGTGAAATAAGTGGCTTATTTCATCCATATAATCATTCTTATTTGGCTGACGATTCTCTCACAGATGTGGATGTTCTACTTTTGTCTATTTTTGTTATTGAAAAAATAAGTGAAAAAAATGGTGCGAAGTATGAAGAAGCAAAAGAATTATTCATATCGCTAGGTAGAAAAGAAGATAGTTTTAGAAAAATACTTCATAAGATAAAGAAAGACTCTCTGATAAAAGAAGATAAGAGACTTCTTTATTTTTTAATAAAGGGTTTGAAAAAATTACAAAAAATTATAGGGCAGACAGGTAAAGAGCCAGTTTATATTATAAAATCCGGACAAAATTTTACAGCCATAAAATTATTTGAAGACTTCTTGGTATCAGAAATGAAATCTGATGAGATATTATTATGTGATTCTTATATTTCCCCATCAACTTTACATCCCTTCTCAACTTTAAAAGGCAAATTAAAGAACCTGAAGATATTAACTACAAATGTCTTTGAACACGATAAACTTAAAGATTATGTTGCTAACTTCAAGAAAGAGTTAAATGTAAATATAGAAGTTAGAAAAACCACCAAAATTCATGATAGATATATAATTAATGGAGAAAGTGCTTGGTCTATAGGTTCTAGCATAAAGGATTTAGGAAATAAAGATACTTTAATAAAAGATTTGGTAGAGGTTCATGCCTCTTTAAAAGATCTATTCATGGAAAGATGGAATGAATCATCTAAAATCTAGATTTTACTCATCTTAATCAAACTTAGCCATTTATTAGTGCTTAAAGTTAATTCTGGTATCGCTTCTTCTTGTGGCGTTTTATTGTTTATTCCTTGATGTTTTCTAACAAAATTATAATAAATTTCCATCCCTTTCATGATAGATTTAGCACTCTCCAAACTTCCATGAAAGCCACGCATTATTTTTGTTCTATCTCTGATAGTGTTATGCAATCTTTCTATTTTATGATTAAATCCTCTTTCAGAAGCTATAACAATATTGTGCTGAACTTTTGGATTAATCTTGAATTTGTTATTAACTCCAAATGCTTTTCTTAAAACTCTTGGATAACCTTTTAGTCCATCTGTTGTAATTACCTTAACTTGTTCGCCTGTTGCAAACTTCCCATGCTTTAGAACTCTTGTTAGA
>JAGVWP010000029.1 GCA_018304985.1 Candidatus Pacearchaeota archaeon
TTGATTTGCATTTTGGACATTTAAATTTCATAGGTTGCACCTCCTTTTAACAAGGAAGCAAACAAACTACTTAAATGTGACGTTTAGTAGACAATATCTAGATATATAAATATTTATATAGTTAAATTGAATTTGCTAAATTATGGCAAGAAAACTCGACAAACTAACAAAATTATTAAAAAGTATTGAAGGAGTAAGTATAATTGATCGTTATTCTGATCATGATAGTGGAAGATGGGTTCAAACTAGTTTAGATATTAAAACAGAGGAGAATAACACAGTTTTAGGCATTCTAAACCATGTCTATGAAGGGAATTTGGTAGCTAAATTATATAGAAGTAAAAGAGTCCAAATGCAATTCCCTTCTGAAAATAGAGGAGCTATACGGGAAAAATATCATGATTTAGAAAAAGGATTAAGAGATTTAGGGTATTCTATTGAGAAGTTACCTGATGAAGATAGTATCGGCTCACATGTTATAATGTGGCAATAATATAAAAATAATTTCTCAGATATTATTATATATTCTATCAAGCTTGAAATAAAACCAGAGAAAAGCTTAAATAATCTCATAATCTCATTTAAATAAGGCTGCAGGGACTGCCTTAAGTCTTCGGATATCCCGCAAGCGTGTTCCCGGTTATTACTTAAGTAATACCGGTCTTTTTCAAAATGGCAAAAAGAGTTTCTATTTATATTGATGGTGCTAACTTTGTCTATGGGATAAAGTCATTACATCCAAAATACTCAGATTATCATTTTGATTTTGAGAATTATATCAAAAAAATTATGGTTAATGATGAATTAGTAGCGATTTTTTATTATAATGCTTCTTTAAAACAGCAAATTAATCCTAGAAGATTTAGTGAGCAACAAAAACTGTTTTCTAGACTAAGAAAAATTCCTAAATGCAAAGTTATATTATGCAAAAGACAGAAAAGATTTACTAAAGAAGATGAAGAATACTATACTATAAAAGGTGATGATATCTATTTAGCATTAGATATGCTAAATCATGCCTGGGAAGAGAAATATGATAAAGCAATTTTAATTTCAGGGGATGGTGATTTCTCCCAATTAGCAAAATATGTAAAAGATAAAAATAAGGAAATAGAGATGATTTCATTTGAAAAACTTGCGTCTAAAAATCTAATTAATGAAGTTGATAAATGTATTTTTATTAATAAAAAGATTGTCAATAAATTTTTCTGGAGGGTTAAAAGTGGATAATTTGATATCACAAATAAAACATCTGCAAAACTCTGAAATCAGGAAAGTAATTGATGCCAGAGTTAAAGAGTTTAATGAATTAGGAATGAAGAACAGCAATGAAATATTCAAGGAATTGTGTTTTTGCCTGATGACTGCTAATTTTAGCGCTGAAGGAGGGATAAGAATACAAAAAGATGTTAATGAAGGCTTATTAGTTCTTCCTGAAGACCTTTTGGCAAGCAAGTTAAAAGCTCTTGGCCATAGATTCCCAAATATGAGAGCTAAGTTTATTGTAGCTTCGCGGAAGGTTAAGGATAATATAAAAGAAAAGCTACAGGAATTTAATAATGATGAAGATAGGAGGCAATGGCTTGTTGATAATGTTAAAGGCCTAGGTTATAAAGAAGCAAGTCATTTTTTAAGAAATATTGGCTATAGCAATGTTGCAATTATTGATTTTCATATAATTGATCTTCTTGTTAAACATAATCTTGTAGAACAGCCAAAAAACAAGTCATTAAACGGAAAAAAATATGCTGAAATTGAAAATACACTTAAGGAAATATCTAATAAAGCAGGAATAAATTTAGGCGAACTTGATTTATATTTGTGGTATATGGAGACTGGAAAGGTGTTGAAGTAGAAATAGAAATATTTATATACCCCAGATATATACTATATATACATTAAATATATACTACTTAAAAAAATGGTCCAAGCAATGATTGAAATTCCTGAAGAGGCAAATCAAATATTAAATATAGTAAAAGCCAGATATAACTTAAAAACTAAGAGCGAAGCCATTACAAAAATAGTTATTGAATGCGGGGGAAATATCTTAGAGCCTGAATTAAGGCCGGAATATCTGGAAAAATTAAAAAAAATACAAGAAGAAGGCTACGGCAAAACTTTCACTTCTATTGAACAATTAAGGAAGATAATAGAAAAGAGGTAATATGCCAAGAAAGTATACGACCAGCAAGAATTTTGATAGAATTCTTGTTAGATTACAAAAAAAAGATAAGCAACTTTACGAGAACTTGGCTAATAAGATGAATGAGATTTTAAATACTCCTGATGTTGAACATTATAAAAATCTTAGGCATGATATGAAAGACCTTAAAAGAGTTCAAATAGGCCATTTTGTTCTCGTATTCAGATATGATAAATTCGTGGATTTTATTTATTTTGAAGACTTTGACCATCATGATAATATTTATAAGAAATAATCAGCCATTCATAGAAAAAGTTAAGGGAGAGTGCTGAAGTAAAAAAACTAATACATACTTTAGTTCATACAACTAATAAATTATGTTAAATCTCTCTTAAAAGAGAAATTTAGTATTGTAGAGATTCATTATGTTCTTGAATTATCGCTATATCTCTCCATAATTTTTACATCTTAAGTTACTGATTTTAATTAGTTTTCTAAATTATATATAAATTTAAATTCTTTATAATATTAGTATTGATATAAAATAAAATGGCATATATAAGAGGGGGAAGTGAATTGCCTTCTGGAGCAAGAAGTGAAAGTTATGTTTTTGGTGGTCCGGAAGGGCTAGTTAATATTAATAAAGGAATTTTAATTCCATACCAAGATATCAGAGACCTGTTTAAGACAAAAACTGATTTAGAAGTTAAAAATGAGCTAGAAAAAAGATTAAACCTAACTGGCGAAGAATTAGAAGTTGTTTGCAACAGATTATTTGATGAAAGAAATAATGGTGAATGGGAAAAGCCATTTGACTTTGAGAAGGGAATATAACTAAAAAGTTAATTTGCTCCGCTCATAGCTATTGTTGCCCTCAAATTAATTTAAATATCTTATAAATCATGCAAAATTTTTCACATAGAAAAATTTTATATTGTATGTTTTCAAAATCATTTAAAGGAGGGGTTGATAAGGGTGAACCTTGGTTCCCTTTATGCCACATCCTTGCCTAATTTTAATGAGTAAGCTGCTGATTTTTATTAATTATCATTTAGAGATTAAAATATTCTATAAGTTATATACAAAAACTTAAATAATCTATTTTATTTTATATGATTATGAAAAAGACAAGAAAAAAGAAATTAGAAATGCCTATGGAATTTAATCCAGGTCTACAGAAATACGAACCTGTTTTTACATTAAGAAAAACCAATAAACAAATTAAATTAAAGATAAGCTGGAAACGGTTGACCTTTATTGCTATTATATTGCTTATTTTACTGATTACTGGTTTTTTTGTTTTAAGGTATTTTTATTAAACTAAATGCGAAGGCTTTAAATCCCTATAATTTCTGGTATTTTCATGACACTATACATAATCGGACTTGGCTTGGATATTAATGGAATATGCCTTCATGGCAAAATATATAAACCTTTTTTTATATAAAAAATAATGGAAACAGTAACTATATCAATGGAAGAATATGAAAAGATGAAACAGGCATTAAGAAAGCTAAAAATGCTGGAAGAAATTGACTTTGATTTAGTTAGGCAATTTAAAGAAAGCTTAGAAGATGTAAAAGCTGGCAGGATTAGAAGAGTTGCTTAATCATTCTTGTTTTTCAATAGATTTTCTAAATATAATTTATATTCATCAAAATAAGCAATTATATGGTTTATTGTCTTTTGCTGATCTTTCTTTCCGCTAATTGCAACAACAAGAACCGCTTTTAAATCATCGTAAACTAAGTAATAAATTCTCTTTTCATCTAGTCTCTTCTCTCTTAAATGTCTATATTTTAACTGATCTCCAACATACGGATTATCTCTTATTTGGAAAAATATGTTTTGAATTCTTCTTTTATCGTCTTCAGAAAATTTGTTTATTTCTTTATCAAAAGTTTCAGTCGTATGGACTTCATACTTTTCCATATTTAAAATAGCAAACCAATACTTTTAAATTGTCTTATTACAAGATAATTATATGCTGTATTTAATTGGGTTGGGTCTAGACATTCGCGGAATATCGCTTCATGGCAAAAAGATACTGAAAAGCGCCAAAATTAAGAAAATATACTTAGAGAGTTATACTGTAGAGTTTCCATATTCAATAAAAGAACTTGAAAAAGAGTTGAAAATTAAAGTAACTGAAGCTAATCGTGAATTTGTTGAATCTGAGAAAATTGTTAGTGAAGCGAAAGAAAATGACGTTGCTTTGTTAGTTTATGGCTCTCCGTTAAGCGCTACAACACATATTTCTTTAATTAATTCTGCTAAAAAACAGAAAGTCAAGTATAAGATTCTTTATTCAGGAAGTGTATTTGATGCTGTTGCAGAATCTGGGTTGAGTTTGTATAAATTTGGCAGGACAACCTCGCTTCCACGCTGGCAGAAGAATTACAAGCCAACAAGTTTTATTGATGTAATAAAGGAAAATCAAAAAATAAAAGCACATACTTTATTATTAATTGATATAAAACTGGATTTTGAAGAAGCAAGAAAGCAGATTATAGAGACTGATAAATTATTTGAAAAAGAAAAAGTTATTGCTTGCAGCATGTTGGGAATAAAAAGCAGGTTTTTTTATAACCAGATTGATAAAATAGATGCTGAAAAAATAAAATTTCCATATTGCATTATTATTCCTTGTGAGATGAGTGAGATTGAGGAAGAAAGCTTGAAGTTAGCAATTTAGATTTTTATAGCAACATTTATAATTAAACAAGGATTAGATTATTTATGGTCGGCAAAAGAGGCGGGTTTAAAAATATATTTAAGAAAGATGTCTTGTCATGGGCGCTTTATGATTTTGCTAACTCTTCTTATTCTCTTCTGATAATAAGTTTTATTTTTCCAATTTATTTTAAAGAAATTATTGCTGGAGCGCAATATGGGGATTTTTACTGGGGGCTTATCAGCAGTATATCAGTTCTATTGGCTGGGATAGTCTCTCCTGTTATCGGCGCTGCTGCTGATTATGATTACAGAAAAAAAAGAAAGTTTATCTTATGTGTAATCCTGTCAGCAATTGCAACCTTTCTGCTCTTTTTCAGCAAATCTGGAACTCTTATTTTTGCTTCTTTAGTGTTTATTGCCTCTAATTTATTCTTTTTACTAGCCTCTTCTCTTTACGATTCTTTTCTAGCCCATGTTTCTTCAAAGAAAAATGCCGGAACAGTATCTGGTCTTGGGTATGGATTAGGTTATTTAGGAGGAATTATAGCAATGCTTTTACTAAAACCTCTTTATACTAATGGTTATTCAGGAGAATTTGAGGCATTATATAAACTCGTATTTCCCCTAACTGCATTATTCTTTATCTTATTCTCCTTACCTTCTTTTTATTATCTAAAAGAAAAAAGAATTGCCTCTAAAAATCCCAAAAAAGAGAGTTTTGTTAATTTAACAAAGATAGGATTTAGAGATACTTTCAAAAATCTTAAAGAATTAAGAAAAAATAAACCTCTTGCTTGGTTCTTAGTTGCTTTTTATTTTATGAATGATGCATTGGTAACTATTTTTGCCTTTATTTCCTTATATGCCATACAAACTCTCTCTTTATCAGTTTCTGAAGTAACTATTGTATTTTTAATAGTTCAAGTTGTTGGTATTCCTTCTGCTTTTTTATTAGGGTGGCTTGCAGATAAAAAAGGCCAAAGAAGAATATTATTAGCCAGTATAGCTCTTTGGATTTTGATAGTTTTTCTTTTGAGTTTTGGAAGCTCAAAGTTTATGATGTATCTAGTTGCTGTGCTTACAGGATTAGTTATTGGCGGCAGCCAGAGTATTGCTAGATCTTGGTTTAGCAACATTGTTCCAAGAAAAAAGAGATTTGGGTTATTTGGATTTAATAGCTTTGCTAGCAAAATCTCAGCCACAGTAGGGCCTGTTTTATTTGGAGCAATATCCTCTTTCTCAGGAAACCAAAGAATTGCTATGCTTTCTCTAGCTCCTTTTTTTATTATCTCATTTATAATATTTTCTAGAATTAAACAAGAGTAAATTAAACTCTTAAAGAAATTTCATCACAATAATTCTTAAAAAACGCCTTTTTTATTAATATTTATGCCAAGAAAAGTTAAAACTTATACAAGGAAATTTGTATCAGAGAATAGAATTGCAAATTACAGAAATGAAAAGAGAAGGTTAAAACCAAATTATGTTGGGAGAAGTTCGCTTGATAGATGGGTTATGGAAAATGGAAAGAATCTTGAATATATAGAAAATGGCTGGAGGGGAGAAATAACAATCAAAGGGTATAAGTATAACATTGAGGCAAATTATGTTAATCATAGGCCCTTTAAAGTTGGGCAGGATTTAAATAAAGTAATGAGAAGCGGGAATACTATTTTATTTGATGAAGAAATAACTATAATGTGGAAATGGAGAAAAGATATGCCCGATAGCTTGCTTAGACTTTTTATAGGTGAAAATAGATTAGGATTTTTTCAGTTTCAGGAAATTGAAATATAATTATTCTTCTTTATCAATCATATCCTGGATATATTGAGAAAAATATCCTGCATATCTTTCCCTTAATTCTGGTAGTTTCCAGTCATTTTCAGTAATCTTTTTTCTGCAATTTTCATAACCACAATTGCAATCCATTTCAAAAACAATATTGCTGCCTACTGATTCTGAAATAGTCATAGCATAATCAAAAGTAATTTCTTCTCCTTTATTTATATCTCTAACTGCTACTAAAAATATTTGCCCATTAACCCCTGCATTTGGGTCGCAACTATGGTTAAAAAAGTCGGTATTGTCTGGTTTTTTAAGAGTTTTATTATATAGAACAAATCTTTCTTCAATCTGCACAGGATATTCCTGCAATTCTTCAGGCAAATCATCAATTTCATCTATTAACAAAATATCTCCTCCAAAAATTGCCAGCCTCTCACCTTTTAGGATATTTGTTTTTGCAAATATGCCTTTTCCGTGTTTTTCAGAAACCATCACACTTAATTTTGGATTTAACCAGCTGCTTTCCATATTAAATTTATTAAATATTTATTAAGAATAGTGAGTGATCACTACACTTATAAGCATTTCTATCAGAGACTACATTAAAACGCAATCTTAATAAATCATCATTGCGAGATATAGTTATGTACGACTTTAAACAAATTGAAGAAGAAGCTGCAAAGATATTAAGCAAAAAGGAAATACAGAAAGCTGTTGCTGATGATGGGAAAAGAAAAAAGCTATTTAGTTTCCTTGAAGGTCCTCCAACTGCAAATGCACCTCCCGGACTGCATCATCTTGAAGTACGAACTTACAAAGATATAATCAATAAGTTTAGGTATATGCAAGGATATAATGTTCCTAGAAAAGCTGGATGGGATTGTCACGGTCTGCCTATTGAGGTTCAGATTGAGAAAAAATTAGGATTAAACAGCAAGAAAGATATTTTAAAACACGGAGAGGCAAAATTCATAAAAGAATGCAAAAAGAGTGTTTTTTCTTATATAAAATCCTGGAATACTTCTACTAAAAAATTAAATTACTGGATTGATTTGGAAAATCCGTATGTTACTTTAGAAAATGATTATATTGAAAGTGTTTGGTGGAGCTTGAAACAGCTTTATGATAAAAAACTTCTTTATGAAGCGCATAAGGTTGTTCCTTTCTGTCCTAGATGTGAAACTCCATTATCAAGCCATGAAGTTGCTCAAGGATATAAAAAAGTAAAGGAAGATTCTGTTGTTGTTAAAATGAGGTTAAAAACAGGTGAGAATTTATTAGTTTGGACAACTACTCCTTGGACGCTTCCGGCAAACTTAGCTGTTGTGGTAAATCCCGATATTGATTATGCCTATATTGAAGAAAGAGAAGTTTATATTGTTGCCAAAGACCTTGCAGAGAAATTATTCGAAGATCCCAATATAATTAAAACAGTTAAAGGAAAAAAATTAATAGGCATGACATATGAACCTTTATTTAATTATTTTAAAAATTTAGAAAGCGAAAAAGCATTTAGGATAATTGGCGGGGATTTTGTAACAACAGAAGATGGAACAGGGTTAGTTCATATGGCTCCTGCTTTTGGAGAGGTGGATTATGATGTATGCAAGAAAGAAGGATTGCCTTTTATTCAGCCGGTTGATGAAACAGGCAAGTTTACAAGTGAGGTTCCAGATTTTCAAGGCAGATTTATAAAAAGCACTGATAAAGATATTATTAAAAAACTGGAAAACAGCAATCAGTTATTCAGGGTTATTCCTTATGATCATGATTATCCTTTCTGCTGGCGTTGCAATACACCGTTAATGTATTATGCAATTAAATCATGGTTTATTGCTGTTACAAAATACAAGAAAAGATTAATTCAGCTAAATGAAGAAATAAACTGGGTTCCGGAACATATTCGGGAAGGAAGATTTGGAGAATGGCTTGCAAATGTCAAAGATTGGGCATTATCAAGAAAAAAGTTCTGGGGAACTCCATTGCCAATATGGCGTTGCCAGCATTGCAGCAATGAAGAAGTCATTGGCAGTATTGAAGAGCTTAAGAAAAAATCCTTAAAAAAATTAAGTGATAAAGAAGTTGATCTGCATAAGCCTTGGATTGATAATGTAAAATTAAAATGTTCTAAATGCAAGAAAGAAATGTCAAGAGTTTCAGATGTAATTGACTGCTGGTATGATTCTGGATCTGCGACTTTTGCGCAGTTTCACTATCCTTTTGAAAATAAAGATGAATTCAAAAAAAGATTTCCATATAATTTTATCTCAGAAGCAATAGATCAGACAAGAGGCTGGTTTTATACACTTCATGTTCTTGCAACAATATTATTTGATGATATTGCTTATAAAAATGTAATCTGCGCAGGACATATTGTTGATGAAAAAGGCGAGAAAATGTCAAAATCTAAAGGCAATATATTAAATCCTGATCAAGTGCTGAAAGAGGTTGGAGTTGATGCAACACGTCTTCAATTCTGCACTGTTGATATTGGAGATTCAAAAAGATTTGGAATAAACCTTGTTAAAGAAGATATTATCCCGTTTTTGAATATCTTATGGAATACTTACCAGTTTTATAATCAGATTGATAATGATGAAAAAGCTGAAGTAAAAGTTGAGGATAAGTGGATTATTTCCAGATTAAATTCAGTTATAAAAGCCTCAACTGAAGCTCTTGAAGCTTACAAGATTGAAAAAGCTCTTTATCCTATAATGGATTTTGTTACAAAAGATTTCTCGAGAACATACATAAAAATAATAAGAGACAGAGAGGACAAAAATGTCAAGCTTGTTGTCGGAGAGGTAATTGATAAAATCTCGAGATTGCTTGCACCTTATGCTCCAAATATAACCGAAGTAATTCACAAATCTTTTAATAAAAGTTCAAAATCTGTACATTTAGAATCATGGCCTGAATATGACAAGGGAAAAATAAATTCAAAGCTTGAAGAGGAATTTTCAGTTGCATTGAATATTATTGAAAAAGGATTGGCTGAGAGGGATAAGTTAAAAATCGGTCTGAAATGGCCGTTGGCAAAAGCAACAATATATTTATCAGATAAATCTGTCTTTTCAAAAGCATTAAATGAAATTATTAAAAGTCAGCTTAATATAAAAGATATTAATATTAAACTTGGCAAAAAATTAAGTGAAATAAAAGTAGAATTTGACACAGAAACAACTCCAGAACTGGAAGCTGAGGGTTATGCAAGAAATATTGCAAGACAAGTTCAAGGCTTCAGGAAAAAATTAGGAATGGTAAAAACTGATAAAATTCAGTTAACACTAGCAGTAAGTAGTGATATTCAATTATTGTTGCAGAGGCAAGAAATGTTTATTAAGGACAGAACAAATGCTATTAGAATTTCAATAACCTCAGATAAAGGAGCAAGCCTTAAACTAAAGGGTTTTTCCGAGGATAAATTTAATATAAAAGACCGGGAAATAACTATTTATCTAAAGAAAAACAAGTAAATTTAAATTTTGCCCTGTAGGAATGAATATAAAAAATAACCATTTTACAGAAACACCATGATAAAAACATTTAAATATACAAATTTACTAAGAATAGTGAATCAAAAATTAAAAAATGATTGTTAAAGAGGAATTTTTAGGAAGGCTAAGAAAAATATTTGACTTGAATCTTTACGAGGTGAAGGTATGGACTGCGTTGCTTTCTCGAGGTGTATCTACTGCTGGAGAATTAAGCAATATCAGCGATGTTCCAAGATCAAGGACTTATGATATCCTAGAGTCATTAGAGAAAAAAGGATTTATTGTAATGAAACTAGGAAAGCCGATAAAATTTGTTGCATTGAAACCAGAAGAAGTTATTGAAAGAGTTAAAAGAAATTTAGTTGTTGATGCAAGAGAAAAAAGCAAGAGGCTTGAAGAATTAAAAGGAGATGATGTTTTAAAAGAGTTAAGCACTTTATTCACACAGGGAGTCAAGTTTATTGAGCCAAGCGACCTTTCCGGAAGCTTGAGAGGAAGGAATAATATTTATAATCATTTAGATATGCTATTAGGTGGCGCTGAGAAAACAGTTACTATTGTAACAACTGCTGACGGAATAAACAGAAAGTTAGAAGCACTGATGCCTGGATTGGATAAAGCAAGAAGAAGAGGAGTTAAGATAAGAATTGCTGCTCCAATAACAGAAGCTAATGAAAAATATGCAAGAGAGCTGGCCAGAGTTGCTGAGGTGAGGGGGGTTAAGGGACTGCATGCAAGATTCTCGGTTATTGACGGCGAACAATTAATGTTTATGCTTCTTGATGACCAGAATGTCCACCCAAGCTATGATGTTGGTGTTTGGATTAATACTCCTTTCTTTGCCCATGCTTTGGAGCAGATGTTTGAGCTTGCATGGAAAGATTTCAAGCCTGTTAAGGCAAGCAGGAAATAGAAAATAAAGACAACCAATATAAAAACCTCCAGCGGGTTTCTATGCATCCAACAACCACTTATCAAACTTTCCTTTGAATAAGTGATAAGAACTTCTTGAATCAATACAATAAAAAATTTTCATTAGAGAAAATTTATGGCTGATTTTTATGAGAAAGTTACTTATTCTCAACAATCAAGGTAACTTTCATTGGCTTAATCCCAAAATATTTAAAGCTTAATAGATATTCAAATTTATGTATAATCTAATAAATTTTGCATTAAACTTAATGGAAGAACAGAATTATGGAAGGCCAAAATTTATGCCATCACAAAATCCGAAACTTAATATTATGCAAAATCCAGATATAAACCCCGATCAAAATCCTTCTATCAATTCTTCACAAAATCCTAACATAAATCCTACACAAAACCCTCATGGATGGAAAAATAATCAATGGAGATTATTTCAAAGAACAATTATCTGGGTCTATTTAAATGAGGAGCAGAGAAGGGAATGTAACAGATTTTTACGGTCTCTCTAGTAAATTAAGTTAAGAGGTTAATATTAGCATTTTTCTTTATTTTTATGGTAGATACTTAACAATTGTTAATGCAAAAATATAAATAAGGGTGGTTTTTCAAGGTTATAGGGTGTAAGTTAGTTTAAGATAAGATGTCATATTGCCATAAATGTGGAACTAAAAATGATGAGGAAAGTTCGTTCTGTGAAAGCTGTGGTAATAAAATAAAAGAACTTATTCAAGAAACAGAAAGAAGTATTAAAAAGAGCCATAAGGGTTTATTTATTTTTATTATATTTTTACTTATTATTGGGTATATTGTACTGGATATTTGGGCAATGACTCAATTACAACCAGTAATTAACGCAGATAGTATCTTAAATTCAGTTAGTAATTTTGAGGGTAATACTGGATTAACCTCTGCATCTGCTTCTACAACAATTAGAATAGAAAATCCGACTTTTGTTCCTATAATTGCGGGGAAAGTTGTGTATGATGCAGGATATGGAACTACTAAGGTTGTTGAAGGTAAAACAGGCATGGTTATTGTAGGACCTTATGCAACACAAGATTTGCCTGCCGATGTAAAAGTTTCTTATGTTAATGCAGGAGTTGCCGGATTTAAAGGGATAAAAAATGCTATTTTTGGAGGAGATGATAAAATAAATGCAAATGCTTATATGGATGTAGGCATTACTAAATTCCAACTGGGGAGATATGAAAGATGAAAAAATTATTTTTACTTTTGTTTTTTGGGATATTTTTTATTAGTTTTGTTAATGCTGAGTGTAATGGTGGAGCGGATTTAGATATTAATAAAATAGAACGAACTCCAGGAGATAGTATATTTAAAATTGTTGCAACAGCAAATGGTAATGGAGATTGTTTAAATATAGCTTGGACAAAAGAGGATATAAATAATTTGCTTAATAAAGCATCTCCTGATGAATTAACTAATAAAGATATAACAGGTAGTATAAATTTAGTCTCGCAAGAAGAAAAATTTAATACTTATGGATATGAATCTTTGTATAAATATAATATTGATTCTCCAGGATGGTTTGGTTCATGTGAAAGTCTTTGTAAAAATAAAGGATATCAAACTTTAGCCCCAGATGGATATGCGATAAGAAATGGATTTATCTTTGGATGTTATTGTGTTCATAAATCAGATTTAATTGGCTCGGTGGGTAATATTGGTTCTAGAACTTTTAATGATAAAGTTAATGTTTTGTTTTCAGGATTAAATCCTTATACAATTGATACCTCCTATTCTCAGACAAGTGATGCTGTCGGATCTGGGAATATAGGAGGCAAAGTTGATATTGTTTATAGAGGAAGTTTAATTGGTAATAATTTTTTAACTCCTCCAGCCTTTAATCCATTTAAAAAACCAGATGGAAGTCATTTATTAGTTAAAGGTACTTCTTCACTGGCAGTAGATATTTCAACTACTTTAATAAATTGTCTTGGTAATGCAGGTAATTCAGATTTAGCTCAAGGATGTATAAGTGATTATAATAATAGGATTTCTTCTTTATTTGCAGTTGATAAAACTCAAGATTGGGTAAGTAGTCAGAATATTGTTAAAACAACATCTTTTATTGGAGATGATTTAATTGTAGAAAAAAATATTTATTCAACTACTTGGCCCCAGTTTACACTTACATTTGATGCTGCTTGGGCAGGAGTTCATTGGATCACTGGACAACCTAAAGTTACTTGTCCAAATAGTGGAGTGTTTGATAGTGGTGAGACAAAGGAAACTACCTTTTTAGTTCAGAATGTAGCTAATGAGAAAGGGGCATTTAGTTTAGATTTAAATTGTGGAGATTTAAGTTCAACATTAAGTACTAATAAAATGCTTTTAGATTTAGGTCAGTTTGGTAATGTTACCTCTACTTTAACTTTTTCTACTGATCAGGATCAAAATTTTAATTGTAACTTTAAGGCTTATGCAACACGAGATCCATCAAAGTCTGATGAGTGTTCATTTAGTGTTGAAGTGAAAAAAGTAGATAAACCTATTGTGAATATTGGGAATAGTAGTTCATCTTCAATAACAGGTAATATAATTGGAAGCAGTGGTGTAGGAGAGTCAAAAGGAATGATAATCTTAGTGATATTTGTTATTTTAATTGTAGGATTAATAAGTTATTTAATTTATTCAAAGAAAAAAGGTAAAAGTAAAGAAGAAGTGTCTATCAATGATAAAAAAGAATCGTCTGGAAAACATTGCACTAAATGTGGACATCCTCT
This sequence comes from Candidatus Pacearchaeota archaeon, assembly GCA_018304985.1. GTDB lineage: Archaea > Nanobdellota > Nanobdellia > Pacearchaeales > GW2011-AR1 > JACPLR01. The sequence goes on from JAGVWP010000029.1 coordinate 13,782, forward strand.
GAAAGTGGATGCTCAATTTTGTAATAAATGTGGTGAGAAAGCTAAAGTAAAAGCTAAAGTAAAAGTTAAAAAGAAAAGAAAATAAGTTTTTTTCAAGTTTTTTTAATTAGTTATAAGTGTAGGCTTCAAATTTTTCTGGGAAAATTTAAGTTTTTCTATTTTATATTTATATCGAAAAAATAATATTATAAACATGATTATAATAATTCCTAACATTATAATTCCAGTTTTAATTAAATCACTATTTATTATTTTGTTTATTTCTTCAGTTGTTGGTTCATCAACTGAAGTTTTACTCGATCCTGAAGCAATGCCCGCCTTCCAATTACTTTCGCTTGATATGGATTTCTTACCAATATCCATTTTAGTAAAATTAAATATTATCAAAACTACTATTATAACACATAATGTCATCAAAATCGTAATAATTAATGTACTAGTAGATTCCATAATTTTTTTCATACTTTTTAAACAAATAACTAAAATTTAAACCTTCCTAATTCACTTTTTTCAAAGAAAATAACCTCTCAATTTTATTAGTCTTTTTTCCCTGCCTTTCTTTAACAAGATTCATCTTTTTCATAAACTCAAGAGCTTTAATAGTAGTCTCCCATTGAGATTTAACTTCTTCTGATATTCCTTTAACTGATAATTCTTTTTCTTTATTCAGCAATTTAATAATATCTTCAATAACATCAAGTATATTTCTTCTTCCCATCTGTGTAAAAGCACAGATAGTTTTTTATACCAAATATGTGTAATTATACAGATAGATAAAATGGCAAGCTGGAGCTTTTCTAATGGTTTGGACTATGGACTAAATGATACTTGGAGTATTGCTTACGAAATGAAACAGAAAAATATAATTGGTGAAAAGGCTTCTTTATGGTTGTTATTGGGTGTGGGATTAGTTAGTTTATTTCTTCTTTGGAGATTGAGAAGAAGATTAAGAATTAAAACTATTAAGCAGCAATACCTAAGTTATGCTTAAATTGTAATTTTGCTATATTAAACATTTGTTTAACTTCTTCAGATAAATTCTCTTCAAATAGCTCTTTTTTTGAGTTTAACTTTAATTTAATATATTCGTCAGCACAAGATCTTGAAATAAAATAAATATCTTTAAAATCTAATATTATATTCTTTTCAGAACTACGATTAACAAAATCAAAAAATTCAGACATTGCTTTCCTTGTTACAATATTATCAAAAAAGAAATGCTTCAGGAAAATTCTTTCTGTAGCCATATTATTCTACATACTCATAGATATTTAAGTCTTTCTCAGGAACCTTAAATCTCATGTATACAAAAGTACCATTTAAAGGAGCATCAATGTCCATATTAACCGGTTCTTGATTAGGCTTTATAATAACTAATCCGTTTCTGGATAAAATGTGAAATTCTCCATTTAGACCCTCCTGCACAAGTCTTTTTGATGTTCCAAGACCTCGCCCTCTTCCAGATTCGTTAATTTTCGTAGAAACTCCTCTTAGTGCTTTTAGGATTGCATCACTATCACTTAAAAAAGAAATAGAGTTTGTAGAATAAACTCCTGGAATTGTAAGACCATTATCTAAAACCCCTATGTCAATATGTCCTTTATTCTTAAAAAACTGCACCATTACTGAACCATGAGTAAATTCGGAATGTTCACTTATATTATCCGATAATTCTGATACTAAATAAAAAGCTCCCATATGGGTGTTTTTTGGAAAATTATCTTTTATTACTTTTAAAACTTGATTTATTTCTTCTTCAATTACTTTTGGGACTCTTTCCTTTCATTTATTGAAAAATGGTGTATTGGCATATAAGTAAGACTTGACCCTTCTTTTCCAAAGGGAAAACCAACTATAGAAAGATAATTTTTTACACTTTTATTCAATGGTTCCTTAAAAACAATATTTTGGCCTGTTTTATTTACTTGAGATATTTTATCACTTAATAATAAAGCAGAACAAGGTAAAATCCATTCAAGATTAGTTAAGTCTATAATTAATTCTGGTTTATTAAGGCTTAATTCATTATCAATCTCTTTGATTATAACCAAACAATCTTTTATCTGTTGTAATGGATCATCACAATTTTTTAAGTTTACTTCAACCATCGATCAACTAAAAAAAGATACTTTAAATCTTTTTATATCCCCAAACCTACTTCTTTTTTAATAATCCATTTTTATTTTTTAGAATTCTAATAATAAATTTAAAAAACTAAAAGAAGAAAAAGGAAAAATAAAAAACTAAAAACAAAAATTTAATTTCTAGCCAAACTAAAGACATTCTTGATTGCTACAATTACTGTAGCAGGTGTGAAAATTGCGAGCAATGCAGCCAATATTCCTTCAACATACATAACTCCTGTAAACACGCTTCCGCCCAATGCACTTGCTATGATTAACACAGCTCCTGAAAGCAAGAACGGAGTTACTTCTTTGCCTGTAACATTCAATAATCCCACTATTAATCCTATTAGAACAAGGACAAGTATCCAAACGCCGTCAGCAGCACCCATTGCTCCAAGGATTACAGCAAGAACTACGCCGGCTAGAAAAGCCCAACTTGCTAATTTACCCAAACTATTTCCTTTTGCCATTTATACCTCCTTTTAATTTTTTTAATTATGAAACTTCCTTATTTCGTTATATTTTAATTATATTTTAAGTCAAGTAATCAATAATTGCAAGCACCACTCCAAGAACTGTTGTTATAATTACTACCCACCCTGCAATTAGCGCTATTGGCTCTCCACCAAGCCATTTTGGAAGAGCGAGAGTTCCATCAGCCATTGCAAATGCAACTGACAAAGAAACAATAATTCCTGTAAGCCAGATAACGAAACTTAAAATTTTTCTAAGTGATGCACTTTTAGCCATTTTTCATCCTCTTTTTATTAAATAATATCATCCTAACAATGATATTCTAGTATATATTTTGCAGTATATAAAGGTTTTGCTGATGTTAAGTAAAATATCAAACTTAACATTTGCTCTTCATCTCTTGGTATCGAGCTAATACCTATTATTAGTAAAAAAATTAGCGAAATCTCCGAGCAGGAAGGTTTACTTAACAGCTGAGAAAAGACATTTATATGTGATGTTAATTTGAAAATAATACAATAACTTTGCCTGATTTATCCACTTGAATTGCTTATTTATTTAAAATTTTAACTTATTATCTTGAATTATAAGGCTAACCTTAAATTAATAATTTTGTTAGTGTATTTCAAAATTTAATAAATAACTGCGAAATAGTCGAGCAAGAGGAGACTATGTAGCAGAGTATCTTAAACCCGTCGAGCGTAGCGAGGCGATTTATTAAAAAATTAAAAATCACATCTCTTCCATAACTTCAATTCCTAAAAGATAAAGAGAATTTTTTATTGTTGTTCTGAAAGCATTAACTAGTTTTATTCTGAATTCTTCACAATCTTCTCCCAAAACTTTGCATGAATGATAGAATTCATTAAATGACTGAGATAGCTGGAAAGAATAATTTGCAATAATGCTTGGGTTTAACTGCTTTTCTGCTTTTTCAACAGTTTGCGGAAATTCTGAAATTTTCTTTATCAGGTTTATTTCCTGGCTTGTAAGTTCTGGTATATCATAGCTTTTTGATTTGCTCTTTAATTTTGATTTTTCTGCTTTTCTAATTATTGAACTAGCTCTTGCATAGCTGTACTGTAAATAAGGGCCTGAATCTCCTTCGAAGTTAAGGGAATTTTCCCAGCTGAAGATTATATTTTTATCATTGTCATTTCTTAACATTGCGTATTTAATAGCAGCTATGGCTATTTTTTTAGCATCTCCTTTTGTTTTTCTCTTTTTTATCTCTTCCTGCGCTTTTTTTACAGATTCTTTGAGGAATTCCTCTAAAAGAACAAGTTCTCCACGGCGGGTTGACATTTTTCTTGCTCCGCTATCTGTTTGAAGAAGAACAAAAGAATAATGAACAACTTCTGGATATGGAGAATTCAGAAGCTTAAGAGCTTCTTTTATCTGCTCAAAATAAAGTTTTTGATCCTCTCCAAGAACTATTATATTTTTTCCTTTTTTCATTTTATCCAGTGTATAAGCTATGTCTCTCAAACCATAAAGCCCGGTTCCGTTGCTTCTTGCTAAAACAAAATAAGGAGCTTTCATTTTCCTTGCAACGGGAGTATTTGACTGATTTAAAACAAGCCTTCCTTCTTTATCTTCAAATAACTTACCTGTTTTTTCAAATTTTTTCAAGAGTTCTTTTGAGAAACTACCTACATATTCTGATTCATAATCAAACTTGTCAAATTTAATTCCTAATTCTTCAAATAGTTGCTTTTGACCTTGAACACATATTCCAACTATTTTCCTGAAAAGATCAACTGTTTTTTTATCTTTATTTTCAAACCTCTCTAGCAGCTGAAAAATTTGTTTTTCAAGACTTGGATTTTTTTCAAGTTTCTTTGAAATAGAAATATAATTATTAAGCATGCTATTGAAAGTGTCTTTTGGCTTGAAAACCAAAGCCAGCATTGCTATTTGCTTGCTTACATCATTCACATAATAATGAGTTTCAATATTATTTCCACGGAATTTCAAGATTCTTACAATTGAATCTCCGATTATTGAATTTCTTGTTCTTCCAACATGGGGAGAGGCGTTTGGATTAACGCTTGTATGCTCTACAAGAATCTTTTGTTTTTCTTTAGCAGATCCAAATTCTGAAACAGTTGCTTTTGCGAGGATTTGTTTTGCAAGCATTTTTTTATCAATAAAAAAATTAAGATAAGGCCCTTTGCATTCTACTCTTGAGATTTCTTTTAATGATTTTTTATTTTTATTAATCTCTCTTGCTAATTCCATGGCAATTTCAGCTGGATTTTTTCTAAGCTCTTTGCTTAAAATATAGCACGGAAAGGCATAATCCCCCATTTCGCTGTTTGGGGGGATCTCTATAATTTTTTCAATTTCCTCTTTTTTCAGCTTTGTTGCTTTAGCCAGCAGGTCAACAATAATTTGTTTCATGAAGATATAAGAAGAAAGTGATTAATAAATGTTGTTGAAAGTCTAATGCAATAAAACTTATAAATGAGATATAATCAGAAAAATGTATGAAACAATCTTTAGGTCTAGGAGAAATATTAACTAGTTGGCTTAATGAAAGAGAAAAGATATCTAATTTTCCATGGCTATCTTGTGTAAACTCTATTGAAGAAATAAGCGATGGACAAAATTTAATTATTATAAATAAAGATACTAAATTAAGGGTTTATGAAGATGTAAGATTTCAAGGCCCGGCAATTAATGGAGTAATTACAATGAAATTTCATAGAAAATATCAAGAATTAAGATATAGTTTTAAAGAAGGAAAGTTTGTAAGAGAAGAAAAAGAAATTGATTCTTCTAGTGGGTTAATATCAGATAGAGAGATTAGCAAAGGCAATTATTATGTTCAAACTCCAGCAGAAGGATAATTAATTTTATTATATATTTAAACACAATAATATATAAAAATACATTAATCTAAATTCTTTTATGACAACAGCAGTTTTAGATAGAATTTTAGAAGAAAGAAGTAGATTATTAAGAAAAGTTTTTGTTGATTTAAGCAATGTAATATGTGATACTGAAGGAACAGTAATGTTTCATTCTGAAAGAGGATTAGATGGAGATTATACTGAACTTTATTGGAGAACTAGTGGTAATAGCCAAGACAGTACATTTGGAGGAGAAGTGGATGTAAGGGTAAGAAAAACTGATGGTGATAATCCAAAAAGTCAATTAACAATTGATGTTTATCATATGAAAAAAATAAGGGCAGATGCACATGGGATGATTACTGGTTATTTTCCTGAAGAAATTCTAAAAGCATTAGAAGTTCATAGAAGAATTGAAAATTATTTAACTGAACATGGAAGAAAAGTAGCTGAGATGGATTACAATATTAAATATAATTTAGCAGTTGAACAAAATGAATCCGAATTACAAAATCCTGATCAATTAAGTTTAGTTTAATTATCCTTTAACCCACAACTACTTTATCGCCGCAGCTTCCGCAGAACATATCTCCGGCATTGACAATATTATAGCATTTCATGCATATTGATTGTTTTGATTTTGCTTCCATTTTTGTTCCGCATGCAGGGCAGAATTTAATATGGTGCTCAACTTCTTTCTTGCATGATTCATTAGGGCAGAATTTTGGTTCTTTTTTTTCAATAGTGGCTTTATATCCCGGCCTGTTTGAAACAAGCTTTGAGAAAGCATCCTGAATTGCAGTTTCATCCTGATATTTTCTTAAATCTAGATTGCTACCCATATAAAAGACACCAAGGTTTCTTTTATGAAACTTCCTTTTTAATGTTCTCCTTTTTAATTTTAATTTATAGATAGAGTAGTTTTTAAATTTTATTGAAGTAAAATTAATCTTGAGTAAGATAAATCTCAACATATTCCTGATGTTCCTTCATACAATCTATACTGCAATATCTTCTTCCACTTACAAAATCAATAATATTCGCAGCTTCTGATCCGCAATTTAAACACTTTTCATCTGGTTGTTTTAAATTAATAGAATTCAGCAATCTTTCTAATCTTGTATTAATTAATGCCCTGGAAAATTCATACATTAAGTAATTATTATAATATATTATTTAAATATTGTTACAATACGATAAATTATTAAAACCCTTTATTCTTAGTTTTAAAATGGCAGAGAAATGTGAATTATGCAATGAGAAAATTGAAGAAACCTTTCTTGGAAAGTTAAATGGCACAACTATAAGGGTTGAGAAGAATACTAGAACTGGATTTGTTTATGTATGCAATGGTTGCCAAAGAGAACATAGGGATGAATTAATAAAAAATGTTAATAAGACCTAGAAAGGGCAATGTAAAGGGCAACATAGTTACAAATTCAAATATGATTGAAGAAGCTGAAAAAGCTTATATCCGTGACTTTGATGATAATGTTGCTTCTCACGAGAATGAATGGGTTGTTTATAATGGAAATGAAATAGTTGGGTTTTACAGAAATTACTATAAATTAAGAATGTCAATCAGCAAAAGAGATGATTTGGCTGGCAGAACACTTTATGCAAGAGAAATAAAATATGAAATATACCTTTGGCTGTTAAGCGAAAGAAAGTAAATAAGAATAAATGCTTTATGCTAAAAAGTGCTTAATTTATTCGCTAGAACTGCTAATTTAAATAATTAATATAAAATTAACTTACTTAATCAATTTGTTCTTTAATTTTCAGAATGTTTAGCTAAACATACAATATTAAATTTTTCTATGTGAAAAATTTAGCCTAATTTGACATTTATTAAGATTATCTATATTCACCTTAACTTAAATCAGTTTATAATCTATATAATAATTACTTAATCTTTTATTATTCAAGAATATATGCATTATTAAAAATAATCTAATCTATTTTCTCAATTATATCTTCAACGCTTTTTGTAATATGCTCTATTACATCTTCATCTGTTTTTTTTGGATTTTGTGACTTGTGCTTTAGAGCTTCAGCAGCTCCTGCAATAACTGCCATTTTAAGATTTGAATAATTTTCTGACATATTATTTTATTTTTTACCTCTTTTATTTATATAATTGTATTATTTTAATGGTATTTAAAATTAATTGTGGTTTGTTTTAAGATATGTTGTCTACAATAAAAATTGTTTTAAAGCAATATCCCCTATACTTTTATATGATCTTATGGTTAACATTATTTGCTAGTGGAATAATTTTATTGAGTATTTTAATACTGGGCATTAAATGGAAAAGACTTAAACTATTTTTTCACGACGAAAATTACACTTATTTTGAAATTTGTTTTATTACATTATATTTTCTAGAACAGGCAGTATTTATAACTCTCTCTTATTTTTATCCAGATTATAGTATATTTTTAACTGGATTTTTTGCATTAATTGTCATAAGCACAGTAGCTATGCAGAAAGTAATGCTTGAAAGCAAGAGCAATAAGATAGCAAAATTAAGCAATAGTTATATTGAAAAATTTAGAAAAGCAAGATTAAAGTATCAAAAAAGAATATCAGATATGAGAGACTATATAAAAGTCCTTGAAGAAAATAAAAATAATTAAAGAAGAAAAGTAATTTTTCGATGAATATCCAATACTTCTTCCTCTATCTTATCAACATCTCTCTCAACTTCAGCAATTTCTTTATCAGCTAGTTTTAAATAACTTTTATTATTTTTAATACTTTTTCTTTTTGCCATTTATCTAACCTCTTTTAATTATAGATGTTATAATAACAATCTATATAAATTATTCGGTTAAGCTGTCTGCAAGCTAACAATAATATTTATAAGCCAAACTAACAAGTAATTTACATGTGGGAGTTCCAGAGTGGTCAAATGGGCAGGACTTAAGTCTGTTGCTTATAGCTAATAGCTTGATAATTGAAAGAAATCCTGTGGCTTAGTGCCTTCGGAGGTTCGAATCCTCCCTTCCACATAAAAAGACTTAAATATTCTGAAAAAGTTAAATAAATATGGAAAAAGAAATGAGAGAGATATTAAATGAATTGAGAACAATAAATGTTAATATAGAATTTATAAAAGAGCATATGATAGATGCAGACACCATTCTAATGCCTGAAGAAGAAGAAAAACTGAATAAAAGCGTAGAAGAATTCAGAAATGGAAAAACTACTCCTCTTATAATGTTCAAAAGAGAGGATTAAAATGCCAGATATAGAGCTTAGCGCTTCTGCCCAGATATTCTTGAAAAAATGTGAAAAAGAGATTTATGAACCTCCCTATGGCAAGACCATAGAGCATCCGAGAACTACCTAAACTTAATATTTAATTTTATTACTTATTTGAAAACATACCATATTAAATAATAAAGACAACCAATGTTTTTCTTTATCAAACTTTCCTTTTATTTGAGAAAATTTAGCCTTATTTAAGATTCATCAATTTTTAATTTATAGTTAACTAATCTCTATTATATATTTTTAACACATTATGGTTTTATCCCTGTGCCAAGAGCTTATGATTGATCATATAGCAAATAAACAGAACTTTTCATGCTACCTATTAACTAGAATTAACTACTTTGCCGTAATTTTTATTGAAACGCTGTGAAAATGAATGGTATTTAAATGTAAGCTATTCATAATTGGAATAAAGTTTTTATCGTCGCAATTTTGTTTCATTGGCAGAAAGTAACTACAAAAAACTATTTTCTCGACGATAAAAATGCTTTTAAAGTGGCAGCGTTTACTCTTTTCATTCAAAATGATATCTCAAGAGGGAATAATAGCAAAAAGAGGCGCTGAATTAAAAACACTATTGCAACAAAGCTTTTATAGTTATACCAAATCGGATAACAACACTATATTGATTGAAAGGGGGTTAATGTAAAAAGAAATGAGAAAAATTTTAGGATTGTTACTAATGACATCTATGCTTCTGTCAGTTATGCCTATGGCATTTGCTACAAGCGTAGGAACAGGAATCGGAGTTGATGTAACAACTGAAGACTTCCCTCCATTAGTTTGGATGTGCGATGACAGAGTTGTTGAAGACGACGCAACTGAACCTGGAAGAGTTTCAGATGATGATGAAGAACTTGTCGAAAGAATAAATAATTATGCTTTCGAGGGTGAATCTATTCACTGGACTGTTCTAGTAATGGACAAAAACAAAATTGATCAGAATATAGATGTATTCGCTACAATCGGAGACTCACAGGGTGAAGGCAACGATATTGAAGTAAATTGTATCAGAATTGGATGCCAGCAACGTTTAATGGATCAGTGTAATGCACAAATCCTTGAAGAAGAAATCACTGAATGTGATGATAACATAATGGATATGTTTGAATGTACTTTGACTGTTGAAACAGCAGACTCTATGTATGGAGAATACTGGGTAACTGTTGAAGCAGTTGATGGAGATGGCTTGTCTGGCACTATGGATGAGAATGAATTCTGGTTCTTCAATCCAGTTATTGCTGTCAGTGTTGACGGTGATTTGGCTTTTGAAGATGTAAGGCCAGGAGCATTAGCTTATTCAGATACAATATTAGTTGGAAACGATGCTGATGACGGCTCAGGAGTAATGCTGGATATGTTTATATCTGGAACAGACTTCTATGACAGTTCATCAAGCGGAGCAAGATGCCCAACAACAAACCAATTAGCTCTTGACAACTTCAGATACTTTGTAACTAACGGCGCATACTCCTCTCTTGGAGATGATAATGATGATGCTGTTGATGCTGACAGAGATACTGATGATGAAGGTTATACAAATATAGAATATGGAATTGGATGGAATAATCCTGATCCATTCTATGTAAATGCTGAAATATTACAAGACCAGCAAGTAGGACCTTACTACACTGCTAATTTGCTTGCACCTGGTGCTGAAATGGCATTGACCTTCAGATTGGATTTGCCAGAACCATGTAACGGAGACTTCGACTCAGGACAATTATTCTTCTGGGGAGAAGCAATATAAAAGGGAATTTTAATTTTTTATTTTTTATTTTCCTTCCTTTTTATTTTTATAATAAATAAAAACCACCAGCGGGTTTTTATGAATCCTGCAACCATTCATGTTATATGAATTCACAGAATCCTGCAACCATAGAAAAAGATTTAGGAAGTTAGGATTATATTTAAGATATTTATAAAATCATATGACTAATCTTGAATAAATAAAAAACAACTGTATCATTAAGTTATAAGTGAAATTGCTAATATTCAAAATAAACCTTTGAAAAGACAAGCAAAAAACCTTAAGGTTTTAAAGGTCTCCAAAATTATAAAATTAAATAAAATTAATGTTTAAGTTATAACATTTAGAATATATTGCAATAGTATAAAATAAATCATAATTAATATTAAATACCTGTTGAATTAATGATAAAAATGAAAAAAAAGATGTTAATCTTAAGTTTGATATTGTTTTCTTTAACTGGAGTTATATTAACTTCTAGTTTAACAAGCGCTGTTTTCTGGGCATGCTTTTCAGACGGGCAGAGAATTGATTACTGCAATCCAAATATTCCTGATAGAACTGCAAACTCTAATAATTACAAGCTTTGCATGGATAGTTTTGATTCTGCCAGAAACTGCTACACTCCTGGAAACTGGAATGTTTGCAATACTCTGCCTCCAACATGCACTGGAGGAAGCGGTGGTGGAGCAAGTTTGGATATAACCCCTCCTGTAATAAATCTACAGAATCCTGTAAATAATTCTTTATACAAAGAAAGAGCAATACCATTTATTTTTAATTTAAGCGAGACAAGTGATGTTTATTATTTAGATCTTATTAATGGAAGAGGAAGATGGACAAAAGTCTGTTCAAACTGCAAGTCTTATTCAAATAAAAGAAGCTTTAAGGAAGGCATAAACACAATAAGATTAAGAGCAAAAGACAGGGCTGGAAATGAAGCATTCAAAGATATAACTTTTTTCATTGATTCAAAAAACCCGGTAATTCATAAAATAGATCCTAAAAAAGGATGGGCTAACGGAACATTCATACTGCAATATTCTGAGGATAATTTGAAAAAAATTAATTTAAGTTACGGAAATTCGGCTAAAGGATTTAAAGTCAGCAATCTTCAGGGTTGTGTTTCTGGAAAGAAAATGTGGTGTAAAATAAATAATATTAATTTAAGCCAGTATAATAATCAGGAAATTCAGTATTATTTCATGGTTGAAGACAATGCCGGAAACAGGGCTATGTCAAGAATTGCAACTTTAAGCGTTGATACAATACTTCCAAAGATAAATTCAATAAACACAACAATAGATAATAATAAAGTTAAATTCAAGATTAACATAACTGAAGTAAATTTAGATGTTGTAGAATACATGGATAATTCTGAGCTAAGGCCAAAATGGAAAAAATTATGCACTAGGTTAGATAATGGAATCTGTGAGAAACAGGTAAGCTTTAGAGAAGGAGGCCATAGCATTTTAATCAGAGTTAGTGATGATGCTGGCAATACGGCTAATAACCCGGGAATTAATATTAATATTGTTTGATAACAGGATTTATTAATAATATTTCTATATTAGATAAATGATTTTCGAAATAGATGTTTCTGGAGAAGATATTTTTGCAAAAGATTATACAATTGTAATTGCTGATAAAAATGATACTATAAGAGGTTTTAAGTTTAATAGTAAATCAATTCAAGATTTAGTATTAAATTATTCAAGCAACAAATATAGATATAAAGTGTCAAAACATGGTAAAGTATTATTAAAAATTAGAGTTTATTGTGTAGTTATTTATTATCTATTTGAAAATCTTAAAATAAGAAATAAGGAAATAACTCTTGAAATATGCCGAGATTTTCACGGACATGAAAGAGAGATTACTTCACAATTAAAATTCTTTTTAGAAAATAAATTAGGATTAAAGATTAACTGCATTTATCTTAGATTGCCTAAAGGATCTAACGCAGATAAATATGCTTATTTAATGAGGAAAGATACTAAAAACCAGATAAAAGGCTATATAACAATAACTTTAGAGAATATTGAAAAATACTTAAAGAAAAAATAGTGTATCCGTGGGTTGTTTATAACCATAATCTAGTTACGCCCTTCTGGACTTAAACCAGATGAACTCTCTAGCTTGGATACATTAATTTTAATACTAAGAACTATTTAAGCCTTTTGGTTAAAAACATTCGGCTGGAAAAAGTTTTAAATACTTAGTTTAGATAATATAATTATAATCTTCCCCATTGTTCAGCTTTTGGTTGAGCAATGGGATTTATATTTTTAATTTTCCCTGATAATTCTTTCAATACCCTCTTTTTTATTATTCATCCAGAAATAAACCGAGACAAAACCAATCTCCATAAATATTAAAATTAGGCTTAATATAATAAGCAAGGATAAATTGTCATTTAGCATTTGAATAGAAACAAAAATATAAGATAATATTGCGATAAAAAAAGATATTGCTACTGTCCAAATTACACTAATATATGTAAGGTATGTTTGACATCTAAAGTTAAGTAAAATAATTTCTTTATTACTTAGCCCCATTTTCTAAGCCCGCCCATAAGGGCTAATATTGAGCCTATTATAAGAGAAAACATTGGAGCAAGAATTAAAGAACTCCTTGCAGGAATAAGTATTGCTGAACCGCCTAATCCAACTATAATAAGAATTATCCCGCATATTAGGGATAATAAATTCGCAGTTTCTTTAGCTCCTCTCTTCATATCTTATTCCTCTTTTTATTAATATATTTAATATAATTATCTTTTTAAAATGTTTGTTTTATGCAATAATTTCAGAGAATGATATATTATCCTTAATAAAAGTCGTAGAATTGAGTGGTAAACAAAATTTATAAACCAGATATCTATTATATAAAGTATATATTATAAAAGATATTTTGTAAGATATATAATAAAATGGTATATAATAGAAAGGTTATATTGTTCTTTCTTAGCTTGTTATTTATTGTGCTGTTAATTTTTTTAGTTAAAGCAAATGATGTATTAACAGTAAAAACAGATATTATCGGACCAAGAGTAAGCATACAAGTGCCTAATGAAATAGACTTAGGAAATATATCAAATGGAGATACTCCTCCTTGGATGAATTTTACAATAAATAATACTGGAAATGTAAAAGTAAGAATTACTTCGGAATTGATTAATTCAGATCATGAAGTATTTAACTACATAGAGTTTGATACTACAACAGAAGCGATTAGAAGAGTTGATAATTTCACAACAACAATAAACAAACCTTCTCTAGATGAGATAACAAGTAAAAATATCAGCGTAAGAATAAATTTAGAAGATTATAATGGAACTGCAATAACTGAAGATATTCCTAACGCTCAAGCGCAGATAAGATTTTTAGCTATGGATGCTACATAAATATAACTATAATAAGAATTATCATATATTCTCCCCAACAATAATCTTAATATAGTCACTACAGCTATTATATATTATATAAATATATTATATAATTTATTAAAAGAGGGAAAATATGGGGAAACTAATGGGATTAATTTCTTTAGCTATTATATATAGTATAATAATCTTAAGTATTTCAATAATTTCAACAGTTTCTGCTGTTGAAATCGGCATCTCTCCTGCGCAGGTTGAATTTAAAGCAGATGCAGGGCAGGAAGTCTGCAAAAAGGTAAGTGTATATTCTGGAGAAGAAGATAATTTAATTGGAAGTGATAAATGGTCTGGAGAGAAAACATTTGTAAAAGATATAAGAAAATATACTTTAAGCTCTTCTGAAAAAGGAATAACCTTCAAATATCCTAAAGAAGTATATGCTAGGAATAGATTAGAATTTAATGTATGTATTACAGGAGATAAATCTGGAACTTATTATGGTTCGCTTATATACAGCACAAACAGAAGCGCGGCTGTCGGGACATGGATAATACTAAAAGTGAATGGGGATGTGGCTGAAGATGAAAATGATGAAGGCAATAAATCTAATGAAGAATCTATATTAAATAAAATAACTGGCAGGGTAACTGGCATGTCTACAACGCAATTAGCAATGATTCCGATGCTGACTTCAACACTGATTTTATTTATATTTTTAATTTATTTTTTGAGATTAAACAAGAAAATTGATAATAAAACTGGAAAAATCAAAAATAAAAATCCACTTAAAGAATTAAAAAAAGAAGTTAATGATAAACGCCGACGATAAAATAAAAATTATATATTTTTAAAAAAATTAACAACAGTTATTTAAAAGAAAGATTTATAAACCTCAATTATCTATATTCCATTATAGATGATGCAAAGCATACATTGCATGACTATAAAAAAGGGTTAAAAAGAGGATGGCAAAAAGCAATTTATTGGTTAAGAGATTATTATTTTCATTGGGAATTCTATTTGGAGTTTTATTATTTGTTAGTTTTGCAAGTGCTGTAGTTTATATTTATGAACCTACAAATTTTACAAATTTTACAAAAACAAATGTCAGGTTTACTGTAAATTTTACTAATTCAACTGATGTTGCCGATCCAAATAATGCAACATTTTATCTTAATCCAAATGGAAATGCAACCCAGATTGTTGTAGGGGTTATTAATGGTACCTCTGGAGGAAGTTGTGGAATAACAGGATGTTTTATTATTGTTAACCTTACTGTAGCTGATGGAAACTATAGTGTTAATGCAACTGTGCATAATATAACTAGAGATATAGCAAGCACTAATGCTTCTGTAAATGGCTCAGCACGCCTTGCTGATTCTATTACTTTTGACGCAACAGCTCCGGGAGTTGTTGTTAATGTAACAGGAAATGCAGCACAGGGAGGTCAGAATTTTTCCAGAAATATTACTATAAATGTCTCTGTCAGTGATGCGACATTAAGCAGAATCAGTATGATATATCTTAATATTACTCCAATTAATGCTACAGGAGCTATTAATGGAACTGTTGTTGCTCAATTTAATTTAACAAATGCAACAAGTAATCTTCTCTCACTTCAATGGTGGAGTACTGGTCTTAATTCTACAGATACTAATGGTTCAGTATGGAAAACAGATGCTATAAGTGAAGGGTTGTATAATATTACAGTATTTGCAAATGATACAGTAGGAAATGCCAATACATCCGTATCATTTCAGGTAAGAGTTGACAGAACACGGCCACCAACGATAAACTTTACAAAACCTGCTAATGGAGATAATAGAAGCGGGACATTTGTTTTCAATACATCTGCATCTGATGCAAACAGCAGTATAAGTTCAATTATGCTAAATATCACTAATAGAAGCGGAGCGCAGAATGCAACTGTATTTGCTTCACAGGAAGCAGTAAATGTTTGGAATTTTAGTTTTGATACAACAGGATATGCTGATGGATTATATAATATAACTGTTTATGTAAATGACACTGCAGGAAACCAGAATACAACTGCCGTAGTATATCAGTTAATATTTGATAATAATGCTGCAGTAA
Organism: Candidatus Pacearchaeota archaeon; assembly: GCA_018304985.1. Lineage (GTDB taxonomy): Archaea > Nanobdellota > Nanobdellia > Pacearchaeales > GW2011-AR1 > JACPLR01. The sequence goes on from JAGVWP010000029.1 coordinate 29,742, forward strand.
TTACTCAAAGTTGCACTCCTAATCCTGTTGGAAGAGATGAGCAAGTAACCTGCAGTTGCAGCGGAAATGATGGAACAGCTGGATCTACTGGATCTGGAGTTAACACAACAACATTCACATTACATCCAACAACATCTGAAACAGGATCAATAGCAACAACATGCACGGTTGTAGATTTGGCAAGCAATTCGTTAACTTCAACATACTTTTATAATGTTGGTAGTTCAGGTGGTGGAGGATCTTCAAGTGGTGGAGGATCTAGCGGAGGAGATGTAGTGCCTTCGAAGAAAACTGTAAGCACAATTGACAAAATAACACCTGGATCTGCAGAGATAATCAAGAACTTTGATAAAGAATACGGATTAAAGGAAATAACTATTCTTGTAAAGAACCCTGCACAGAGTGTTTCGGTATCTGTATCAAAATATGATGGCAAGCCTGCTGAAGTAAGTGTTGAGAAATCAGGAGATGTTTACAAATATCTACAAATAAAGGTTGATAATATCGCTGATAAATTAGATAAAGCAATTGTAAGAATACAAGTTGAGAAATCATGGGCAAATGGCAAGAGTTTGACTAAAGATAAAATATCCATGTTTAAATTTATAAATAATGACTGGAAAGAGCTTCCAACAACATTTAAAGAAGAAGATGCAACCAATTACTATTATGATGTTGAGTTATTGTCATTCAGCTTTTTTGCAATTGGAGGCAAGGCAGGAGAAGCAGCAGTAACTCCAGAAGAAGCAACAACTGTTAATGAACCAACAGCTCCAGCTGAAACTGGAACAACAAATAATAAAGCTGTAACTGGAGTGATAATTGGCATTGTTGTCTTAATAATTATAGTTGTTGTAGTGTTCTTTATTTATTCTAAGAAAAAGAGAAAGTGGTAGAAAGGTTTGATAACATACTATATCTTGTTTGATTTATAATAGGTAAGTTATTGAGGTTGATTTAAATATTTATTAAATGAAAAATTTAGAACTATGAAGTTTTCAGGGGAAGTTTAGATAATATCCCATATCTCTCCCTGATTTATCATAAATAGGTTACTGAATAAAAAGAACCAATATGTTAAGTTAAACTTAACATCAAGATTATATATAATCTTAAAGGTTCTTCTTATGACATCTCCTATAAAGACAACCAAAGGTTTTCTTTATGAAACTTTCCTCTTACATGCCCAAGATTTTCTTTATCAAACTTTCCTTTTAATAACTTAATTTAAACCTCTATTTTTAACTAAATAAAAATGATAGGCTTTAAAAACATATTAAGCTTATTTAATTATTAAAAAGAGATAAAATGCCTAATAAACAACTAATTAATTTTATAAAAGAGGCAAGAAAAAGAGATTTTGATGATTTTCAGATTAAAGAGCCATTGCTGAAAAATGGCTGGCCTTTGGACGAGATTGAAAAAGCTTTTGCTAGCCTTAAACAGCAGGTTAAATTCAAGAATAAAATAACAATCTATCTTGATTCTGATGCTCTTAAAATAATTGATAAAAGAGCCAAGAAGAATATGTTTACAATAAGCGAGCAGATTGAGGATATTTTAAGGCGAAGCGCTATAAACGCAAGAAAAATAAGGCGGGAAGAGGAAAAATTAGATGATCTTTTAGTTAGCTTATTCTCAAGAAAAACCTATAAAAAATAAATTTTAATTAAAGATATAATTAATATAAGTAAATATAATAAATTAGGCAGAGGTATTATAATGATTCAAGATTATTTAATATACAACACTAAATTCCTCTTAAGGAGAAATTTAACATAATTATCAGATTTATTCAGTAAGTTTAAGGTTAAGTTATAGTAAATTGGTTCATCTAAAAAGAAAGTTTGATAAGTGGTTGCTGGATGCATAGAAACCCGCTGGAGGTTTTTATAAAGGAAAGTTTCATAAAGAAAACATTGGTTGTCTTTATAATGAAAAGAACAATAACAATTAATAGGTGGGAATTTGATTTAATTAATCTTGCTATGGCCCTAATAGCCCTGATAATAGTTTTTTCTCTGATATTTTTTCTTATTCCGAGCTTGAAAGATAACATAAAAGACATAAATGCAGAAAAAACTTCAGATAATACTTCTGTTTCTCAAAATAGCAATGCAATCCAGCAGGAAGCACTTATTATCCAGGTTATCGACGGAGATACATTTCAGATAAATACAGGCGATTATGTAAGGCTTATAGGAATTAATGCTCCTGAAAGAACTGAGAGATATTATGATGATTCAAAATTGTTTTTGGAGTCTTTGATAAACAATAAATCAGTTTTATTGGAAGGGGATTTAGACAATAGAGATAATTACGGGAGATTATTAAAATATGCTTATTCTTCTGATGGATTAATGATTAATTCAGAGCTAGTAAGGAGAGGCTACGCAGTTCCTATGGAGATTTCTCCCAATCTGAAATACAGAGAAAAGATAAGTAATGCTTATCAGCAATGCATAAATGAGAAGTTGAGGTTATGCAATATCTAATAGTTCAAAATTGTTCTGAAATCATGCTATATCCTTGCCTAATTTATTAGGATAAGTTACTGATATTTATTAAATAAAGTTAGGCATTATTATCTAAAAAATAATTAGTCTTGAGCTAAACTAACCCTTATTTTTGATTTGCTGTATCCTAAAGCAATCAAAAAGGATATTAAATAGCCTATTATAAAAAATATAGCAAAGTTAATTATAATCATGATGTAATCCATTGACTCATATTCCGGCAATTTAGGCACTGGCCTGTTTAATACCTTAGCCTGCTCTTCAATAACTGTCCTGCTGCATTGATAATTTTCTTCACTAATATAAAAAGAGCAGAATTTGCTGCCAGGAACAAAAGCGCAATCAACAGGGTATATTGGATCTATTTTAGCAAGAAAAACATTTCCTGCAATTGCATAAGCATATAATTTTTTATTGGAAGATATTTTATTAGCCATTTCCTGCTGCAGAGTTTTTGTATCTGACATTATCCTATTAAGAGATTCATTATTTTGAGTTTCTTTGGCTGTGTTAAACTGCTGACTTAAATTTAAAAATTTGCATGAATAATCTCCAAGATTCTTATCCATGCTTTTAGTTGTTATAAATACTGAAAGTAAAATAAGAACAATTACAACCGGGAGAACTAATACTTTCCAAGTAGGCTTAAGCAACAACGGCTTGTTTTTATGCTTAACGTTAGATAGATTATTTTCAGGTATAGCATTAAGTAAAATATTTTCAGCAATTTTCACTTTTTTTGTTATCTTTTTTGCCATTTTTCCCTTTTATCTAATTATTTTACTGTTACTTTCTAGATTTAGGTGCTATATAAACTTTCTGAACGGCAAAACTTTTGTAAATTCCCTCAAGAATATCAGTGCCTGCATAGCCTGAAAGCAAAGAAAGCCTTGGATCAAAATTAAACACAATTCCGACGAATATTCCGATAATCAGGGCAATCAATACGGTAATTGTGTAATATCCCCATAAAATTCTTCTTCGCAAAGACAATGCTTTTAGTAAGCCAACAAAACCACGTGTCAGGCCTCCAATGCCTCCAAGAACTGCTGCAAGAAGAATTGGATCCATTTGTCGCCTCTTTTTTTATAATTTTTATTTAATAATATAAATAATTAAAGTATGTTTTTAAGGGTTTTGGTTGAGGGAAATTTTGTATTGGTTCAGGACATATGTCCTAGTCTCGCACATAAAATGGAAAAGAAGGATTTAAAAGATATAGAATCTAATAATATATAATAAAAAGAGGATGGGAATGAGAGTATCAACAAAAAGGGCTATAAAGAGAGTTATTGCAATAGCATTATTATTTCTAGGAGGCTACTACTTATTAACTGCCGCTGGAATAATTCAGTCTATTGTAGTTTTTTTTGGATATTATCCAGATAATAAAACATTAGCTCTTATTGGAATTGGGATTATCGTAATCGCTTTGCTTTTAGATGATATTTGGAGAGCAAAGATAAAAAATGCTTTCTCTTGATACTTTTGAAAAATACGCTTGGCAAACTATAATTGCATTTATAATCGGTTTACCTCCAATTATTATTACTACAACAAAAGATAAAATTATTTGGATAATAATTTATACAATTCTTATTTTAATAGGTGTTACTTTATTTTCAATAATAAAAAATTTAATAAAATCTAGTAAGAACAGGGAAGTAAGCATTAGCAAATAAATTACAGAGTTATGGCATCCGTCAATCCTACTCCCCACACCAACGCTAAAGTGTATGTGGCTTTCGTCAGGTCGCGTCCCCCTATAAAATATCTAGGTTATGCTTATATTTAAGGTTTTTGTTTTGATTGATCTATTTGGTAAAACTTAACAATCGTTAATCTAAAAAGGCTTTTTTCACAAATTCTAAATGACTACAGAAAAATATGGTTAGAAATACATAATTAAACTGCAGATATATATACCATTAAAAACGCCTTCTATTCATGAAAAAAAATTTGGTGATGATTTTGGTTGCATCTTTTCTAATTTTAGCGAGTTTAAGTTTTGCAAGCGCAATAACATTGACTGTAACCAGCCCAAATGATAATGGTGTTTATGATTCTAATAAAGTCTTGTTTGATTTGAAAACTAATGATAAAAGTGATTTTTATTATATATTAAATAACTCTGAGGATAGTAGATGGATTAAATTGTGCAGTAAAACCAAAGAATGTATAAAAAGAGTAAGGTTTTCAAAAGATGGAAAATATAATATTACAATAAAGGCTATTATATATAATAATCTGAGCGATATAAATTATAGCAGTAAAACATTTACTATTGACACAAATAAACCAGATTTAACTATTCCTGCTCCAAAGAAAAGTAATCGTCCTGGAACACAGCCTAAAAACCATCCAATTCTACTCCCTACCAGCTCAAAATTCATAAATGATTCTATAGAATTTAAAATCAAATATAATGAAGAAAATCTAGAAAAAGTAAACTTATATTACTGGATAAATGTTAATAGTGCAATTAAAAAAAATAAATCTTGTCTTGCAGGTAAAAATCAAAATTGCAGTATTAAACCATTAAATTTAAATCAATTTAATGATAAAAATATCATTTATTGGGTGGAAATTATAGATAATGCTTTAAACAGTATTAATTCTAGTATTAGAAATGCCGAAGTAGATATTACTCTCCCTAGTATAACCTCTTCAAGTAATTTAATTAATAATAAGAAAGTAACTTTTATTTTTGAAATTGTAGAAAAAAATTTCGATGGTATATTCTATAAAGACATGAACAGCAATAAGCCTATATGGAAAAGCTTATGCAAGAAAATAGAGGCCGGAAGATGTAGCACAACAAAAAGTTTCTCCGATGGAGCACATAATCTTTCAATAAACGCTGTTGATAAAGCAGGAAATTCTGACACTGAAGATATGGAATTTACAATAATTTAATTTTTATTTTTTATCTTCCCAAATTTGCAATTGGCTTCTGAATCATAGGGCCAAAATTATTTGTGCTTTCAGTGTAATTTAATCTAGATTGCAAATACTCGCTTCTTTCTTTACCAGGTTCAAAGAACCATATTCCGTATTCGCAATTTCCAATATAATTTCTTTCAATTACTGCTCCAGAATCATGAATAGACATTCCGATTCCATGATTTATTATTTCACTGTCTGCAATATAAGCATTATCAGAACCCTGCCCTGCAAAAAGAATTCCAACACTTAATCTGTTTCCGTTTCCATCAACATTAATATTTGCCAGCCTTGAAGAACTATTTGTTGAGTCAATGCAGACACTTTCTCCGTAGTATTTTGGGTTTTTAACTGTGAGGCTTGCAAGAATTGTATCGTCTGCAGTTGCAACCTTTCCTTCAATAATTGTTTTTTCTCTTGATTCACCTATTATATGCTCATATTTATCCATTGTTACATCTTCTTTGTAAACTCCCGGAGCCAGATATAATATAGTTGGATTATTCTCTGTTCCAATAATAGAATCCAATAAATTATTAATACTGTCTCCTGGATGCAGATAATATGCGGGTTGAGGAATATTAGAATCTTTTTCTATTATTCCGGGTATATCGTAAAAACCAGCAAAATCATTCCAGGTCAGGTCAGTAGGATGCAGCCCAGCATAGTCTTCATCACCACTATTGTTTGGCTCGCCTGGGCCCCAACTTGTAAATTCGGCAGCTTCATTGTTTGACCAAATCCAAGTTCCTTCGGAAATAGCATCTGAAAAACCAATCCAAAGTTGACCTCCATACGGCAAGAATGTCTCAGCAAGCCATCTATTCTCTTCAGCATTATTTATTGTTGTTAAATATCCTCCCTGAGCAACTGCTTCCGCCTGCGCTTTTTCCCATGTTGTAACAGAACCTAATTTATAATAATGATTATTTGCGTGATTTAAAATCCAAGAATCTTCAGCTTTTATTTTATCTCCGCTGAAAAGACTCATTGCTGAAATGGCTGCTGTGCCAAGGATAGTAATAAGACTTTTTTTAAATTTACCTTTAGTATTCATTGTCCTGATTCCTTAACCATTTCTCTTAACTTTTGTTTTTTTCCAGCAGCACCATAAGCAAAAGGAAATACTGATACCATCCCTAACACTATCGAACCCATAAATCCATATGTTAAATTAACAACTTGTTTCTGTCTCATCTCAACAATCTCTCTTTGAGAAATTACTTCTTGGTCAGAATTTAAAACCTCTAATTCAGCTTTAAGACCTCTTACTCTTTCTGCAAGCCCATCATCTAAATCTCTTAATGCAATAGGCCCATTAAGTTTTTGTTCAATCTGAACAACTTGCATATATTTTTCGCTTGGTCCAGATTGATTAAATCTTGAATAATCATTAAACATCATATAATTATAAGTAAGGATACTTAATGCAGAGCCTATACCTAAAATACACCCTAACCCTCCACCTATAAAAGGTTTATTCCCCTTAATACTTTCATAATGCTGTTTTAAAGTTGCCATAGAAAATTCATAAACAGATTATATTTAAAGCTATCTCTCTACCAACTTGTAGTGAAAATATTAAAAGTTCATCTGCTCAAAGTAATGACTATTTCTCAAAAGCATTTAAATATAAAGAATAACTCTAAAAAATATATATAAAAGGGTAAGATGAAAAAGAGAAAAGAGATAATACCAATTTTATTTTTACTGGCTTTTTTTTCAGTTTCAACTGTTTTCGCAGCAGTTGTTATTAATGAAGCTGAGATAAATCCTGCCGGAAGCGATACTGGAGCAGAGTGGATTGAGATATTTAATATTGGAAGTGAAGAAAATTTAAGCGGATGGTATATTAATACTGCCGGAGGATTAAATCATTCTTTAGATAATGTAACTTTGAATGGAAACTCTTTTTATATTAAGCAGGGATTCACTCCTTCTATTGCAGATGCAAGCCAAAATTTAAAGCTTTTCGATAATACTAACAGCTTAATAGATCAGACAGGAATATTTACTGATAATGGAAATAATGGAAGCACTTACAGCAGAATGCCAGATGTTACTGGAAGTTTTGTGTTTCAGGCAGCAACTAAAAATGCTTCAAATCAGCCAACACTTATTCAAAATAAGACAAGTTCGCCTTCATGTATTTTAAACGGAAATAATGTAAGATTAAATGTGAATGTTAGCGGATTTTGCATTGAGGAAGTTATATTTAGTGTTTTAATAAATGGAAGTTGGATTAATTTTACAGGAATAGAAAATAATCCGACAAATTTTACAACAACAATTAATGCTAACCTGCTGAACAATAGTAATAGTGTTGACTGGACTGTTTATACAAGAAATTGCTTGAATATAACTGCGCAAGATGGCATTGAGAATTTTTATGTTAATAATAAAACTGTTATTTCAGTTAATCCTGCTAGTCCTGATGGCTTGGCTGGGTGGTATATTTCCCGTTCGGAATTTACCTTAATAAACCCTGATGCTGCAAATATTTTTTATAGATGGGACGGGTTGGCATATTCTCAGTTTTCTGGAGTGCCTTTTGGCTTGGAAAACACTCCAAACAACGGAAATACTACGGGCGGGGTAATGACTTTAACTTATTGGAGCAATTTTAGCTGCAACAGAATAGAAAACGAACAAAGCAAAACATTTAAGTCTGATTTTACAGATCCTTTGATAAATGATTTGCAACCTCCGCATAATTCTATTGTCCATAATAATCTAATGCCCCAGATTCAGGCATTAATTGATGAGATATATCAGTCAAATTCCGGAATAAATAAGCTTAAGGTTTTCATGTTTTTAGATGATAACCCTATAATGCCCACACTGCTTAATTCGGGAAGCTTAGATGTTATTGCAAGATATAATATTCCCTCTCCTTTAGCTGTCGGCTGGCATAATGTAACAATTAATGCAACTGACAAAGCTGGAAGAAATTCGCAGTTAACATGGCAGTTTATGATTAATATCTCAAACGGTTTTAACATAACTGTAAACTCTCCTGAGAATAAAATGTATAACAGCAGAAGAATTGATTTCAATGTAAGCATTGACGAAACTGCAGCTATTTTAGAGTATATTAATTACAATGACGGAAGGCCAAGATGGATAACTTTATGCAGAGAATGCAGCGAATATGGAGAGAGCAGGAGAAAAACGCAGTCTCTAAATGATGGATGGAATAATATAACAATAAGGGGAACAAGCGAGTTTGGCATTGTAAGGCAGAGAAATATAAATTTATTTATTGATTCAAAACCTCCTCAGATAAAACAAACAATGCCAAAGAAAAACCAGGTTGTCAATGGATCTGAGTTTTTTGTAAAATATACTGAAGGAGATTTGCAGAATATTTCCCTAATATTTAACCCGGTAATTCAGTTTAATAGTTGCGTTTCAGGCAGTAATATGATATGCTCGCAATTTGTAGATTTAACTGCATTTAATGGCGAATTTATTGATTTTTACTTCCAGTTAAAAGACAAAGTCAATACTGTTGATTCAAGTGTTACGCGAGTATTAGTCGATACACAAGCTCCTGTATTAAATGTGATGAAGCCAGAACAGGAAGTTTATAATAAAAAAGTTCCCTTTAAAGTAAGCATAAATGAAACAGTGTTGCTTGAGTACATTGACCATTCTGATTTCAAGCCTAGATGGAAAAGATTATGCTCAAACTGCCAGGATTTTGGCATTGTGAAAAATGTTACTAAAAGCTTCAAGCCTGGAAATCATCAGTTAACAATTAGAGCAACAGACAAAGCTGGAAATTCTGACGCTGAAGAAGTTGAGTTTAATGTTATTTGAAATTTTGCCATATCTTTGCCTAATTTATTGAAGTAAGTGACTGAGACTTTTAATTTTAACATAACTTATTACTTAATTACTTGTTTTTTTATATTTTCAGAAATAATCATCTTATCCAATCTCTAAGTTCCTGCTCAAGTGTTGCTTCAAGCAACATTCTATCAATTCTTCTTCTAACATCATAATCATCAGGTATATTAAAACAATGAATTTTTGCTGGATCTACATAATAATATCTCACTAATTTTTCTTGGATATAATCTTCCATTACAAATATTAGGTCATAACTTTCACATCTATTTCTCACTTCTGTTTTTGATTGTCTGTTAAGAGAGGCAATTCCAAAAAAATCAGCTTCTAGTCTAACGCCTCTTTCAGCAGCCATTTTTTTAGCAACACTTGCTGCGGTTAAACTTCTGTTTATTCCTGCGAAACATACAAAAAGGTATTTTAATTTGTTATTATCTGGCATTTTATATCTAACATTTTTATATTTATAAAAACTCCTGTAATGGGTTTTAAAGAATTTATGAGATTAAACAGATAATATTGGTTATCCATATAAGTTACCAAACATACTGCTAATGATAAACCCTAAATACTTTTTTAATTTAAATAATCATCACCTGCTTTAAATTATGTTAAATTTTTCACATAGAAAAATTTAGTGTTGTATTGATTCATTCATATTATTGAAATATCACAATACTTTTCCCAATTTTCACGCTAGATCTAGTAAGTTTAATCTATTTTTCTATAGAGTATATACACTAAATTAACCAGAGATGTTGAAATATTTTCAAAATAAGCTTAGATATCATATAATATTTTTACCTGATTTACATGGATAAATTGTTGTATTTTAGGATATTAATTTTCTAACAAACTTAAAGCTCTTTTTTGAAATTTTTTAGGGTATTTTTTTAAATATAAATTAATCTTTTTTCTGTCTGCCTTTTTTTTAATATTAATTATTGCTTCCTGACTTAACCTTTCATTGAAATAAACCATGTCAATGAATGTTTTTTCAATATCTGAATAAGGAAGGAAAAAATCTCCCTCTTTCTTATATTCAAGACCAAAGAAATATTTTTTATCTATTCTTCTTATTAATATCCTGGAATTCATCATTGTCCTTGCTCCTGGCCTGATTTTTCTTGAAGTTAAAATTACTGGAATTGACTCCTGCTCCCATAAATCGTGAAAGCTTAATGCATCCTGCAATCCAAAGTAAGCTGGCTTGAAACAGAAAACAGCCAGCGAGATATTATTATGAATTGTATAATATCCCTTTGCAAGTTTCTTAATCCTATCTTTTGCAATTAAATTTCTTATCACCTGCTTGTAATATGTTGAGCTTTTTTTATCTTTTTTTATTATTTTTTTAATAGAACTGGAGCTTACAATTGGGCTTCTTCTGAAAAGCGATTCAATTGCTGCAATGTGCTTGTTTTTTCCCATTTTATATTTATTAATTATTATTTATTTCCAATATAGGATTTTATATAGTCCAGCATTTTCTCAGTGTTTGGAACAAGACCTTCAAGAATTAATATATTAAGCTCATTTTTATCAATTGGCGGCTTGAAATTAGTGATTAATATTTTTATTTTTGGAATAATCTCTGATTTATTATTTACCTCTCTTAACAAAAAGAAAATATCATATAAATCCCTTATCTTAAGTCTTTTCAAATAAGTATTAACCTTTTCATCTATTAATTCTTCCGGAGATAAAGTATAAATTGTCATTAAATTTCCTTCAGTTGTTTCATATTCTTTTAATATGCCGTCAGCTTTCCTGAAAATAGCTTCAAGCCTGATAGCAGTTCTATTTAAGCTTAAATTTGAAAATAAGCTGTTTTCGCTTATTTTCTTTTTTTCTATAACAAAACCTTTTTTTTCCAAAGAATCAAAAAATAAATCAAGCTTTTTTATGTCTCTTGGAATGTAAACATCAATATCTTCTGAAAACCTGTTTCCTTTATAGCATCGCCATATAGCAGTTCCTCCATGAAGCACTGCTTTATCAAAAATATTAAATAAAACTTCAACCGCAATATCATGAGCTAAAGCTATATCTCTATGCCTCTGCTTCTTCAATCTTGCAATTAATGGTATCATTTTGTTGGTATTTTAAGCAATTAACCAAAGTTACTAATATATATAACTTTCGTTGATTTATAAATATTTCGGTTTTATTGGTTTTAGAAAAGGTTTTGAAAATATATTAAATGTTTCTAAGTGATACATATTTGTTACACTAATCTATTTGAGAATAGTTTTTAAATACAGCAAAACGCTATATCTTTATGAAAGCTGTATTGGCAGCGCTTGCAACAATGTTAGGATTGATACTTATAGTGATAAATCTAAGGTCTTTAGACAATGAAAATAACCTTTTTGCAATTTCCAGCTTTATACTCATACTTGCCATTGTTTTCCTTGGGCTTTTGTTATTAAATAAATATTATAATAAACTTATTGTAAAACTGCCTTCTGCATTAATCCTTTTTGCTTCCTATCTTATCCTTGTTTTAGTGATTTTCTTTGGAAGCAGGCTCTTTTCCATTGAATGGGCTTTTATTGCCTTTATAATATCTGCTTTTTTATTTTATGACACAAAAATAGATTCAAGATTTTTAATATCTCCTGCGTTAATAATCTTGGGCTATATACCTTTTCTCCTTATCTCAAAACAAAATGCGGTTGCAGAAACAGCTGCAATTTATGTTTATTATTTTCTTGTTGCAGGTGTTGGCCTGCAGATAGCTGAGAACATAAAAAAATACGAGAATTCCTTTGATTTTGATAAATTTATCAAGGAATTTTTAAAAAAAAGAAAATTAATAGTCTTTGCGCTGATAATAACCGGATTTATTGCGATTGACATAAGCTTGATTAATAGGATAAAAAGTTTAGAATTATGGAAATGGACAAGCATCTATATATTCATTATTGCCCTGGTTTTTTACTGGATTTCTGAGCTAAAACAAGAACCATTCCGGCAAAAGTAAACAATGAGATAATTAATCCAAAAATAAATCTTCCAGGGATTTTTTTACTTATATTTACTTGTTTATTATCCAATTGATAAACATCCAAGCATTTTGTTTCGTAAGCTTTTATTGAATTCAACCAGCCATATGATTCTGGATAAAATGCGCATTTATCTTTAAGAACATACCTAACACCCGCATTTTCAAGGCATTTTGTATTTTGAGTGTCTAAACACTTCCCTATCTCTCTTATTAAGGTATTTTCTGAACCCCAAACATCTTCTCCCTGAACAATGTTTCTTTCAACTATCTGATTTATTGGAACAGAAATCCTTCCATCAGAAGAGGTTTTTAATGACCAGTCATAAGTCAAATATCCCTGCCATGGAAGATAAATCGCATAATTGTTTTCTGGCTGAGTTTTAAGATATTCATTTACTTTGATATATGAGTCAGGATAGTTTGCAGGAAATATTTGAGAGTTTATGTTAATCAGAGGAAAAGTATAAGTTATTATGAATAATATTAGCAGAAGATATGTTATAGATGTTATTTTTATTTTTAGTTTTTGTTTTAAGCTAATTAGCCCTATGGGTATTAAATAAGCATAAGATAATGCTATAAAACTCACAAATTTATGGCTGTCTCTAAAACCATTAAATAACGGCAGATGTTTAAATAGAAAGTCGAAAATAGGGCTTGTATACGGATGGCTTATGCCTGTTGCTAAAATAAGCCCGACCCACCATAAAGAAAAAAAGAATTTTGATGTCTTGTCTTTATTAGTTGAATAATATCCTATTAACATTAAGGCTACAAGGATAATTGCAGAAATATACCAAAGAGGAATTGGCATTGACCTGTAAGAAGTTATATATCCTCCTTCCCGCCAGAAACCCCACATGCCCATTACTTTTGCAACTGCCGGAATATCCTGGCTAAGCTTTGGCGCAAAAAAGCTTTCGTGGCTTGAGTCAATTACTGAAAAAATAGAGCTGTTGCTAAACAAGCCCTGAAGCCAGAGCGCATTAAGCAAGATTAATAGAATAAATAATATAATAATTCCTTTGAAATACGGCGTTATAGATAGTTTTTGTCTGTAAAAATAAAACCAAAATGATGCAGTCAGCAATATTATAACATTAAGAGCGATAAAATGGATGGAAAAAGAACCGGCAATTGTTATTGAAATTACTGTCTTTATTACATCTTTAATCTCAAACTGGCTTTGAAACAGCTTAATAATATAAAAAATGGACATGGGTATTAATAAATAAGAGATTATAACTCCTATCTGGCCAACCATTATTCTTGAATAAATGAACGGATTGAAGAAGAAAATTAAAGCAGACAGCAAGGTGAAAGATACCGGCAGATTATTAAGTTTTGACAATTTCCTAATATAGGCATAAGAAATAATCATGGCTATCAGGATTGAAATTGAGAATAAGAGCTGATTTATTCCAACAGCCAGAAAGATAAATTTAAGAGAATCAAAAATATATGAGCTGTATTTAAAATCATTCATATAAATAATTTTGGTTATATCAAAAAAAGTGCTGGGAGCGTAATCCAGCAAAATCAAATTTGAAAACGCATTTTTCCCGAATATTAGAAGCCAAATAATTGGAATGATTAAAAAATCTAAATATTCTGTATATTTTATTTTCATTTTACTCCCACTCTTCTCTTTCTTTTTTCAATAAAATTCTTGCTATAACCAGCATAATCAGAACAATAATTGCAATCTCATAATACGGAAATCTAATTGTGATGTTTGGTCTGCCATTAACCAAGAAATAAGCCTCTCCATTTTCTTCCCCGCCAATTTTCTCGCCATTTATTTTATTATCCACTTTTGTCTTGACTATATAAGCTTCGCTTTCGCTGAATTTAGCCTTTGAAGATATTTTTACCAGCTTGCGCACTTGAAGGTCGTCGTAGAGATTTGTTCTAAGCTCTCCTGAAGAATCGGCGTAGAAATGTATCAGAGATTTTTCAGATTTATTTGTAAATTCCAAGAGAGCCTGATAGTTGGTCCATTTATTGGTTGTTTCTAATCTTTTCTCCGGTATGCACTTGTTATCTTCTGTAGTCCAGCCGCATACTCTTGGATTGTCTCCTAGATAGTAAAATGATAATAAGTATTTTTGAGAATTATCCAATTCTTTAATAGGCTTGCTTATACAAGCGCATTGATTTTCCGAAGTCAGGTTTAATGAATATTGCCCAATAAATGCATTAACAGACTGGGAGGCAAATACCCTTGATTTGTCCGGATATTTATTGCAGCAATCTCCAGCTGTCTGGTTAAAGTTTTCAAAACTGCCATCATCGATTAAATTGTTTTTGTCTAAAACATATGCTTCTGAAGGCGCAACTTTATATTTTATTATAGTTGATCCTGCTAAAATTAAGAGGGTTATTGCCAGCAAGATTACCAGCAAATATTTCAAAAACGGTCTTTTTTTATTAGGTTTCATAATAATCTTGATGAGGCTTAGTTTTTAAGGCTTTTGCAATGTTAAAAATGTTCTTTTTTGATTTCACTAAAAAGATAAATAGAAAGATTTAAATAGACTATTAACTAATGTATTAATAACTATTAACTAAAATATTAACAATATGGCATTTAAAAAATCATATGAGATACTGAAAGTCTTATTAAAGGATATTAGCAAAAAGCATACGGTAACATCCCTTTCAAAAGAAAGAGGAATAAGTAGAGTAGGGTCATGGAAACTATTGAAAGAACTGGAAAAAGAAAATTTGATTATACTAACTCCGATAGGCCCTGAAAAAACTAGTGTTCAGGAAGCAAGCCTTAATTGGGATAATCCAATATTAGAAAAAGCTTTGGCTCTTCTGCTTACAGAAGATGCTTTAAAGCAAAACAAATGGAGATATAATTTTAAAGAGCTTGAAAACCATGCTAATTTTTTAATATTATTTGGAAGCATGCTTCATTCTCCAAAGGAAGCTAATGATATAGATATTTTAAGTTTGGTTTCAAATGAAAAAAATTTTGTAAAGATAGGCAAGAGAATATCAGATATACAAATAGCGCAGGATAAGAAAATACATGCCATAAACCTTACGGAAAAAGAATTAAAGCGCGAATTAAAAAATAAAAATAAATCATATATAGAAGCTTTAAAAAAAGGGATAATTTTATTTGGACAGGAAAACTTCATAAGATTTATTAGGAAGATTTCAAAATGAATGTAAAAATTAAAGAGTGTTTTGAATCTGCCAGAAAAGATGAGAGCAAAGGAAAGAAGCATAAAGGATTGCTTATTGCTGAACCATCACTGAAAAAAGCAGAAGAATATTTAGACAAAGCAAGAGATAGCTTGAGATTCTGCGAAATATATAAAAATGCCGGCTCGGATTATAAAATTCCAGAAGAATGGTATTATTCTTTATATTATTGCGCTTTGGCGATTCTATGCAAATTTGGAGTAGAAACAAGAAGCCAAAGATGCACGGCATTATTTATACAATATGTTAAAGAAAAAGGATTAATTGATTATGATGATGAATTTATCAATAAAATTATAGTCTATAAAGAAAAAGAAAATAAAAGCGCGGTTGATGAAAGAGAGGAAGCAAGATATGGCTCCAGCATAAAGATTAAGGAAGTTGAAAATCAATATGATGAAATGATGGCATTATGCAAAAGAGCTATCTCTCAAGCGCAAGACATTGTCCTCTCGGATAAAAAATATGAAGTTCCGAAAGAATTGTTTTTTAGCTAATATGTTATACCTTTCCCTTATTTATTATATGAAAGCTGCTGATTTTTTATATAGAGGGTTTTGAAAAACCTCCGATGAATCTATATACTGCAGTATATAAATGATTAAATTCTCGACGATATTATTTATATTGCCGACGGCAAAAAG
>JAGVWP010000024.1 GCA_018304985.1 Candidatus Pacearchaeota archaeon
ATAAGTTAGCGACAACAAGTTTTTAATCTTTTCGTTAGTAAACATTAAATGTTGTATACAACAAATAAGTAGGGATTATTTAAGAAGTAGTGTAGTTAAATTGATTTATTTTTAGTTTATGGTCCTATATTATTTATTATTTTTAATAGATATTATATAAGCTATCAATACTTTATTTTTTAGTTTATTATTCATCCCAAATTTATATTTTCAAGAATTAATATCCAAAACTCTTTTTTTTCTTATGTTTCACTCCGTAATAGACAGAAATAACTACAACTGCTGCAATAATCGCAACAAGAATTGCTATCCAGTAAATTGGATTAATTCCTCCAAAACTACCTCCAGGACTTAATTGAGGAGTTTCTTTAGTAATTTCTCCAGTAACTCCGCCACCGCCAGCAGTTTCGCCCTCTCCAGTTTTCCCTGCAGCAGTTGCATTTGTTTTTGTTTTATTGCTTGTTGCCCCTCCTCCCCCTCCTCCACTACTTGAAGAAGAACTGCTGCTTCCAGAATCACTAGTAGATTCTCTATATGTTGAGAACTCACAATTTGGAACTTGCCATACACAATTTGTAGCATCTAAAAGCGTTGCTGAAGATGTTCTATCGACGCAATTATCCCCACTATCATCACAGTGAAATAATGCATTGCAAGTTCCGCTAAAAGGTATTTTTATTCTGCATATCTCAGGATGTAGATTATTGATGATTTTATCTTTTGTTTCAGAAGTCAAGCCAACTAAAGAACTTGTTCCAATAATATCTCCAGAACTGCTTATAGTCCTTACTTTGTCATTTAATCCTGTTTTTGTCAAAGTTGCATTAATAAATTCAAAATAAATACTATTATCGGTTTTTGTCAGTTTAATATTAACTGCTCTTCCTGCTGTATAATTTATCTTCATACCCGCATTTGTTCCACACACTTCACCCTGAACATGATCATAAGTTCCGTCCCTGTTTGTATCATAAGAAACATTCCAGCCAGAACCAACTTTTATTCTGGAAACAAAATTGCAATATCCGCATTTTCCAGACGAAGAAGTTACAAAAGAGCTGCATTTGCTTACAGCACATTTATTGGCAGAATCACAAATTTTAAGTTTATAATAATAAGTAGTATCATTCACAAGTGCTGATCCAAGAGTTGTTGAATATAAGTCTCCTTTATGCCATAATTTATAATCCCGAACATTAGCACTAGTTATTCCAATATCATTTACAGTTTTATTTATATTCACACAGGTTGAATCATTTAGATAAAATTCAATTGTTCCATTGGTAGGTTTGTCAGTATCATATATTATCAAAGCAGAATCTGGATATTCTTCTATTTTAACTCCAACTACTTTTGCAGTTTTTGTATCATTATACCCTGCAGCATTTACCCCGCTGCTAGTGCACTTATCAGAATACTGGCAATTCCAGTCACTGCAATCAATATTTCCATCATTATCATCATCAATACTATTATAACAATCTTCATATTGAGTAAAACCTTTTTTAAGGATACTTTCAAATTTAGCGCTATCAGCACCATATGAAAAAGCATCTGTGATTTCAAAATCAATGCTTCCAGGAGTTGTCCATGCAGGCCCAGCAGTATCACTAGGTGAGGAAATATTTCCAGTATTGCCAATGCTGGATACATAAACCCTCATATCTTTTGTAGAATCATAAAGTGTTGGATATTTTGTTAAATCTGATTTTTGCACAGCAATCATAGGTCCACCGATTTCTCCGCACATTTTCTGTTTCATAGCGCTTAACTTAATATCTGTAATAACCCATTTTGAATTCTCGCATTTGTAAGCGCTAAATGTTTCAACAGCCTTACTTGTTGAAGAATTCCATTCAGAAGAATATTTAAATCTAAATTCATATCCATCTGCAGAAGAATTATGGCTTAACTCGCAATTTCCTGTTGATGCACCGTCGCTATCCAAATAAACAAAAAAGATTACTGTATCATTCCCATTTCCTGTTTTTTCTGTTCCAAATCCGCTAAATGCACCTCCGCCCGATGCAAGCCCCGCAACAAAAGAAGAAATTTTTTCTTTATTGCATATAGAAGCATTGCTAAAATCACTGACTCCAGCTCCAAATCCAAATGCTTTATCCATATCTTTCATTCCAAATCCACAAATATCTATAGAATTCTGGCTAGGTTCTCCAGCAACCCCTCCACAATTATCGCTGCCAAGAGGCACTGGCGCTCCAGACCCCATCCCGCTAAATAATTCTCCAGTTGTAGAAGCTACACACCAACCGCTTACCCATTTACATCCAAGAGTTGTATTAGCAATGCAATTTGTTTGGCTATTAATTAGTGTTTCATTATAACATCTTGCTTCACATCCATAAGTAGTATTTCTGCAATATGGATTTAAATTACATGCCGTTGCATTACTTGTTAATGAGCTATTACTCCAGCATTGATCCATAATATTTGTACAATAAGAACCATAAGAATCATTCTTAAACCAGCATCCATTAGTTGAATTACAGCCTGCCTGAAAACTCGAATATTTAGCGCAGTCCTTACTCCAGTCAGTCTGGCAACTTGCTTGAGTATTAACACTCCAAGAACAGCTTACATTTATGATTGATTTATTAGTGCAAAAAGTCTGATTTCCATCATACTTATAACAATCTCCACCTATTCCACTGCCAACTCCTCCGCCACTAGAGACAGAAAAACCCGTGCTAGGATTGCACCATCCAGGATTTTTCCAGTTGCATCCGGATGTTGCCTGGCAATTTGCTTGAGTATTTGAATTAGTGGTATTAAAACATGCTGCAGATTGTTGCTCTTCACACCATCCGTTTTCAGTTTTCCATGTACATCCAGATACTGCAGTGCAAGAACTTTGAGAAGAGTCTAGAGTTGCATTATAGCATGCTGCCTGACAAGATCCCCAGCCTGATTCATTTCTCCAGCTACATTTTACTCCTTTAGCATTGCAGGAAGTTTGATCATAAGAATTCCAGCAGTCATTCATCTTATTATCACACCAAGCAGTATTTATTCCCCCCCAAGTCTCATTTCTCCATAAGCATCCATTTGTAGCGCAAGTTGAATTAGAAGTAGAATTCCAGCAACTGGCAGTATAATTAACCTCACAATGTGACTTGCTCCACAAATCAACTCTCCAGCTGCATCCACTTGTTGTGGTGCAGGTAGAATTATCACTTTTTTGCCAGCAATCTTTTGGCTTGAAATCTATATGATCACACCATCCTCCAGGAGAAGTCTTGCACCAATCAGTTCCTTTTCCAGTTCCATCACACCATGTATCGTTAGTAAAATAACAATTTGCATTAGTCCAGCATGAAGTCTTGTTTAATCCTTTACATTGTTCTGCAATACTCCAATCTCTCTCGCACCATCCGTTTCCGCTTCCATTATTCCATGCGCAATTTTTATTATCCACTGCATAATATAAATAAGAAACATTAGTTATATTTACTGATCCGGCGCCACTTAACATAAAAGTATTATTGCTGAATGAAATTCTCTGATAAGTATAATTAACTGTAAAATTTCCTGCAAAACTTGTTCCATTTTGAGAGGTAATTGTTACAGAATTCAAGACCCATGAAGTTCCATTTTTTGCTAGTGTAAAATTTTTAGTTGTATTAATGCTTCCAGCAAGTCTTAAGTTTGTTAAATTTAAAGTTTCATTAACTTGAATAGCACCTAAACAGCTTGTCTCGCTTTTATCATATCTCCAGCATTGGCTTCCTTTAAAATCACACCAACCATTTGTATTCCATGAATCATTAACCCACTCACAATTATTGCTTATACAACTATTATTATTAGTCCAGCCAAAACAATCTCCAGAAACTAATCCACAAAATGGATCTGAAAAACAGCTTGAGTCAGAGCAGTCAATTAAAGAGTCATCATCATTGTCAACACCATCAAAGCAAATTTCAACATTTCCGGCGATATTTGCAACACAACTTCCATCGTTACTAGAGCCTTGCCATTTGCAGCTTCCAGATTGATTTGCAACAGCTTTTCTTCCTAAATTAGAGCAATCAGTTTGTATCTTGCATCTATCACAAGAATCCTCGCAAGTTTTTTCTCCTTTTTTAAGGCAATAACCTCCAGTATTTGTGCTATTGTCAGATATCCATTTACAACCCCCTCCATCAGAATTTGCTTTGCTCTGCAAACAATGATAGCTTGGCCTTTTAGTAGTATCATTATTATTAATATCTCCTTTATATGAGCAATCTCCACAACTTGTATCACAATCTCCTGCAATTCCTGACTTCCATGACAATTTAGCGCCACAATAACCTATTTCATTAGGGGCATTTGAATTAGCAGTAAACTCGCAATTTCCTAATTTGCTTCCAAGACAAGCATCTTTTGCATTTGTTGCATTAATAGGAACTCCGGCGCTTGTTTGGTTTTCACATGCAAAACATGCCTTATCACAATTATCCTCTTCATCAAATTTATAGTCGCATCTTCCTGTAGGAACAGAAACACTCCCTTCACAATAATTTTCAGTTATCCATTTTCCTCCGGCAGCTTCGCAATTCTTTTTATTTTCTATTTTAATTAGGCTTTGGCTTGTATTTCCAAAAACAGCACTTGCTTTAAAAAGACATTTTTCAGTTGAATTATTCCAGCTGCAAGGCATATACCAAGGATCTGATGCAATAGCATCACAAGAGCCTTTTGTTTTTGCATCTTCACAGGATTTTTCTCCATTAGGTGTTTGAGCTAACTGATTAAAACAAGATTTAGAATACCTATCCTGAACACAAGAAGTATTTTGCCATGTGCAACAACTGGACAAACTTGCGATATTATTGCATAAATTAGAATCATTCAAACTTGAGCAAGAAATCCCATTCGTTGTAATATTCGCTCCATGAGTCCCAGCTCCAGTTAAAGAATCACAGGTTCCAGAACTTGAGGTGTAATTGCATCCAATAACATAATTACATTTTGTAGAATTTTGATCAAAAATATAACATCCAGGATTCCAATCATTTAATATTGAAGCATTTGAAAAGCTCCCAGTTCCCCATGTAGGTTCTGTACAATTTCCCCCAATAGCTGTATTTGTAAGAGAATTAGATTTCCACCAGCAATAATAAGTATCTAAACAATCTCTTTCAGTTGTAAAATTGCTGCAGGATTTTGAGCTTGGTGTTTGATAGCATGTTCCATTAGTTAAATTATTAGCCATAGTAGCTGCCCAAGTGCAACTTAATCCATAGGCACTTGAAGCAAGAATCTCGCATGTAGATTTATTTCCAAAATCACTAGTAAGACTAACATTATTCCATGAATTAAAAGTCCAGCAATTTAATTCCGAGCACCATCCAGAACTAGTATAATTTGCCCATCTGCAACCCGGTCTGGAAGTGCATAAAGAACTATTGGAAGCTGTCCAGCAACTTTCTTGTTGGCAATAACTTCCCCCCCAAGCACATTTTAAATTAGCAGTATTATTAACACAATTAGTTACATTAGTAAAGCTCCATGTCCAGCAATTTACTTCTTGGCAGGAATTCCATTTCCATTGGCAGCTTACCCCTGTTGCAGCATTGCAAGATGTTTCATTTGCATATAAAGAGGAATCATAACAATTATTTTCCTTGCAATAACTTGAAGAGCTTGACCATGTGCAATTATTCCCTCTCCAATCTCTTCCAGAATTGCAAGCATTTTGAGTAGTATAACTATAACATCCCTTTTCATAACATTGGCCCCATCCACATCCCGTCGTATTTAAACAAGTGGATTGACCTGTAATGGAATAACAATTTGCGCTGCCTCCGCCAACACTATAACAAGAATCCTGCCATGTGCAAGATTTATTTGCGCTATTTGCTGTGCAGGACTGATTATTTGTTCCGAAAAAACTCCAGCAGCTTATTTCTTGGCACCAATAATTTGTTGAGCCTGCTGACCATGTGCAATTTTTTCCAGCAACATTTGTGGTTGTGCATGCAGTCTGATTGCTCAGACTCCAGCAATTTAATTCCTCACACCAGCTTCCCCAAGAATCTGATTTCCATTTGCAACTGCCAGCGGCATTGCAATCGCTTTGTGATGTATGCTGCCAGCAATTTGTTGCCGCAGAAACAAAACTTAAATTAATTAAAGTAGAGAATAAGATAATAAAGAATAGTGTAAATATTACAAATATAGTAATTAAATTATTATTTTTCAATCTACCCTCTTTTAATCAGTAAATAAAAGAAGAAAAGAGCCTTTATAAAATTTTTCCTTTTAACAATTGTTAATAATTTAAGAAAAGTTTAATAAAATGAAAGAATTAAGAAAATAAAAATATTAAATAAAACAAAAAAGTAGAAATATAAATTCTAGAAAGTATTTTAGCTATAGATTAAAGTTGATGAATCTTAAATAAGGTCAAATTTTTCCAAGTGAAAAATTTCTTATGGTATGTTTTCAAATAAGTAATAAAATTAAATATTAAGTTTAGATAATTCTTGATGCTTTATGTGTTTACCATAAAGAGATCCAGCATATAATTCAAAAATATTCTTGAAATATCGCAACATTTTTCCCTAATTTCTCAATTTAACTTGTTTAATATTTGCTTATTTTGTAAAATTGTTATATCTTTATGCTTAATAAAAAATAGTTTTCTCCCGTATTATTAAAAGTTTATTATTTATAAAAATAATCTAAGAATGCATTTCCAGAAATTACTCCGCCAGTAACAGTTCCTTCTCCGCCTGATGAAGTTGTTGAACTTGAGCTTTCCCCACCGCTAGTTGTTCCGCTTGTTGAACTTTCTCCACTGCTTGTTGTTCCCGATCCTCCACTAGTTGTTGTTCCTGATTCTGTTGATGGAGATGGAGATTGTTGAAATCCTTCTTGGCCTTCCGGAGGTCTTTGGAATCCCTCTTGAGGTGGCTGTTGTCCTTCAAATTCTTGAGGAGGTTGTTGAAATTGTCCTTCTGGAGGTCTAAATCCTTCTTGGCCTTCAGGTGGCCTGAATTCTTCTCTTCTTTGATTATAATATT
The DNA here is from genome assembly GCA_018304985.1 of Candidatus Pacearchaeota archaeon. Taxonomy (GTDB): domain Archaea; phylum Nanobdellota; class Nanobdellia; order Pacearchaeales; family GW2011-AR1; genus JACPLR01. The sequence goes on from JAGVWP010000024.1 coordinate 7,032, forward strand.
GCTGGTAATCTCCTCCTGTATCTTCTCTGCAAGTGCAAACTCCTCCAGAAAAGTCCCAAGGCTTATTTTGGCTTGCGCAACTTTGAGCACATTGCCTTTCTTTTTCTTTTGTTTCTTTAAATCTCTCGTCAAAACCTCTTTTATCTTCAAAATGCTGTTCAACTCCAGACAAAGCACCATCAAAGCATTTTAATCTCTCTTCAGAATTTTGTATGCTTCTGCAATCAGGTCCAAATCCTCGAGGGGGGCCTCTCTGCCCTTCTCCTGATTTTCCTCTCTGACTTTCCATTATCTCTCTGCATTTTTTATCATCACTTCTGCTTTCTCCGGTTAATCCTGCTGCAACACATTCTTCAGGAGCATTTAACCTAAACATTATCTTACCACATTCTTTAGGATCTTTTACTCCGGCTTCAATGCATTCTTCAGGAGCGTTTTCTTTAAACATAATTTCTTCACATATCTGCCTGCATTCTCTTTCTTTCTCGCATCCCGAATTTAATAATGCTTGTTTGCATTCTTCTGGAGCGTTAGTTTGTATCATTACTTTAGCACAATCTTTCGGAGATTTTGCACCAGCTTCTACACACTCCCTAGGCATATGCAAATCCATCCTAGAACCAGAAACATCATTTTCTAAAGCATCAAAAACATCCTGTAAATGTGGAGGCAGTTCAGGCATTTCTAAATTATCCATCTCTTCACAGGCCTTTATTCCTGTCCTGCAGTTTTAAAACACTCACTCATTATTTTTCCAAATTTTTCAGCTTCATCTCTCTGTTCTTTTGTTAATTTTTTGTCTAATTTTTTCTGCCAATTCGGAGCATCATTTTCAGTCTTGCAAACTTTTGAATATTCTAAAGGATCTAATTTAGCTAAACTCTCGCACAATTCTTTAATCTTGCCGGCAATTTCAGCAGCAGTTACAATTGACTTTTCTTTTTCTAAAACATTCTTAACAAATTCATCTTTTTCTCCTTCAGGAATTTGGCCTTCAATATCTCTTAAGGTATTCCTGATTGCTGCAGAACTTCTTCTTGCTTCATTTCTTTTTTCAGGATCAATTTCATTTTCAAGATTATCGGCATATCTCCTATATTTCTCTAAAGATCTTCTTGCTTCATCAATCTTGCCTTCTTCAACCATTGCTTTTATTTCCGCAACTTTTTTCTCCCTGTTCCCAGAGTCATCTCTAAATCTGCTTAAAATCTGATCTTCAACAAAATATAATCCGCTATCAGGAGTTATTCCTGCTCCAACACTCAACTCTGCATTTTTTTCCTCTTCACTTTCTTGTTGTGTTTGTTCATCATCAGATTTCTCATCAGAAATTGTAGAAGAATCATCAGGAATATTAGAAGGTTCTGAATCTGAGGGGGTTGTTTCAGTTAAAGTTTCTCCAGCATCACGAGTTGTGGTGTCTGTAGTTGTTGTGGTATCTGTTGTAGTAGAAGTAGTTGAGCCATTTGTTTCTTGAGCATAAACTCCAGAAACACCAATAATTAATAGAATAAAAACTGCTAAAACAAAAACACTTGCTAAAACAAACCCTCTTTTTTGCATTAATTAAATAAGAAAAGGGTGTTTAAAAAGATTTGCCATTTTGAAATTAATGCCTAGTCAATAAATATTTCATTGTAGAGTTAGTAGCGTCAGAATTAAATCCGAGTTCGTGTGCAAGTCCTATTGAAGAGAGATAAAAACCATTCATAGTAGACCTAAGAAACTTTGCCAAAAGAGAATCTTCAGGAATTCTTTCATTGCCCCTCAATTCTGGAACATAAGGTGCAAGAATATCCACAAATTCCTTCCAAGTAGTTTCTTTAGTTATCATTAGTCTTTCTTCTGATTGATACACTACAGCCATATTATATATAATACAAACACATATAAATATTTTATTGCCATTTTATTAAACATTTGTATATTTTTAATAGAAAAATTTAAATATATGTATACATTTACCATAATTATAAGCATAAATTTAAACAAATAATAATGAAAAATAAAACAGGCAAAATTGATAACACTGATAGAAGAATAATCAACATTCTTATTAATAACCCGAGAAAATCCTATAGAGAGCTGGCAAAAGAAGCTAGAGTCAGTGTTGCAACAATTGCAAATAGGTTAAAAGAATTGGTAAAAAGCGAAATAATAAAAGATTACACAACATCAATAGACTATGATAAGCTAGGATATGAAGTCCATGTAATGATTTTCATTAGGGTTTCTCAAGGAAAAGAGTTTGTTGTTGAAAAAAAATTGTTTAACCATGAAAATGTCACGTCAATTTATGATATAACGGGAGATTTTGATGTTTTGGTTATCGCCAGATTCAAAAACAGAAAATCTCTAGACAACTATGTAAAGAAAATTCAAACATACGAGTTTGTAGAGCGAACCCAAACCCAGTTAATTCTAAATACAATAAAAGAACATCCTATTGAAGTTGAGTAAAATTGCTGAAAAATACTCCAGCCAAGCAAGAAATATAAACCTTAAAGTAATATATAAGAATATGGGTGAAAAAGAAAAAACCACAAAATTCAGCAAAGAAGAGGCAGAAGCTCTTTACAAGATAATAAAGGAATACGAGAAAAACGCTCCTGAAAGTGATAAAGAATATTATGAGGATTACTATGACGAATATGAAACTCCAATAAAGAAAAAGATAATAACCTCTATCACCAAAAAAATAAGTTTATTTCTTCCTGAAAAACAAAAAGTAGAAATCGACAAAGACTTTCTAAGAAAGAAATATCATACTTTTAACAACGAAATTGATGATAAAGTTTACTCTGCAATTGAAAAAGCATCCTCACAATTGAGAACAGTCGAAATAAAATATTTCAGTATGGAAAGCGCAGAATTCAGCACGAGAAAATTAGATATTTATTATAAATCAAGCAAATATGTTATTGGTTATTGTCATTTAAGAAAAGGCATCAGAAAATTCCGGACAAGCAGAATTTCATCTGCTAAAATAACTAATGAAACTTATCAAATACCAAAGAACTTTGATAAAAATCAATATTAAAACTGACTCTCCCGGAGCAAGAAGAGCTGCTGCAAGTATCTATATCTGAGACATCAATCTGTTTTAAATTCAAGATCTTATCTGTTCCCTTGAGATTCTTTGTCATTTTTCCAACCCTTCAAACTCCCTCACAATTATCTGAACCATTTCCTTGACATTAACTTAATCTACTAGCCTTTCCCAAGTAACCATTTCCAAACAGGCTTAATAGTTATTTTCTTATCTTCTACGACTAGCCCTTCTTCTTTATCAAGAGTTAGAATTAAACCTTCTTTTAACTTATATTCTTTCATAGCTTCTATTAATCCATCAACCTCTCTCTTTTTTGTTACCGCATTATCTAAGATTAAGCATACTTGAATAGCTTTAGTTATCTTGAGTCCTTCTTTGATTATAAAATCACACTCATTCTTTTTAGCATGATAATAAATTT
>JAGVWP010000030.1 GCA_018304985.1 Candidatus Pacearchaeota archaeon
CATCCATTCCGGTTCATTCTTGTCTTTTGAGATTTGCCTGACTAATTCTTCGCTAACTCCGGGCTGGGCTTTGAAATTAAGATTTTCTTCATTATAATGGTCATAATTATCTCTGTTAATATCAATATTTTGATCCTTTTGTTGTTCTTGGATTACTTTTAATTCAGACATAGAAACTTAACTATTGTTAAGTATATAAAGTTTTTCATTTATTTTTAATAAGAAAGGTTTAAAAACTTTGATTTTATGAGATTTAATTTCAAAATAAAAATTTAATGATTTAAATAAAATTAAAGGAAAAGACAATATGATACAAAGACAAGAATATGCTGAAGTTCCGGTTTATATGGGACAAGCTTCTGCAAGTCTGGATAAAGGAAGATTTTTAATGCCTGAAAAATACAGAAAGGTATATGAAGAAAGAAACGGCAAAGGACAGCATTTTTATTTAGGAATATTAGCTCATACTGATAATGATAATGGATTTGATTATTTTGTGATTCATGATAGATTATCTTTTTCTTCACAATATACTAAATTGGAACATAATCCTTCTCTTGTTGGAGTTACACTCGATGAAGTTGATAGGTTTTTAATTCCAGCAAATATAAGAGAAAGTCTTGGACTTGAAAATGATATAAAACTTATTGGTCCTGGAACAGGAACACTTGAAATCTGGAATCCGGAAACTTTTGCTTCTTATTTGGAAGAGCAGAGTAAAAAAAATGATGAGCATAAAGAATTTTTTGCAAGTCTTTACTAATAGTCCTATATTTTAATCATACTTCTCGCTGAATATATTTTTCATTTCAATGTCATTATTAACTAAAATTGCCCTTACAGAATCAACCATTTCTTTCAAGCCGCAGAGGTAATAATGGGCTTCCTTGTTAATGTTGTTTTTAACTAATTGCTGAACTCTTCCAATTTCATTATTTTCTGTATTATTTATTGGCTCACTTAGTATGCTATAATATTTGAAATTTTTATATTTTTTTTCTAATTCTTTAAATTCATCATTATATAAAATTCTTTCCTCCTCTTTATACCCGGTTAGGAGAGTTACTTTTGCTTGATGCCCATATTCAAGGATATATGGAATCATGCTTCTAAACGGTGCTATTCCAACCCCGTGTGAAATGAAAATTAGATTTTTATTTTTTGATTCGTCACTTATTTTGAAAAATCCTAGAGGCCCTAAAAAATTAATTTTATCGTTAGCTTTAAACTTGTCAATTATAGGAGAAGCTAGACCATTTTCAAGAATTTTTATGCATAGTTCTGCGTATCCTTCATTGGCTTTTTCTGGGATTGATGCTAATGAATAGGGTCTTCTAATTTTTTCATTTTCTTTTTCCAATATCATTGATATATACTGCCCGGGGATAAAATTAAAATCTTTTGGGATAGAAATTTTCAGATGCTTTACACTATTGCTTAGCTGCTTTATTTCTAATATTTCTGATGTAAATTTTAATGGGGACATGTTAGTTTAATTTCCCTTCACTTTTTATTTTTTGATAGATAAATTCAAAAAACTGATAAGTTTTATCTAAAAGGTCTACTGCAGGACTTGAAAGATTTATTTGTGTTCCAGGATTATATAAACTATCACAATATCTTAGAACTAAGACCTGTTTTACTATTTTATTATCTATTGATATTTTTAATGTTTTTATTATTGCAGGAATTCCTCTAAAACTTAAGTTGCATCCTTTTAATTCACCTATTGTCATTTTTTCTAAGTCTTTGTAGGATATGGGACTTCTGTCTCTGACTACTAGTATTCCCTTTGGATCTTCTTCAAGTATTTTTTTTAAGTTCATATTATACCGGCTTGATTTAAATATTTAAAAAGATATTCATAAGCCTTAAATACTTAACTATCTTAAACTTTTTTGTCTAAAATGCTGAAATTAATGCCCCAGGAGCTTGAAGTTTGGTACCTTCTTCCTTCATTAAGGAAAGAACTTGCGAAGTTATTTATTAAGGATTATGCCTTGAGTCAGAGAGAAGTTTCTGAAATTCTTGGAATAACTGAAAGCGCTGTTTCCCAGTATTTAAAATCTAAAAGAGCTAAGAAAATGAAGTTTTCAAGCATGGAAATGGGAGAAATAAAGAAGACAGCTGGCAAAATTGTTCATGATAAGAAAAATTCCAGAATATACCTTTATGATTTGTCTAAGAAGTTGAGGGGGAGTGAGTGTATGTGTATAGTTCACAGAAAACATGATAAAACCCTGCCTGAAGATTGCAGAATGTGCAGGGAGAGATGATTTTAGTATATAATATTAAGATATTTAATTATTAATGGATAAATGGTTAGTAGCTTACTCATTAAAATTAGGTAAGAATATGGTATGATATCAAGAAAGTTCTGAAAATACTGCAATAACTTTACATGATTTATTGGCTTGATATGTTAATCTTTATAATTTAAATGATTTTAACTTGGTTTTATGAAATATTTTACTTTTTTATTTATAAATTGGGTTTTTATTTAATTTTATTGCTGCTTGATTATTTTAAAATATATCTTTAAGTGAATAAGTGTTTAAAAGTCCAGTTTTAATCATCTATTTATGCCAACTGAAAAATATGTGTCAATAGATGAACTTCCAGAGCATCTTATTACAGCTCTTTCAAAATATGTTTCTAGTGTTGATGATGATGTTTTTGTTTTAAGAAATCTGCCTCCTGAGTTAAAGGGAGGATTATTAGCCAGGTATTCTCGTGCACCTACTGGATTAAGACTTACACTTGTCAATGAATTTCTTGATGAAAATGGAGAGCCTATTGCTGCTAAAGGCACGGAGCTATTAGAGAGGGTTCTTGTTGGTTTTGGTGATGATTCTGTTGGTGAGTTAGAGGGAGCGCATGTTGGCTTGGAAAATGTTTCACAGTTATTTACTAAAGATATTGAGGATAGAAGAATTGGCGGGTCTCCAATAGAACAATCAACAAGATATGTAAAATATGATCAAAAGGATTCAAAAGGAAGATGGAGATATATACGCCCTGTTGAAATTATTGAATCTGGTTTGCTAGAAAAATTTGAAAGTGTAACTGATAGAGCTTTTGAAGTTTATAGTGAAGGAATAAAAAGATTGAGCGATTATTTTAAAATTCAGTTTCCTAGAGATCAATTTAAGATTTCTGTTGAGAGAAATGGAAGTGTTGTTAAACTTGGGGAAGAAGATTTAAATGATAATGAAAAAAAAGCATTTGGAAATGCATATAATTTCACTGTAAGATGCGCAGCGCTTGATGTGGGGAGATGTGTTCTGCCGTCTTCAACATTAACCCAAATCGGATTATTTGGCAATGGAAGATTTTTTACTAATATAATAACTTTTCTTAAAAGCACTGAATTAGCAGAATCTAATAAAAAAGGAGTTGAACTTGAGCAGGCGTTAAGAACAGAGATACCGACTTTTATTAGGAGAAATAAAATTGACCCAAGAATTAAAGAAATTAATTCAAAAATGCGTAACCTATCTGGAAGATTATTTTCTGGAGTTGTTCCTGATGATAATCATGTTACTTTAGTTCCGAGATCAGAGTATATTGATGAAGTTGTTTCTTCAATTTTATTTTCTTATACTAATGTTTCCTTGCAACAAATTTTACTTGAAGTTACAAAAATGCCTTTGCAGAATAAATTAAAAATTTTTGATACTTACAAAGGAATTAGAAAAGAAAGAAGAGATAGAACTGGGAGAGGTTTAGAAGCAGGTTATCCAATTGTTTTTGATTTAGTTGGAGGATTTGCAGAGTATAGAGATTTAGAAAGACATAGAATGCTAACACAGCAAAGACAGAGATTGTCTCCTGATTTTAGATTTATTATCCCTTCAGAAATTATAGAAGTTGGCTTGGAAAATGCTGTTGTTGATATTGAAGGAAGAATGTCTGATTTATACAATGATTTAAGGTATGCTGGATTAAATGAAGCTTCACAATATGCGACTTTATTTAATCATAAGATGAGATTTATGCTAGGAATGAATTTAAGAGAGTTTCAACATCTTTCAGAATTAAGAACAACACCTGCAGGACATTTTAGCTATAAGGAAATGGTTCAGGAAATGACAAGGCAATTAAAAGAAAGAGAACCTTGGAGTGAGAGATTTTATGAATTTGTGGATTATTCTGATTCCAGCAATAAGATATCCAGAGCTAATGAACAATCAAGAATTGCCGGAAAGAGTTTGCAGCAAAGATTGGATATGAGTGGAGATTTAGATTAATTCGGCATGATTGCTTTGCTGTAATAATAATCTTTAAATATGCTTTTTTAATATTTTATAATGAATAAAAATTATGAATTTCATGGACCTGCTTTAGAAGGAGATTATATAATTGGATTATTTGTTACTAAATCTTTTGAAGATACGGATAGAAAAAGAATATTAGAATATTATCATAGGATGAATTTTGAATTAGCCCATACATCTGAAGCTAATGGCAGCCAAGTTTTAATTCTTAAATTTTCTCCAGATATTGTAATTAGAGATGATATTCTTGGAAGACCAATTGAATTTATGGGAGATTTAACAGGCGCTGCAATTAATGCTCTTGCTGAATATTTTGGTTTTGATGTAAGACCTGCTGTTTATTTTAAGGGAAAAACTCTTGATGAAGTTGCACAAGAAGTTGCTGCAATGGATGCTTAAGCTTTATTTATTTTTCAATTTCCCATAATTACTTTGCTGCAATAATCTTCTGCAGTAAATTCTTTATTTTGTTCTATTAACTGGAAGAATTTTGGAAAATTAATCCAGGATTTCTTTTTTAGGGATTTTTTAATTAGTAAAACAACACGTGATGGAATATGCTCACGCATTAACTCGTATTCTGGCATGTATTCTAATAGTTCCTTGGAGAAATTTCTTACATCATCCATAAAAGGCATATTGCTTGGCTTGTAATTTCTTTGAGACTCTCCAACCCACATATAGCTTTTTAGTTCTATAAAATTAGGATCTCCTCTATGAATTAAATCTGCATAACCTTTTAGGTCTGTCATGTTTTCATCTTTAATTAAAGTTAATCTAATGCAGGTTCTGTAATCTCGGGTTTTTAGCAGATCTAAACAATCTAAGGTTCTTTGCCAAAAATCTTTGAATAAAGGACGATCAATTTTTTTCATCAGTTTTTTATTTGGAGCATCAATACTTAGGTATAATTGGGTTACTTTATCAATTTTCTTTATTTGTTCCGGGTATTGAGCATTTGTTACAAGAAATGTTGAGATTTTTCTTTTGTGAAATGCTTTTATTATTTCATTGATTAAAGGATATGTTATTGGTTCTCCTGTAAGAGAAAGAGCAACATGGCGAATATTTCCCATTTCTTTAATCCTTTTTTTATTCAGTTCTGAATTTCCTTTAAATCCCTGAAGCAATTTTATCTGAGCATCAATTGAATGATTAATAATATGTTCTGGAGAATCTATTGGACCATACCATTCTTTGTTTACTGGCGCTTTTAATCCTCTCCAGCAGAACTTGCATCTGCTTGCACAGAACATGGAAGTTGTCATCTGAAGGCACTGATGGGAGCGAATTCCATAGAAAACATATTTATAACAGCCTCCATGGCCTCTTAACATTTTTTTTGTCCATTCACATACTTTTACAGCAGAATGATTTCCTATTTTTCTATAACCCTGTTTTTCTAATACATTCCATTGCCCGTTAGACATTTGAGATTTTTCTTTTTCTAATCCAATTTTTGGCTGAATAATATTTAATTTAAGAGTCATTGTTATTTTTGTTATTTTTGTTATATAAATCTTTATATATTTACAATTTTAAATAAACATATTAAACTAATAAAATGAAATTTAGGCATGATTATTCAGTAAAATTATTAGCCTCTCTTGTAAATTTTAGGAGACACGGCTATAAAAAGGCTGTTAGTTTATTAGATAATATAAGTTTATCTCCTCAAGAAAGAGAGGAAATAAGAAATAGTTTGAGTAAAACAGAAAAATTAAGCAGAAAAAATAAATCTAATGGCCGTCCTGGATTTTCATGGGAGTTTGCCAGCTGTAAAATTCCAGTAACTTATGAAAGATTCCTAAAGGCTGGAAATTATATCTCTGCTCAAATTTATGTTCTTTCATTTCCAGAGCATATAAGGGAAGCTGCTGAGGTTACTCTTAATCCCATTGATAGATCTTATTTAAAGGCATTAGAATATCTTTTAGAATAGTTATAATGAATTAAAAACCTTTTTATAGGTGTTTAATTTTATATAAATATGAGGTTAAAAAGAGGGAAACATATTGAACTACATCATAAAACAGTTAGCGGTACTGAAAAATACTTGAAAAGCATTCTTTATGGTGGGTTGGATGGCATTATTACTACTTTTGCAGTTGTTGCAGGAGTTGCAGGAGCTGCTCTTGGCTCTGGAATTATTCTTATTTTAGGTTTTGCAAATTTGATTGCAGATGGGATATCAATGGCAATTGGAGACTATCTTTCAACTAAATCCCAGAATGAGTTTCATGAACGGGAAAAGAAACATGAGAAAGAAGAGGTGAAGAACTATCCTGAAGCTGAAAAAGAAGAAATGGTTGAATTTTATATTAAAAAAGGTGTAAACAGGCAGGATGCTATTAAACTTGTTAGTATTATTTTTAAAAATAAGAAACTAGCTGTTGAAACTTTAATTACTGAAGAACTTGATATTCCTACAAAAGAAGAATCTCCAGTTAAAAATGCTGTTTTTACATTTTTATCATTCTCTGTTTTTGGGCTGATTCCTTTAATTGTATACATTATTCACTATCTAAATTCCGGCTTAATTACTAATACATTTATTGTTACGATTGTTTTAACAGCTATTGCTCTTTTTCTTTTAGGATCATTTAAAGTTAGAATAACTGGCAAGAACTGGCTCTATTCTGGAATTGAAACCTTAGTTATTGGCGGAGTTGCTGCTGGCGCTGCCTTTGCTGTTGGAAAATTGCTGGCTGGAATGGCGGGGTAGAAAGATTTAAATATTAGTTATACATGTCTAATTTATGGAGAGTATAGAAACCAAAGTTAAGAAATGGGGAAATTCCTTCGGGATAGTTATACCTAAAGAAGTTGTTGATAAGGAAAATCTTCGGGAGGGGGCAGAGATAACTATTACTATTAGAACAAATAAAGCTATGACAGTTGGCGAACTTATGGAACTTTCTAAAAAACTTGGTTTGCCTAAAAAATTAAAAAGAAACACCAAAGAGATACTTAATAAAACAAATAAAGAATTCTGGGGGGAAGATTAGTGAACTACTTTTTTGACTCTTATGCAATTATAGAAATATTCAAGAATAATCCTGCTTATGATAAATACAAGGAGTTTATCATCTTAACAACTTCCTTAAATCTAGCTGAAGTATTTTATTCTTTACTTAATGAATTAGACAAACAATCTGCAGATTATTTAATAAATAATGCAAATTTTGAGTTTATTGAGATTACTCCTGAATTGGCCTTAGAATCTTCATATTTTAGATATAAAAATAAGAAATTAAATTTGTCTTATGCTGATTGTTTAGGGTATATTGTTGCTAAAACAATGGATATCCCGTTTCTTACAGGAGATAGAGGATTTCAAAATATGGAAAATGTTGAGTATATCAAATAATAGGAAAATACTTATATTTCTTTGACTTCTATTTTAAATGGAAAATAATTTAGTAAAACTTACAGAGTATAGAATTGTAGATTTTTTAAGGCATAATCCTACACATGGAATAAAAGTTTCTGGACTGCATAGAAAATTAAGATTTTCATATGAACAGCTTAATCCTGCTTTAGATAATCTTGTAATGCGGGGAATTATTAAAAGAGATAAAAAATATTACAGACCAGATAATTTAAGTGCTTATCATGCCATGCATTAATGTTTAAATATGGTCTTTTTCTGGTCTAATAATGGCAAAATTAGTTAAAATTGATACTGATGCTGATGGTAATGAGGTAGAGGAAGTAAAAGAAGTTAAGGATAATGATAATTTTGATCTGGTAGACAGAGCAGAGGAACTTGGAGTTGCATTTGGATGTCAGGATGGCAGATGCGGCAGCTGCAGAGTAGAAATTGTTGAGGGAATGGAAAACTTAACAAAAAGAACACAGAATGAGTTTGATGCCGGCTTGATGGAAGACGAGCCATTTAGGCTAGCATGCCAGTGCAAAATTAAGCAGGGATTGGTGAAGGTGAGAATATAGACGGTTAATTAAGAACTTATTTGTAGCTTACTCTAATAAATTAGTTAAAGATATTGGGTGTTTAGAAAATCTTTTTTTGAAACTATGTAATACTGAATTTCTCTTCTGCGAAAAATTTAAGATGATTTTAGATTGATTAATTTATTTAGCCTTTTTTTGACATTGATTTACATATATTTTAGTAATTATTGCTTCAATAATCTTTATAAAGTGCTTTTTTCTAGATTGGATATGGATAAAGATATTGGAAAGATAAAGAAGAATGATAATACAGAAATAATTGTCAGAATTGATGATTTTGGAGGCAAAAGGGGAGTAACCATCAGAGAATTTACTACAAGTGATAGATATACAGGTTTTACAAAATCAGGAACAAGAATACCTGTTGATAGTTTTCTTGAGTTCAGGGAACTTGTGAATAAAATAAGTCTTGATGACCTTAAAACTTCTGATACTGAGGAAAAAGCAGGAAAAGAATCAAAAACTAGTTCAAATGAAGAAGAGGAAGAAGTTGAGGATTACTAAGTTAATTTAAACAATTTACTTTAATCTATTAATAAATAAGGCATAAATTTTCTTTGAAAATTTACTATTGCAATGATTCAAGAATAGAAGACACCAATGGTTTCTTCTATAATAACTTCCCTTAATTTTGGAATATAATAATATCCTTGCCTGAGTTATTTGTTGGAATTATTTCCCCTATCTTGATTTTTATATTCTGGAGGGATATATTGATCAGCATTCCTATCTTTCGGAGCATTTACCAAATCATCAATTGTCCTATAATTAACATTAGGATTTTCCCAGGGCAATATTTCAGAATTTAATAATCCTTTAAATTCCTGCAGAATAGTTATTTTATTCTTATTAGCAAAACGAACAATCTCTTTTTGTCTGCCTAATAATACATAATGAAAAGGATGATTACCAAAAACTTTTTTCACTTCCTCTAAAATGAGTAGAGAATCTGAAATTACATCATTAAAACCAAAAAAATTAACATCTCCATGAACAGCAGTAACTAAACTTCTAGTTCCTAACCTTAAATTTGCCTGAACCTGGTCCTCCTCAGATCTAGCGGGATAGATTTTTGATAAATCATATTTTTTAGCATAAGCTTCTTGTAAACTTTTTTTTAATGAGTCTCTAAGGTCCCAATAATGTGTAGAAGTATTAGGATACGTCTTTTTCCAATTAACATCGTCTTTTATTTGACCGCTGTTCTTATCTTCATAAGTTGTTTTTGTTGTATCATTATTATGAACAGCAGCATTAGCATTAAATAATGTAGTTATGGTTATTAATCCTGTTGCTAATACTTTGGTTAGATTTTCAAGCCCCATTTTTCTTATTTCATAGATAAATCTAGTATAAAAGGTTTTATATATTAAATTATATTAAGTATTTTTATCCTATTTCTTCCAGGGCTTTTATAGGATTAATAGCTTCTCTTAAGTTGATCATTGGCTGTCTTATTGTTGTTATATCATCAGTTCCGATTCTTGGGCAGGCTGTATTAACCCATGCTTCAATAAAAGGATAATTTTCTAATGCCCTTAAATCTAGAGTATCATCAATGAAAATAAATGCTTTTTTATCTTCTCCTTGCGATTCAATTAATGATTTTAATTTTAGTGCTGAATTAAGATATTGCTGTCCGGGTTTTATTGTTACAAGTATGCCAATTTTTCTTGCATTAATATATCGTTTTATATTTGCTTTTGTTTTGTTTACTTGTTTTTCAATGTCTTTTTTGTCCAAGATACTTAGCTTTTGCAGCATTGGGTCCCAGATTATTATTGGTTTAATATTTTTATTTTTAATTTGTGCTAAAAGTAATGCTTTTGGGTGAAATAATCCATCTCCAATATAAAGAATTGCATCAGCTTCCTGAATAATATTATCTTTAAAGCTGCTATTATAACAGTCACAACCTAGAATCTGCAATGGTGTGCTTGTTCGCTTTGCTTTTGTTATTCTCGTTTCAATATTCACTGATTTTAGCTGATCAAGTATTTTTCCAATTTTGCTAAATTGAACACTTGCAAATAAAGCCAGAGAGTTTATCTTTTTTTCTTTAATATAGTCTAGTGCTTTCTTGCTTAACTGGATTTCTCCTTCATATTTTGAATCAATAAAAACTATTTGGGTCATGATTTTTCTCCATCATCTTTAATTTTTAGTATTAATGAGAATGGTTTGACAAAAACATCAAATTTCTTTTCTTTTAACTGTTTAACATAAAGTTCTTTTGGGAAACTAATTTTAATGCCTTCATTATTCCAACCAACTAGGTCTTCTGCATAAATACTTACTACTTTATCTTTCATATCAGAAGAATCTCTATCATTTGAATTATCTGTGACTGAAACATAATCAAATTTAATTTTATTATTCCATAATTTAATATTTGGAAAATTTCTAACTAATTCTCTTGTTTCTTCACATTTATCTTCTAGTTCTTCTGAACCAAAACTTGTACTTTCACATTCGTCTCCAACCACTCTATCTATTGCAAATATTTTAGCTAATTGAAGAATTGACATTTTCATAGGTATCTTATATCCAAAAGCTTCACCAATTATAATAACTGTTATCTCGTCTTCTTCTAATTTCATTTCTTTAAAAATTATTTCCATTTACCACTCCTCCTTCCAGAAGCGGTTATGGCCAAACTGGATCATTAAGTCTATTTTAAGAATATCAAGACCTAGAGGCAGATCACAAGCTCCAAAACAACTTGTAAGCCAGAGAAAGATTTCTACTTTTTCTTTGTTATTTTGGTTATTATTAATGTTGTTTTCAATATAATCAACAATTTCTTCAGCTCTTGTTTTCAGGCCATCTGGCAACTGAATTAAAACTCTCTTAGCTTTTCTCTGCTTAATTTCCTGAACACATTTATCTAATTCTAACGAGTACATTATAATCCCTATTTATAAGGCATTTTAAATGTTTCTGAAACATTTAAAACTTAAAATATAAGAATAAGTTAAAAAAATAAAATAAAAAAATAATTGTTAGTAATTAAAAAGCCAGATTAGAATCTTGGCTTTTTCTTAGCGTAACAATCTCTGCAAAAAACCGGTTTTCCTTCAGTTGGCTTGAATGGAACTTCACATTCTTTCTTGCATTCGTCGCAAACTGCTTTATGCATTTCTCTTGGTCCAAAATTACTTCTAAATCCACGATTAAAGCCGCCAGTTCTTGGCCCGCTGTTTCTATTGTCAAATCTTCCCATTGTATTTTTCCTCCTTGTAGTTATATGTTTGTTTTGTTTTAAAAGTTGGAATCAAGAAGAAATTTTTATTTTCAATCTTAATTAACGTTTTAATAAATCTTAGAACTGATGTTATAAGATAATATTGGCAATAAATATGAGTTTAAAAACCTATCTAATGTGTTTTTTAAATGTTTCTGAAACATTTAAATTCTAAGCTTTTATCTTATGTTGGAAAAATGATAAAGAAAATAGACCTTGCTTACATCAGCAGTTTAGCGCTTGATTATTTGGATGAAGCTGAAAAAGCCAGGCAAAAAGGAAATAGAGAAGAGCAAATCAGTAGCCTTTCTATAGCATATGCTTTTAACAAATTACAGAAATATGAAGATGGAATTAATATGTTTACTAGATTCATGGAATCAATAGTTAAAGATAGAAAAGAGCTTGAAAAATGGTATGAATTCGGGGACGTAATGGCGAGAGCCATACTTTTAAAATTGCTTCCAACACTAAATGAAAGTTTAATTCCCAATAGAAATTTAACTGTTAGAGTTTTAGAAGCAAAACTTAACTAAAGCTCTTGCCACACCCGCATGATTTTGTGGCATTTGGATTTTGGAATTTAAATCCAGATTCATTTAAGGTATCTATAAAATCAATGCTTGTGCCATTCAAGAATTCAGCGCTTTCAGTATCTACAAGGACTTTTATTCCTCCCTGATCAAATTCTATATCTCCATTAGCTTTCTTCTCAACAATTTCTAGATCATAAGTATATCCAGAGCATCCTCCTGCTAGAACAGTGGCTCTTAGATAACTGCCTTGCTTATTTTTATCGCTTATTATCTGATTTAGTTTTTTAATTGCCTTTGATGTAAGAATTAGAGAAAAATTACTTGAATTAATCGTGTTTTTATTTGTATTTTTACTTTTTGCCTTTGAATTTGCTGCTTTATTTAGATCAACTAATAATCTATTAAGGTCTTTTTCAGAATAACCATGACCCAAAACTCCCTGTTCTAATGTTTCAAATGCGTTTGCTCCACAGCCAACACAATGAATTCCAAATTCCATCATTATCTCTGAAAGAAGTATTGCTTTGTCTGGATGCATCTCCAAAATATCTGCAATTATAGTGTCTTTTGTGATTCCTGTATTTTTTACTTGTTTTGTTATTTGTTTTTGCATTTTAGTTTTGATTAGATAATCTTACTCTACTTTCTTCTATTGATATTTTTTCTATTAATTCAGGTATTCTTTCGAGGGTTTTATTAAACATTAACTCTGCTACTATTGTATTTTTATTTGGTGTAAGCTCTAAAAGGGTATAAGCATATCTTGATCTATCTTTAGCTTCTTCTTCAGATATTCCATCGCTGCTTTGTATACCTCTAAGTATATACTCTGCTATTCTATCTAAACAGCTTAGATTAAATTCTTGGCGCTTATATGCTTCAAGACCTTGTTCAAATTCTTGCCTGTTCATTTTTAGTTTAAATTTGGTTTGTAATTTATATAATTATCGTTATCTGGCAATTTTATAATTTTTATTCTTATTCCATGCCAAATTTCATCAATGATTTTTTCTCTTTTATCATTTTCATCTTTTGTTTTATCTTCATCACTTTGCTGATAATTAAGGTTCATTAATTATCTGGATTTTTCTTATTTATAAATTATTGCCTTACTTATTATTAGTTTCATTATATAACTCTTCAACTTTTTTCCAGTTAACTATATTCCACCATGCTTGAATATAATCGGCTCTTTTATTCTGGTATTTAAGATAATAGGCGTGTTCCCATACATCCAAACATAAAATTGGGGTTTTATTATCCATTAAAGGAGAGTCTTGATTTGAAGTTGAGATTATTTCTAACTCTTTATTTTCATTAATAACAAGCCATGCCCATCCGCTTCCAAACCTGTTAATAGCTGCATTTGAGAATTGCTCTTTAAACTTATCAAAGCTTCCAAATTGTGCCTCTATTTCTTCTAATAAAATTCCTTCTGGTTTTTCTTGAGTTTCGGCTGCCGGAGAGAGGATTTGCCAGAATAGGCTATGATTTGAATGCCCGCCACCATGATTAATCACAGCTGTTTTAATGCTGCTTGGAATGTTATCAATATTTTTAAGAATTTCATTTATTTCCATATTTTCAAATTCCGTGCCTTTTACAGCTGCATTTAACTTGTCAACGTAAGTCTGATGGTGTTTTGTATGATGCAGTTCCATGGTTTTGGCATCTATAAATGGTTCAAGAGCATCATATTCATATGGCAGTTTTGCAAGTGTAAAAGTCATTATAAAGACAACCCCTGGTTTTCTTTATCAAACTTTCCTCTTACATGCCCAAGATTTTCTTTATGAAACTTTCCTCTTAAATGCTGGCATATTTCTATGTATCTAGTAACCGATTTATTATTTATCATTTTTCTTTAAATTTAATTTAGCTCTTTTTAATTGTTTCCCATAATCCAAGTATATTTCCTTCTGTATCCTTAAAATATGCCACAAAACCCATATCACCAACTTGAGTTTTTTCTTTAACTATAGTTATAACTGGAGATGTTATTTTATCTGTTTTTTTCATTATGCCTCCATTAATTGCTCCAACTTCTTTTGGCATGAATTTTTCATCAACTTCAACCGTATGGACAATATTATAATTCATTTCAGGAATGCTTGTAATATTCCAGCTGAAAATTTCTTTATAAAACTCTTTAGCTCTTTCAACATCTTCTGCAGGTATTTCAAAATGTACTACTTTATCTGGCATTTGTATATTATAGGATTAGATTTAATTTTGTTTTGCAACTGTTTTTAAAAGGTTTATTAACAATTGTTAAGTTTTGAAGTATATAAATATTTCCATTCAGAAAAACAAACTATTTTCCATGGATCTTATATGCAATTTTTCATCAATAATTTCTTCCATTGTTTCATTTGCAAGCTCAATTTCACCCTTAAAATCTAAATTCCGCAGATATTCATAAACACTTGATTCTTTGTAAATACAAATATTTTTTTGCCTTATTCCCTGGCCTTTGACTTCTATTCCTAATTCAAGAAGGGATAATTTTGATCTTCTTAATTCTCGATTTACTTTTCCTCTAAGGGATACTTCTTTGAACTCTTTCTTTTTTAATCCGAGATGATATATTATTCTGGTTACTTCCCAATTGTAAAAACATCTTTCGTTTATAACTTTTTCAACTTTTTTCTTCAGTAAATCATAATCTGGCAATAAATAGGCGTGCATATTTCCTAAGATAATAAGAGATATATAAATTTAACTTCAATTGTGTATTGTCCACTTATCAGGATATACTTATTTTTCAATGAACGAGATATATTAATCCAGAACAATCATAGATTGCAGATCATATTAATTTTAGAAATAGCAACGATATATTTATTTAATTTTGAATTTAACAAACAACTTAATTTCATATGTTTCAGCTTTTAAAGATAATTTATTATTACGTCACGTTAACTTGACAGTATCCTTCAATTGTTAAGCTATATGTAAAGTAAACCTTTCTTCTTAACATTACTTTCGCCTCACTTATCCTCTGCTTAACTTATTCTTGCTCAATCTTCTCCTTTAGCCCGAAGATTTCATTGATATTTATTAATAATGATATGATTAATTTCAATATTGTTAAATGGAGAGTAAATGTTAAGTTTGATATTTTACTTAACACTATAGAAAAACTTATATACCTGAAGATTATGTACTTTATATGAAAAAAGCTGTTATTTTATTCAGTATTGGTTTAGTTTTATTAGTAGGTTTGGCTGTTTTAGCCAGTTCGGTTCTTGCTGCCAAGCCAAGCCTTGTTCAAGCAAGTGTTGTTCCTTCTAAAAATAATATCTATGTTGTTATTCCAGAAAATGTTGTTGAGGTTGCTCCGGGAGTTTTTAGTTTAGGAACAGCAATAGATAGTGATGGAAGTGTTGTTGAGGGGTATGCAATTGTTCATTATAAGAATAGAAATGCAAAACCTCCTTGGGCTGGGGGAGGTGGTGGAAGCACTTGTTATGGATTTCTTGCAAGCGGGGCAAAATGGAAAAATGTTGAACCCTATATAGTTGATGCTGCTAATACAGAAGGATTAAATGAAAGTTTTGTTAAGAGCAATATTGCTAGTGATATCAACACATGGGAAGATGCAGCAGATGGCGTAGTGGATTCAGCTGTAACAAAAAATATTTTAGGAGATGAAAATCTTTCAGGACTGGTTGACGGTGCTGATACTTCAAGCCCTGATGGAAAAAATGAAGTGTATTTTGGAAGCATTTCTGAGTCAGGAGCCATTGCTGTTACAATTGTTTGGGGATATTTTTCAGGTCCTCCTAGTACAAGAAGATTGGTTGAATGGGATCAGGTTTATGATCAAGTTGATTTTGAGTGGACAGAAAATGCTTTATTAGAACCAAGCAAAATGGACTTTTGGAATATTGCAATTCACGAGCTCGGACATAGCTTTGGGATGAATGACCTTTACAATTCTGAATGTTCTGAAGAGACAATGTATGGATATGGAACTGAAGGCGAGACAAAGAAAAGAGACTTAAATTCAGGAGATATTGTGGGAATTAAGAAGTTGTATGCTTAATTATTTATTCTATTAAATTTAATTAACTGGCAGGATATAGCTTATAAAAATAAAAGCAGCCTTTATTTCATATAAGCATCAGCAACTTTTTGATATAAATTAGGAAAAGCTAGGGCATATTTTCAAAACTTCTGAAATCAGTACAACACCAAATTTTTCTATGTGAAAAATTTAACTTAGTTTGTACCTATTTAAATTGATTATTATTCTGTTAAGCTGGTTTAATATGTAATTTTATTACTTATTTCTAATGAAAATCCGTCGATATTTTTATATACATGCTATTTTATGTATTTATATGAAATTAAGAGTGAAGAAATTGCATGAAAATAAAGTGTTAAGGTTTGAGGCTGGTGGAGAGGTAAAAGAAATTCTGATTAATGAAGATTTACTGCATCCGGACAAAGAGTCTGTCTCATTATGTTTTAAAAGCCATAATTCTTCGGGGATTATTGATTTAACGCCTAGAGAAGTAGATCGGCTTTACAATTCCATTAAAAATAAGAAACAACTGATTAAAGATATTAAAATAATGCAGTTTGAGAAGTAATTTTTTCTAATACTTTCCTTTAGCCTTTAACTTCTCTTCTCGAGATATTTTTCAGCTTGAAGCGCTGCCTGGCATCCTGCGCCAGCAGAAGTAATTGCCTGCTTGAAAATTGGATCTTGAACATCTCCTGCTGCATAAATACCTGGGATGCTTGTGTTTGAAAATTTATCTGTTACGATATACCCATGTTTATCAAGGTTTATCTTTTTTTTGAAAATTCCAGTATTTGGGGTATGGCCAATGGCTAAGAAAACGCCATCTGTTTTAATTTCTGATATTTTCTCTGTTTTGAGGTTTTTTACTTTTATTCCAGTAACTAATTTTCCATTTCCTAAAACTTCTGTAACTTCTGAATCCCGGATAATATTAATTTTATTTTTTAGCTTAAAAATTCTATCCTGCATTATTTTGCTTGCTCTGAACTCATTTCTTCTGTGAATTATTGTAACTTTTTTTGCGAATTTATATAATGCCAGAGATTCTTCCATTGCAGAATCTCCTCCGCCAACGACAATTGCATTTTTGTTTCTGTATAAAGCTGCATCACAAACAGCGCATGTCGAAATTCCTCTTCCAAAATATTTATTCTCTCCTGGAATACTCAGTTTTTTTGCAGAAGCGCCGGTTGCAATAATTAATGTTCTTGTTTTAAATGTTTCATTACCTGCTTTAATTTCAAAATATCCTTTTTTTATATTAAATGATTCAGCAGCTTCCTGGATGCATTTTGCTCCAAACTTTTCAGCTTGTTTTTTTGTGTTTTGTATTAGCTCTGGGCCTTGGATTCCATCTTTAAATCCTGGCCAGTTTTCAACCAAAGTTGTGAGGCTTAACTGATCTGGTTCTATTCCACATAAAATAATGGGCTTTAGATCAGCCCTTGCAGTATATAATGCTGCTGTGTAAGCAGCTATTCCTCCCCCAATTATTATTATGCCATGAATTTGCTCTTTTTTAGCCATTTTATACTAAATCTCCAATACTATTTAAATTATTTGAAAGTTAAATTATAATATAAAAGGACTAGATTAAGTAACTTTCATTTAAATTAGTTAAAGATATTGTTACATTTTCAATATATTTGAATCATATAATATAAACTTTTTCATTTAGAAAAATTTGGTATGGTTTATCAGTTGATTAAACTTATGGATAGTTATTCATTTAAATTCTTCTTTTTTATAAAGCGATTCTGTTAACTTAAAAGGTGATAAATAATAATTTACAATATTTATTTTCTCATAATTGATTCCACCATTTCCCACTCTACTTTTGGTTTTTCTTTTGATGGATGTTCCATCAAATAATTATAATTAATCACAAAAAATTCAATAAATAATATCGCTCTGTCTAATCTCTTAAATCCTCGGCAAACATGCAACCATAAAGCTGGAAATTCATTTATTCTTTCAGCACGATTATTGCTTAATTTCATTAATTTTTTATTGTGAACAATCCCAACTGCTTCAAAATGTGCGATAACATGCCTTGTTTTTCTCCCAAAAACTTTTTTACATGCTCTTTTATATCCTTTTAATCCGTCGCTGATAATTATTTCAGGAGAAAAACCCGATATTTCTTTCGCTTTTTGCAAAACAATTTTTGCATTATTGCAATCTCTTTCAAAACTTACATGAATTGCAATGATATTGCTATTGGAATCAGATACAATCCAAAGATAAGCATGTGGATCTTTGCTTCCTTTAACATGAATAAATTTTTCATCAACATGCCAAATAGATGAAAAATTTATTGGTTTTATCAATGATAATTTAATTAAATATGGGGCAAATTTAACAACCCAATTGTAAATTGAAACATGGCTTACTTTAACAAATTCAATTTTCTTTAAAATTCTTTTAACATTTCTCGTCGATAAGGGAAATGATCTTAGAAATATAGCATTGATTATAATTTCTTTAGAAAATCTATGCCTTACAAATATTCCTTTCTCACAGAATCTTCTATGGCAATCGTTACATTTATATCTTTGAACTCCCTTGTTATCATGTCCGTTGAGGACGATGTAAGAAGAGGAGCAGTATATACAAATCATTTCTCCTCTTCTTTTTATTTTACAATTATTAAGTAAACTTTTTTACCCATATGTTCTTTAGGGCAATCTACTTTGGCACTATTGCCGAAAGGAGTTACTTTTCTCTTGTAAAAACCTTCTATATCTTCTAAGATAAGCTTGTTTTTAGTTTCTATTTTTATTCTTTTCATAGGATATCCTAAGGATATCCTAATATTTAAATGTTTTTATGGCTTTATAGTTTTATTTCCATCACCCGTTTACTTTACAGAATCTATAAAGCTTACTTTTAAAAACATTCTTTCCTTATTTTCTGAGTTATGATGGGCAGTTATATAAAAAGAGGGCTTGAAAGAAGAAAAGTTATCTTTAATGAAGCAACGAGAAGAGATAAAGTTAATTTTGTTATTTTTATCTTATTAATCTTATTTTTTATATGGATTTTATACTATCTGGATGTAATTGATTATGCTTCTTCAAGCAAAATACGGGAAGAAATTAATGATTTTGGTATTCTTGTTCCAATAGTATTTGTTATTTTTTATTCAATTGCGACAGCAGCATTACTTCCTTCAACTCTTCTGATTATAACTGGCGGCGCTTTGTTCGGAACATTTGAAGGCATGGCTTATGTTTTAATCGGTTCGATACTTGGAGCTTTATTATCTTTTTCTATTGCAAAATATCTTGGAAAGTCTTTTGTCGATAGGGTTTTGTACAAGAATTTTGAGATATTAAGAGTTTATAATGAACTGCTTAAAAAAGGAGGTATTTTAGCAACGGTTATATTAAGACTTGCTCCGTTTCATTATTCTGGAATAAGCTATGCTTTAGGCTTGACTGATGTAAAAGTAGCTCATTATTTTATTGGAACTTTTATTGGAATTCTGCCAAGCATCATTATACTAACTTATTTTGGAGATTCTTTGGCGAGATTTGACTGGATTGGAATTGTTATTTCAATTATTCTTATTGCCTTGCTTGCATTGGTTTATCCGATTTATATAAAGAAAGTTAGAAGAGAGATGAAAGGGAAGAAATGAATTTATCTTTTAAGATATGGGACAAAATGCAGCTATCCTTATAAATAGTTCCATTCATTTAAAAATAGCAAGATTTAATAATTAGATTGCATTATTTATACCAAGATGGTGAACAAACTAAAATTTATTGATTTATTTGCAGGAATTGGAGGGTTTAGGATTGCTTTAGAAAGTCAAGGAGCAGAATGTGTTTTTTCTTCTGAATGGGATAAATATGCGCAAATAACCTATAAAGAAAATTTTGGAGAAATACCTGCAGGAGATATTACAAAAATAAATGAAACAGACATTCCAGAACATGATATTTTATGCGGAGGTTTTCCTTGCCAAGCATTTAGCATTTCGGGAAAACGAAGAGGATTTAATGATACTAGGGGAACACTTTTCTTTGATATTGCAAGAATAGCAAAATATCACAAGCCAAAAGTATTATTTTTAGAAAATGTAAAAAACTTAACGAAGCATTATAATGGCAATACTCTTAAAATAATCTTAAGGACTCTTGAAGAAATTGGATATGATGTTTATTATAATGTTTTAACAGCAAGTCATTACGGCGTTCCACAGGCAAGAGAAAGGATTTATATTATTGGATTTAGAAGAGATTTAGGAATAACTAATTTTGCTTTTCCTAAACCAAATTATAAAAAAATTTATGTTAGAGACATACTTGAACAAAAAGATAATATGCAAGAATATATAATTAATAGGACAGATTTAAAATTTTGGGATAGGCATGAAACACCATCACTTAAACCTATCCAAATTGGACAAATAAATAAGGGGGGGCAAGGGGAAAGAATTTACAGCATAAATGGCCATGCAATTACTTTATCCGCATATGGCGGAGGGGTTGCTGGAAAAACGGGAGCTTATTTAGTTGACGGAAAAATAAGAAGATTATCTCCAAGAGAATGCGCAAGAGTTCAAGGATTTCCAGAATGGTTTAAAATTCCAGTTACTAAATTTGAAGCATATAAACAATTTGGAAATAGTGTTTCTATTCCAGTTATTGGCACAATATTTAATCAAATAAAAAATGCTTTAAATTTTAATAAATCAACTATCACAATGACCTCTGATATTGGAAGGGAATATGATTATACAATTCAGAAAAAATTTATCAATGCTTAAAATGAAGGATAAAGAATTATTTGGTTCAGAAACTGCAAAGGATGGTTTTCGGAATGAGGAAGAGGTTATTGTTAAATTTAACAATTGGAAAAAAGATAAAATTGCTCAAGAATGGCTTGTAATTATGGGTTATGTTCTAAATAATATAGAATATGTTAAAGCAGTTAAAATAACTGGAAATTATAAAACGGATGTTCAGGTTCAAGTAACTATTAAACTTAAAGAAGCAATAGATTGTGAAAATTTATCCATAAAATTAGCAAGCAATCCTCGAGGTTTTAATCAAATTGATAAAAGAGAAATAGAGAAATATGTTAAAATGTGGAGAATACCTAAAGATATTGAAGAAATATTAAAATTATTTACTGGCAAAAAAACTCCGCAAAAAACAAAGGGATTGAATGATGCTAGAAGAATGTTATTAACTGAAATGCCAAAAAAAGACCAATTAAGAATTATAAATTTCTTTGATAAAAATAAGATTCTTATTATATCTGATATTTTAAAAGGAAGAGAAAAATTCACTGCCGATTGGATGTTAGTAATTCTAAAAAAAGATGAGCAAAGTTATGAATGGGCGTTAAAAGATATTAATGTTGTTATGAATATTTTTGGGCAGGGAGATGTGAGAATTACTGAACAAGGAAGTTTAAAGATTGGGCAAATTGGAATGCAAAGAAAGGGAGGAGATGGAGGGAGAGAATCCGCTAAGATGTTGCAATTTAAAATAAATCCATGTTTATTATTTAAAAGTTGAAAAAATGCCGGATACTTTTTCTAAAAAGAAAAGAAGCCAAATAATGTCTAAAATTAAAGGCAGGAATACTTCTCTTGAACTTAATTTTAAAAAGTTGATAAGAGGATTAAAACTTGAATATCAACCCAAAATCTTTGGAAATCCCGATTTTACTTCAAAAAAATTGAAAATAGCCATTTTTATTGATAGTTGTTTTTGGCATAAATGTCCTAAACACTTCAGAAAACCAACAGCAAATAGCATTTATTGGACACAAAAAATAAATCGCAATGTTGAAAGAGCGAAAGAAGTTAATAATTATCTTAAAAAACAGGACTGGAAAGTTGTGAGACTTTGGGAACATGATATAAAAAATAATACTAAAAAGGCTTTAACAAAAATACAAAAAATTATTCAAAAAAGAAATAATTTCGTCTTGTTAAAAACGCCTTCTCCGCTCTAGGGGCAGATGGTTGATGGGAATTCAGTTCATTCTGATTGAACCTAATGCTATTTATAATTTTGTATTAAATTATATAATTACAACCTGCAAAACTCTTCAATTATAGTTTTATTTCGCACTTCGGGGTGGAATAAAACTCCGTAATATGGCATTGTTTTATGCTTTATTGCCTGGGGGCATTGTTTTACTGCAAAAATTTCAAAATCTTTTAAATTTGGAATAATATACCTGCTATGCAATTCATAAACTTCTACTCTGCCTTGCAAACCAAAAAATTCTTTTTCAAAATCAACTCCATACATCCCAATTTGTTTTTTCTTTTCCAAATGTGTATTTCTAAAAGACATTCCAATAATTTGCATTCCCCCGCAAATGCCAAGTATTGGCTTATTACACCCAGTTATCCAGGAAAAAGACTTCATATTTTTAAGAAAATTATTATCTTTAATAGAAGTGCCACAAATTATTATTCTTTTGGCATTATCAATATCAATTTTCTTGAGTTCTTTATAATGAACAATTTTAAATTTAATTCCCCTGCTCATTAAGATATCTTTAATTGGCCTTACAAATTCCAGCTCATGGAATATTTCTTTACATATATTCACTAAGAGTATCATTCCACGTCAACCTCCATTTTCCATGAATTGCCTTCTCCGTAGATTTTTTTGTTAATTATATTTAATTTTCTCTTGAATAAAGGGCAGTTTAGAACAAGTGACTCAAATTCCCCACCTTCACCAGCAGGGTTTATTTTATATTTTTCACTTAAAATTTTTATTTCTTTAATGAAGGTATTATCAATTTTTCTGCCTAGCCATGATTTATCTAATGGATAAGCTGCAACCTGAGTAATGATTATATTAAATTTATTTTTTATTAAATCTTCTAGAATCTCATTTTGATCTTTTTGCCATAGCGGATTGAAACATTCTAATTTTAATTTATCACATATTTTTTGTATTCTGCTGGCCTGATATACAGATGCAACAGCTCCAGTAACTATGCCTTGAATTTTGTACTTCTGCTTTGCAATTTTTATTGCTTTTTCAAGGTCTTTTAACTCTATTTCTTTTTCACCTTTTGTTTTCTGCAGAATTATTGGCAGGTTCATTGCAGCTGCTTGAATTTTGGCCAATTCAATGCTTGGAGTGTGAAACATAAAACTATCTTTGTTTTCAGAAATAATGCTGATTAAACAAGCTAATTTGTGATTATGCTTCTTTGCCAAATAAGCGGCATATGTAGAGTCTTTCCCGCCTGAGAATAAAATGCAAAGTTTCATTTTTCTTGTTTTTGTAATTTCACATATAAGAATAGAAACACTTTTAAATACTGCTTTTATCAAAAAGAGGGATGGAATTAGTAAAAGGCGATTGGGATAATTTAGAAGGAAAAGTAATGGTTTATGGTAAACTGGATCTTAGCGATAATGAAGACGTCTCTGAAGGATTGCGCGAGAGTGGAGCTTTGGGAGGTTCTTATGCTACAACTGACGCTGTTGATTACATGAATTTTCTTAAGAAGCTTGGGGCTTCATCAGACCTGATTAATGAATTAAGTGAAGCTGAATTTAAGATTGATAAAGAAGTAAAAAAGATGGAGATGGAAGGCAAAATGTTTATGGTAAGATGTATTTCTGGAATACATATACCAAACGAAGAAGATATTTTAATTAAAGATCATGATGTTTTGAAAATTGGCACGTATTATCGTCTTAGTAATTTTGCTAATGCTGAAGATTTTGCAGTTAAATATTATATGATGAGATTTGAGGATCAGCTAATGGATAGGCATAATATTGGAAATATTCTTAATGGAAAAACCGAGAGGGATAAAAATAATGTTAAAGAACATGAACTTCAAACTTATAAAGATGTTGATTCTGCAAAAATTGGATGGTATTTATTTAATACATTTGTAAATCCTTTAATGTATTTATATAAATCTGGGGAATCAGAAAAAGCCGATTCAATTGCTAAAGATGCAATGACATTTAGTAGTGGCTCTTTATTTATGCCAGAGGTTCTGAAACTTTTAGAAATTATGAAAATTGGAGGGGCTAATCCAAATAAAAGATTAATCGAGTGTTATGTTGAGGAAATTGATGCTATTTCAAGAGAAGATTATGAAACTGCTGCAAGAGTAAGAAACGAGATTTTAGCTATGAAAGGGTAAGTTTTATTCTATTTAAAACAATTAATCTCTCCAAAAACTTACCTCAATTTTTCCTTCATGAGTCTCTTGATTAAATACAATCATATCCACAATATAATAATTTATTTTTTTATTTTCTTTTAATCTTTCCATCATCAGAATTATCTTAGACATATCATTATTTGTTATTTTTCCAACTTTTTTCAAATTATTCAGTTGCGCATATGATTTTGTTATTTGTTTCATAGTTATTTTCTTATTATTTACATCCTTTGCAGAATCTCAATCCTTCTTTCTATTGGAGGATGTGTAGAGAAAAGATTTTGAATCTTGCTTTTAAAAGGATCGCTGATAAATAAAGGGGCAACTGCCTTATTGATTTGATGTTTATTTGCCGGAGCATGTTCGCTATGAATTTTTTTCAAAGCTGCAACTAAACCTGTTGGAGTTCTTGTAAACTTAACAGCTGTCGCATCTGCTGTGTATTCTCTTTTTCTTGAAACAGCTAACTGAATTAGCGAAGTTACTAAAGGAGCAAGAATTGCTAAGGCAATCCCAATAATCATAAAAATAATGCTTGCTCTGTTATCTTTATCACTATCTGATTTAAACCATAAACTTCTTAAAAATATTTCAGAGATAATTGCAACCATTCCAACAAGAACTGCAATTAAAGTCATGAATCTTATATCAAAGTTAGCAATATGCCCCATTTCATGAGCAATAACTCCTTCTAGTTCTCTTTTATCTAATTTTTCCAAAGCTCCTGTTGTTACACAAATAACTGCATTTTTTGGATCTCTGCCTGTTGCAAATGCATTAATCTGCGAGTTTTCCATTACGTAAACCCTTGGCATTGGCAAACCCGATGCAAGAGACATTGATTCAACATTGTTTAGTAATTGTTTATGCTGTATTTTATCGGCAGGCTTTGCATTTACAGATGCAAGTGCAATTTTATCAGAGTAATAATATCCTGCCCAGATATAGGCAAGTGAAATAATTATTGATAAAATCATAACAATTGTGAAATACTCGGGGCCTAGAACAATTCCAATTATATACCCAAGAACCATAAGCACTGCTAGAACAAGAATTATTAAGAATATTGAATTTCTTTTGTTTCTTGAAATTTGATCGTAAAACGATATTCTTTCTGCCATAATATAATATATAGTAAGGGATTTATAAAGCTTAACTATAGATAATTTTTTAAACCTCTTTTTTCAAGAATTATGATGCGAACTCAAAAATTAAACATTCAGAGAATTAAATTAGAAGTAAGAGTTGGAAGTTTAATTCCACAAGCTGTTAAGCCACATTTTATCGCTCCGCCAAAAGGCCAGTTGCAGGCATGCCTTGGATTTTATTTAGAAGATTCAGCAAGTGGAGAGGTTTTTACAGGGTATCTTAGAGAGGTAAACCAAAGAGATATTTCCTTAGACAAGGAATTTAAATTAATTGTTAGAGGTATTGGAGGAATAGTTGATAGAGATAAAACAAGACTTGCTTTTCTTGAGCAGTATTTAATGCCAGGAAATCAAGTTCATGTTCAGGCAATTGATGAAGGAAAAAATTCTGGTGTATTAATTGGGAATTTTATGAAATATAAAGCTTTTATTGACAAAAGAGATAGAGAAAAGAAATTATTTGTTAATGTCGAAGATTATGTTTTTGGAAATGTGTCTTGGGTTAGCGAAGATCATTATAAATTTAATTTATCTCCGACATCTGTTGTAAGCCAGGATAGATATGAAAAATGGAGAAATGTTATATTGTGAGATGTTTTTGAAAATATTGCAATATATAAATTTTCTTGATAAAAATTTATACCTAATTTAAAGTATTAATCTAATTTTTTATTTAATTAACCTATTAGTTTTAACATTTCAAATTATTTCCAAATTTAGCTGGACTACGGACGTTAAATTTTTATTAGAATACAATCTTTCGTTATTAATTAAAAACTAACTTTCACAGGCTTTTTTTCAGCTTCGGTTATTTGGATAAAAGGCCTTTCTTTAACACTATATAACTTGGCAAATAATGTTCCTGGAAAGACTTTTATTGAGTTATTGAAATCAAGTATGCTGTCATTGTAATACTGCCTTGAATAAGCTATCTTGTCTTCTGTTGAGGATAATTCTTCCTGTAGCTGCTTGAAATTTTCATTAGCTCTTAAATTTGGATAGTTTTCAGCCAAAGCAAAAATTGATTTTAATGCTGATTCCAATTGGTTATCGGCTTTTATTCTTGCTGGAAGGCCTTTTGCTGAAAGCAATGCTTTTCTTGCTTTTGTAACATCTTCCATAATGCTTTTCTCATGCTTGGCATATCCTTTAACTGTTTCAATTAAATTAGGGATAAGATCAGCTCGCCTTTTCAGCTGAACATCTATCTGAGACAAAGCATTGTCTATTCTATTGCCTTTTACTACAAATTTATTGTAATAAGCAATAAATATAATTACAATTAGCGCAATTAGCGCAAGAACAACCCATATAATCCATGCTACCATATCAGTAATGAGAGTTATTTATTTATAAAGTTATCTAAAGATTGTAATTATCAATGCCAGTTTATCCTACTTAATATATAATCTAAAAGTACTAAGTCTGATCTCCTTATATCATTAATATCTGTTATCCAAGGGAAATATTTTATTAAATCAATAGAATTCTTGTATTCTTCAGTTTCTTTAAATGAGGTATTGTCTAAATTCTTAAAAAAATCACTTATTATCTCTTTCTTTTTACTATCTAGCTTAGTATATTCTTCTTCAGGATTCTTATATATTTCTCTAAATTTTTTTCTTTCTTCTTCATCTAATTCTTTATCCCAAAATTCTATTGTTTTTCTTTTATTTTCATAAGATATATTCTTCCATCTGCCCCTTAAAGCATATTTTAATTCGGCGTAATTATCTTTTCTTGAATCAGTAACACAACTTTCTAAAGAAACAAATAAACTGGTAACTCCGGTTATTTTTGCTGCGGTTTTCAAAAATTCTCTTCTTGTGGTTCTCATTTTTGTCTCCAAATAGTCAAAATCTATTCTTTATAAATTCATGCCCCCACGAGGATTTGAACCTCGGTCTTCTCCTATTCACAAGCTCACTCATTGTGATTGTTCACGATTGTCTCGTGAACTTGCTCACCGCAAGGAGAAATTCTATCCAGCTAAACTACGGGGGCTATATGAATATAAAGATAGGAAGTTTTAAAATTTTTGCTTTTACTTGTATTTTTTGATAATAGTAAATAATAAATAGATCCTTTTGCCTAGTAATATATGGCAAAAATACTGCAGTTAAAGATATTTCTTGAAGATATTGACCCAAAAATTTGGCGGAGATTTTTAGCAAAAGACTCTATCTCTTTTCATCAGCTACATAATATTATACAGGGAGTTATGGGATGGAAGAATTATCATCTATATTACTTTAATATAAATAAAAAAAGAATTGAATTGCCAGATAAAGAAGGATATGCTGCATATAAAATAGAAAATTCAAAGAAAGTTAAACTTCGAGACTATATAATAAAAGAAAAACAGGGGTTTGTGTATGAATATGATTTTGGTGATTCATGGAGGCATATTATTATTGTCGAAAGAATATTAAATTCTTTGCCTATAGATGTTACAAGTGTTCCCTATTGTTTAGAAGGTGAAAGGGCTTGTCCTCCCGAAGATTGTGGTGGAACTGGAGGGTATGAGCGATTTATAAAAGTGTTAAATACTGGAAAAGACCCATGGAAAGAGAACATTAAAGAACTTAAAAAATGGCTTGGGGACTAGGAACCTGAAAAATTTAATGTTAATATAATAAATAAAAAATTAAAATGAATGATAATAAAATTGAAAAGTTAGATCAAATTGGATTTATTCCGTTAAAAGAACATCTATTGCTAGATAATCAAAAAATAAAAGAGATGAAAAGCATTTATCAAAAAGAATTTGAATATGCTGAGTTTTTAGGTCCGCTTGAATTTTTTATTGCTAACTATGGGTTATATAATACTGAACTTAAAGATGAAGATATTGTAAAAGCATTGAATAATATAAGAAACAATTTGGACAAGGATATTAGTTTTTTTAGTAGTGATTTGGAATATAATTTAATGATGACAATTAGTGTCAGCTTACAAATTAATAGAAAAATAACTAGACATGAGTTGTTATTAGTGATTAAATATATTTTGTGGTCTATAGAAAATAGAAAGTGGATAATGAATGATAGAGGTTATTTTAATTGGGTCGCTAATTTCTTCGATCTTCTAAATAAAGAGAAAAAGAAAAACTTTAATAAAGAATATAGTAAATTGGGTGAAGAAAGGGGAATTAGTAAGGAGCAAATAGAGTCTTTAAAAACCGGAGATGGTAAAGAACCTTTAGTTAAGGATATTATCTTAAGTAAATTAGATAGTGAAAATTTTAATGAGAGTAATAATAATGAAGAGTCCTTATGGGGTGAGGGAAGTTATATACAATCTATTGATTCTAAAGATCCAGAGCATACTAAAAAAATGAAATATTTTGAAGAAAAGCCTGATGATAGGAAAGAATATAATTGCAAAAAGTGCAATAAGTTAATAGGAAAACATAATCTATATTGGCATGAAGGGATGTGTAATGATTGTTTCTTTGATGAATATAACTTATAAAATAATTCATTATATTGTCAGAATAGACAAGGGTTATAATTTATATGTTTATTTATATTTCATAAACTATTTAAATTGTGTTTATGTTTGATATATATGGATCATACCAAAATAAAAGAGACATTGAAAAATCTAAGGGCTGCTTTAACTGATGAGCTAAAAGGCCATAATTTCTATATTAAAGCTGCCGAAATTGCAAAATCAGATGGAGTTAACGAGGCTGCGGAGTTTTTCAGAAATGCTGCAAAAGTTGAGAAAGGGCATGCAAACGAGGTAGAAGAGATTCTTAAAAAATTGAGATAAAATTAATTAAAACATATGCCTTGCAATAAATAGATTAAAGATCAATAGAATAAACGAGAAAATTAGGTAAAAATATGTGATATTTCATGAATTGTTCTTGAATCTGTACAATAATAAATTTTTCACAAGAAAAATTTAGTATGATTTATATTTGGTTAAGTCAAGGTTTTATTGTTACGTTTTAGTAGCTGGTTTTTAATTCGAAAGCTTTAAAAAGTATATGTATTTAGCTTTCATATGATAAACCGTTACATATACTTAACATAATAATAAAATGGAAAATAGAAATGTTGGATTTTTAGTTATTGGAATATCTCTATTAATAATTGGGATAGTATTTATCTTTAATAATGCTTTAAAAAACATTGTGGGAGCCAGTTGCAGCGCTACACATGGTGCACAAGTTTGCCCAATGTATGATACTATAACAACCCAAACTTATCTTGCTATTGCCATTGTTGGAGTGTTAATTATTATAGGTTTGGTTTTAATTTTCACAAAGCCAGATGAAAGAATTGTTGTGAGGAAAATTAAAGAGAAAAAGCTCGAGAAGAAAATAGATTTATCCGGATTAAAACAAGAAGAGAAACAGGTTTTTAAGTTAGTTCAAGAAAACGATGCTGTTTTTCAGGCAGATCTGATTGAAAAAACAGGATTTGGAAAAGCAAAGATGTCAAGAATAATTGACAGATTAGAAGGCAGAGGATTAGTTGAAAGAAAAAGACGTGGAATGACTAATATTGTTGTGCTGAAGGATTAATTATTCTTTATTATTTACACTTTCTATCAAGTTTATTATAAATTTCTTTGTGAAACTAGTTTCACAAAAGCACTTATATAATTTTATTTTCCTGAAAATGCTATGGAAAATAAAAACCAAACAAATCAAGAAGAACTGAAAGGAGGAAAAAAGACCAACTACGAAACCGTAGCGCAAGTAGTTATAATTGCTGTTCTTGCAATTTTGCTTGTATATAATGGAGCAAAGATTTACGGAGCTGGCAATGGGAGAAGTATAACAGGCAATGCTGTAGCAACAGGAATTGGAACTGTTTCAGCTTTAGATGTATTGCCAAAAGGAACTCCAGATATTTACGGAAGTAAATTGGGAGTTGAGTATGATGATGTAAGTGCAAGCAACCCTACATCAACAGAAGCAGCGATACAAAAATTATCTGCTTATGAAGATAAACAGTTAAACAGCGAGCAAATGGCCCGTTACATAAAAATTGGAAGTTCAATTGCATGTGAATATTGCTGTGGCGCTAAAACACTTGTTTTTAGTAATGGAGAACGCGCTTGTGGATGCGCCCATAGTTATGCAATGAGAGGTTTAGCAAAATATTTGCTAACTAATAATCCTGAAATGACAGATTTAGAGATTCTAGAAGAATTGGCAAAATGGAAAGTTTTATTCTTTCCAGGAGTTCATGAACAGAAAGCTGAAGCATTGAAAGCAAATGGCGTTGATTATACAAATTATGTCAACCTTGCTTCAAACCTTTACAGAGGCGCCGAAAATCAGGTAACTGCAACAACTACAAGTGCAGGCGGAAGTGGTCAAATGGTTGGTGGATGCTAAATGAGAGATTTATTTTTTTATTTTACTTATTTAGCTTATATTCATAAATAAAACCTAAAATAAAGACTTAAAAATAAAAAGAAAAATAAAATGGACTGCTGCAAAACAAAAAAACATAATGATTGTTGTAAGGATTTAGAGAAAATGGAAGAATTGAAAGGAGGTTATAGCAAAATGCAGATAAGAAAGAAAACTTTAATGTGGATTGTAATAGGAGTTTTATTCCTGGCGGTATTGTTTCTAACATTTAAAGTGTCTGGAAATACTTCAGCTGTACAGACTGCAGGACAGGTTGTAAAAAGTGCAGCACCTGCTGGAGCAGGAATGGTCGGAGGCTGCTGATGATCTGCTAATAAAAAATATGAAAATGAACAAAAAAACATTTATGTGGATTATTATAGGCATACTTTTTTTAGCAGTGCTCTTTTTGACATTTAAAGTATCAAGCCTAACTGGAAACGCAGTTGCCGGGCAAACCAGTACTGGAAAACTTGATACAACTGGATGGACAGAAAATGAAATAATGAATTATGAAATGCACGGAACAGTTCCAGCAAGGGCTCAAGGAAAAGTAGCGCCAGTTAGTGCCTCAAGCGGAGCAGGAATGGTCGGTGGATGTTAAGAAATTTAATTTAAATTTATTTTTACTTTTTTAATTTTATGGTTTTAGAATGTTGTAAATCTAATATAAAAAAATGATAAAAACAAAAATACAAGGTAAACAAAGAAAGAAGAGTAAAAGAAACAGCCGGGCTTATAAAACATCTATGTTTTTATTAACAGCTATATTAATTGTGGTTGCAGTTATACCCAGTGTTATGGCGCATTGCCCTCTTTGCACTGCAGCCACAATTGTTGGAGTTGGGGTAACTAGGTCTCTTGGCTGGGATGATTCTATCGTGGGCATTTTTGTTGGAGCCATGATTGTTTCTTCAGCATTATGGATGAATAACATTCTAAAGAAAAGAAATATTGGGGGCAACGCCTTCTTAAGAATAGGCAGCATAACTATTGCTACTTTTGTTCTTACCATCTTAAGCTTTTACTATGCAGGCATATTTGGCCCGGCAAACACCTATAGGATATTTGGCATGGAGAGCATAATCTTTGGCTCAATTTCAGGGGCTGTTGTATCATTTGTTACTTTTTTTGTTAGCAATGAACTAAAGAAAAAGAATAACGGGAATGTTTTATTTAACTATCAAACTATGGTTCTTACATTTGGATCATTAATATTAAACGCATTATTATTTTGGATGGTGTTTTAATAATGGCTGAAATAAACTTTATAATATATGGAATTATAGGTTTATTTTTTGTACTTTTAGCTGCTAAAAATGTTATTGAAAATATTAGAAAAAATAAAGGTAAGAATCTTAAAGGTAATTTCTGCGTTATTTGTATATCTATAATCTTGACATGGTTAGGTTTATTGGTTTTATACTGGTATGGCTTATTTGACAATATTTTAGCAATTTCGTTATTAATGGGCATGTCTCTTACAGGCATTTATTATTTTATTGATAAAAAAATTGGAAAGAAAAATAAAAAACTCAAGATATTCAGGCTTCCATTTATTTTAACTCTAATAATTATTGCTTATTATGTTATCAATTTTAAAGGTTTTGAAAATATTATCAAAAGCGCCTTAATATTTATTATTTTATGGGCATTGTTTGTTTTAATTTATTTTTATAATAATACGAAATTTATAAAAAAATTAATTGAATGTTGTAAAGGATAAAAATGAAAGAATATCATTATAATTATTTGTGGATTGGAATACTTATTATTTCTATATTTGGAACTTTTTTTATAATTAAAATGGCTTATGCAAATCCTTTAGGCCTTCCAGATTACGCTTTTACTAAGCCTGGAATAAAAGAGGCATATTCTTTTGCTAAATTAGGTAGTGATAAGTTAACAGGTTTACCATGTAACTGCGGTTGTATGTCTGATGCTGCAAATCATGGAGGTAGATTGCACTCAAGAGGCTTAATTGATTGTTTTATGCAGGGTAATGTAAATAATGGCGGGCAATGGGATGGACATGCAAGTGAATGCGGGTTATGTTATGAGGATGCATTATTAGCTAAGAAATTATATGAAGAAGGCAAACTAAAGCAAGAAATAAAATTAAGTCTAGAGGCAAAATACGCAACTCAAATAATAAGCAATTCTACGGTATATGGAAAAATAGAGGTGAATTAAATGAAAATAAATGGCAAGGCATTAACATATGGAATATTAGCAGGAATAGGAATTTTGTTATTTTATATTTCTGTTCTTACTATCTTTCAAAGCTATGGGTTTGCTTTATCAGAATTTAGAAGATTGTGGCTGTGGATTGTTCCATTAGCTCTAGGATTTGGAATGCAAATAGGGCTTTATACTTCAATAAAACACGATGCAGCTATAAATACAGGAATGGCTGCTTCTGGAGGAGTTTCCGGAGGATCAATGATTGCATGCTGCAGCCATTATTTATTGAATATTATTCCATTAATAGGGATTACAGGATTAAGCGCATTTACTTCTTTTTTAATGGCATATCAAAAAGCATTTTTTTCAATAGGAATTGCTTCAAGTATTCTTGGAATTATTTTAATGCTAAACCATAAATCAAAAATGAAAATAATGAAAGGAGGATTAGATTAATGGCTGAAATAAACGGGAAAATGTTAATTTACATCGTTATTATAGCTGTTATAGTATTGCTCCTGTTAGTAAGTTTTGGTATTATAAAAATTGGAAATGCAAAAATTGTTAATGTTGCAAATAGCGTTAGCAATAGCAATATCCCTGAAAAATGCAGAATACAGCAAGGTTATACTGAACAATCATGGAAAGAGCATCTAGGACATCATGCTGAAACACGAGATTGTTTGCAATATTTTCCTTAGATGTCATAGCTATATATTAAAATTAAAATAATAAAATGAGCTTATTTAAGAAAAAATGTGAATACTGCAAAAGTAAAATAGAGAAAAATGAAGAAGTATTCAGAGATGTTAAAGTTCCTGGTTTTATTGGAACAAGAAAGAAGGCATTTTGTAGTAAGGAACATGCTGATAGTTATGAAACTGAAATTGCAGGGCATTGCAAAAGTTCAAAGGGAGGAAGTTGCTGCGGCTAATAAAAAGAACCAATGGTTCTTCTTATGACATCTCCTATAAAGACAACCAAAGGTTTTCTTTATCAAACTTTCCTTTTAAATGCCAATGTTTTTTATGAAACTTTCCCTTTAAATATTAATAAAATTAAAAATAATGGAGGTAAAAATTAAATTAAATTGCTGCGGATCAGGAAAGAAGAAAGGAAAGAAAAAGTAATATTTTGGATAATAAAAAATGGATTGCTATCAAAATGATCTTTTAAATAACAAAAGTATTGAAGAAAAGAAAAAAGTATCTTGGAGAACTATAATAGGAGTACTTGTTATTTTAGCCTTGCTTATTTTTAGCTCGTTAAGTTTAATGATACATTAAAATGAAATAGTAAGAACAATTAAAAAGATATAAAAACAATATTTACTAAATAATCTTAAATAAAAAGAGGTAAAAATGAGTGGATGGTATTGAATATATTTAATGAGTGGATGGTATTTTCATCTAGTTTATTATTAATTTGGATTGTCATTTTTATTTTTAGAAAAAAGGTTAGAAAAGAGATGTTTTATGTGAGCTTATTTACAATGCCTTTCGGCCTTACAGAGCCTTTATTTGTTCCGGAATACTGGAATCCTCCCTCACTTTTTAACTTAGCTGCAACAACAGGTTTTGATATTGAAAGCCTGATTTTTAGCTTTGCTATTGGTGGAATTGGAAGTGTAATTTACGATGCTATTTTTAAGGCAAGGCATAAAAAAATGCCAAAAGCTGAAATAAAAAGGCATAGGTTT
Organism: Candidatus Pacearchaeota archaeon; assembly: GCA_018304985.1. GTDB lineage: Archaea > Nanobdellota > Nanobdellia > Pacearchaeales > GW2011-AR1 > JACPLR01. Next base: position 34,649 of record JAGVWP010000030.1, read on the forward strand.
CATTTATTAGCTTTATTCTCTCCAATAATTATATTTTTGATTTTATATTCTCTAACTGAACTAAACCCAATTTATTCAGCAAGTATTGTGATGTTTGTAGGAGGAGTAGCTGCTGTTTTCTGCAGGCCTGATCTTCTTAAAAAGACTTTTATTGGAGGATTGTTATTTCTTGCTTTATATTTTTTATTCTTCCTTAGTTTTAATCTGATTTACCCTTATGCTATTGAAAGTTTCTGGAATTTAAAGGCAATTTCAGGGATATTACTTTTAGGCGTTCCTCTTGAAGAATTAATATTTGCATTTACATTCGGCATGATGTGGAGCGGTGTTTATGAGCATGTTATGCACTATAAATTAAATTAAAAAAATGAAAGAGATAAAAATAAGGCCCATTGGTATTGTAAAAAATAATGTGAAACAGCATAAATATGGAGGATTTCTCAAAGAAGTTTCAGAGATAATTTTAGATAAGAGATATGCTAAAGGTTTAGACAATATAGAAGATTACTCGCATGTAGTTGTGGTTTATTGGATGGACAAAGTTAAGAATTATGTAACAAAACACAGACCGCAAGGAAACAAGGAAGTTCCGGAAGTCGGGATTTTTGCGTGCAGGTGCCCTGCCAGGCCTAATCCGATTGCTATCACAACTGTTAAATTAATTAAAAGAAATAAAAACAAGATAATTGTTGAGGGATTAGATGTTTTAAACAATACACCAGTATTGGATATAAAACCTTATTGGTCACAATATGATTTAGCTGAAAATGCCAAAGTTCCAGAATGGGTTTGCAAATTAAAATTTTAATAAATGTTAAATAAAAAATAAATATAAAATGAGAATTGAAGATTTTGCATATATTGTCGAAACAGAAAAGAGTTTTGATGAAGCAATTGTATCTGTTTTAAAAGAAGTTGAACAAAAAGGGTGGACTTTATTTCAAATCTATGATGTAAAAGAAAGGCTGGCTGCAAAGGGTTTTGAGCAAAAGCCATTAAAGATAATTGAAATTTGTTTGGGTAAATATGCAAATAATTTCTTGAATAAAAATCGGCTAATTTCTCTTTGTATGCCCTGTAAAATTAATATTTTTGAAGAAAATGGGAAGGTTAAAATAGCAGGCATGAAACCAACCATGATTTCGCAATTCTTTCCGGAAATCAACAAAGAAGAAACTGAAGAAGTAGAGAAATATATTAAAGAGATTATCAATAATTCAAAATGAAAGGAGGTGAAAAATGGCAGAAAAATTAAATCCTAAGAAAGTTGCTTTAAGTTTAGCAAGCGTTTCAGGAATAATATCTATAGTATGTGCTTTGCTGATATTTATTGCACCAGAAACTATTACAAAGTTATTCGGAGCAATATTCCATGGAATTGATGTATCTAAAATTGCAACAACACCAACATTAACTGGAGCTATTTTAGGGATAATAGAAGTTATTGTGATAGCTTTAATAGCTGGATGGCTTTTTGCAGTTATTTATAATAAGATAAAGTAGAAAAAGAAATTACCTCTTCACTAATTAGGAATTTTCACTAATCTTAATTCCATTTATGGCCATTTGAACTTGGTTTTTAATTTCATTTTTTAAATTTTCTTTTGTTGCTTGCAATTTTTCTATTTTTCTATTTTTCTCATCAATTTCTTTAGCTGTCTGGGAATTAAAGATATTTATATTTTTAAGTTCATTTTCTAAAACAGCCAATTTTTTATCAGATTCTGTAATAATCTCATTTTCAAACTTGATTATTTTTTCTTGAATTTTGCCAAATAATGTTAAATCAATATCGCCATTTATTTTTGCTTCACCTAAAATTGCAACTATATCAAGGGTTTTATCTTCTATAAGGGATCTTTTGAAATTAGAAGAATATTTTTTAACAATATCAAATTTTTCATTATTTACATGATAAATTTCTGCAAGCAGCTTGAAATTTATTTTTTCTTTTATGGTTCTTATTTCAGATTCTAATCTTTGCTTTTCAGTGGCAAATTTGTCTCTTTTCTCTAAATCCTGAGCATACTCTAAATTATTTTTAATAGCAGTTATTTGATTATTTATATGTTTTAATTGGTCCTTATTTTTAATAAAAATCTCATTTAATGACTTAACTTCTTTATTTAGCAATTCTTCAAAATGCAAAGATTCAGAAAATTCCATTAGCATTTTTTTAATCATCTTAAGCTTTTCGTTTTTATTATTTAATCTATTATATTCATTAAAAATAAAATTACATTTTGCCAGAAAGCTCTTAATAACGTCTTCTGTTTCTTTAATCTCTTTTCCTATAAGGATAGTAGCTTTTTCTCGTGCTTTTATTGAATTTCTGCTAAAAACCTGTATTGCTGATAATAATTTTCTGAAATAGTCCTCTGTCTTCAGAGAGCTTAGTATTTTTAGATTAATAATTAATTCATTAATGCAATAAATGTATAAATCAAGCCCGTCTTTTACTATGTTTTTTAATTTTTCTTCTTCTTTTTTAGAGTCTATATTAATTAGGTTAAGAACCTTAATTTTCCCCTCTGCTTCATTAATGAAAACATCTGAAATTGATATTACTTTGTTTTTTAACTCATTTCTTTCTTTTTCTAAGTTTATCTCTTCTAGATTAATTTTTTGGTCAAGCTCTTTAAAAGTAATCCTTTCCACTTCTATCTGCTTTTGCTCCTCTCCATTTTTTTCAAAAAACTTTTTTATTTTTGATAGTAGTGGCATAAAAATATTGATTTTCTCCCATAATTTAAGCTAATTTTCCATTTAATTATGTTTGCTTTTTTCGTTTCTGTTAATGCCATGTGCTTTTGGCATAGGGATAAAACCATAACGTGTAAAAATATACAATAATAAAGGGTAGTTTAGCTACAAATTAAATATTAATGAATGTAAAATAAAGCTAAATTTTCTCAAGATGAAAATTTAATATGGCATGTTTTCAAAATTAAGCAATAGAATTAAATATTAAGTCTAGGTAATTCTTGGATGTCCTATTATCTTGTTATAGAGAGGTTTACTTTTGTTAGTGTAATCAAAACAACGATAAACTTAAAAACTTAACAATAGTTATTTTTTGATGGAAAATAAAAAACTTGGTGTTATGCTTATTATTATTTCACTGCTAGTCGGAGGCATTTTATTCTATTATAACAACAGGCTTGCAGAACAATCGCGTGAATTAGGATGTTTTCCGAATGAAAACTGCTTTGCACTTGAAAAGGGGCTTTCAGTAACTCATTTTGCCATAGGTGTTTTCTCATTTATTCTTGCTCTTGGGTTCTACCTTTTATTTTTCAATAAAACCGAGAAAGCTATTTTAAAAAAACTTGAGGATGAAAAAAATAATAAGATAGAAGACTCAAAATTCTCCATTATTATGAAAGCGCTTGATCCTTTTGAGAAAGAGGTTGTAAAAGCTGTTAGAGAGCAGCCTGGAATAACACAGAATACTTTGAGATTAAGAGCAAATATGTCTAAAGCAAAGCTAAGTTATGTTCTTCAGGAATTGGAAAGAAGAGGCCTGATTAAAAGAATAAAAAAGGGAAAGACTCTTGCAGTTTATTTGAGAGTGTAAGAAACTAAAGAAAATTTCTACTTTTGTGTAAACAAATGTATCCTAAAGGTAACCTTTTGTAACGAACTACTTGTTTTCTTGAGTTTTAGCCCAATTTAGTTTATATGGTCCCACGAGGAGTTGAACCTCGGAATACTCGGTGTAAAATAATATATCCTAAAGGATATACTGTCTTTTGGAAAAGATTATAACTAATAAAAATGTTACTCGTCTCTGAAAAATTCATGATTAAGATTAAATATCAACTCGCCTATTTTATATAGCTCAAGGAAGATTGAGTATACATTGTGTGAAACAAGACTGTTCTTTAGTTTGTTTTTTCTTAATTTATCTTTATATTCATCAATTGTTTCATAAACTTCGTTTGTTAATTGAATAAGTTTTTCAAAATCAAATTTCCTATACAAAGAAGAAGAGCGTTCAATAAAATCATTGGCTTTTTTAAGATATTTTACTGTTTCAGAGTTTATTATCTCTTTATTTTTATGATAATTTTTAGCTATATCAAAATATCTATCTCCAATAGACTCTAATATTAAAATAAACTCATGATAATTAAGAGTTTTTTTAGGATCTTCATGCCCAAAGGAGATTAATATTTTTATGCAAAAATCATTGGTTTGATTTATTAATCTTTCAACAAGATAAGCTTCATCAAATATATCTTTGTTTTTTGAAAGAGCTTCATAAATCTGCTCTGACTGATGCATTAAATGAAAGTATAATTTATTAAAAACATTATCGAATTCTTTTGGATTTAATTTAGTGCTTTCAATTACTGTAGCATAATTTTCATTCTTATCTTTTCCAATTTCCCAAAGCTGCATTCCAATCAAATGATCAAATGTATTTTTAATCATATCAAGCTCTTTTATTTCTTTCCCTCTGTGCAAGACTACATGATTGGGGGTGTAGATTACTTTTATATTTTTATAACCCATTCGGTAAAGCATAGCTATTATTTTTGTTGAAAGAGGATAGAGTTCAGTTATATTCAGTTTTGCACTTTCTTCTTTAATTAGGAGAGATGTTTTTATTTTTATAGAATCTCCTTGTTCCTCAACATTAACTTCTTGGCCTTTTATCAGCTTAAACTTCTTAACCCAATTCATTGGAAGAGAAACAGAAAGTGTTGCAGGACCTGATCGAATTATTTTTCTTATCATCTTAACATAAAACCTCTATTCTATCATGAAAAACAAGTATATAAATTTTATCAATATATCGTCTGTATATCTATATGTATATCTATTATACTTTAAAAATAATTATATAGTATTGATGATTATTATTAGTATGGACACTAAATTAGAACAAAAGCTTAAAGATTTTTTGAAATCAATAAATGAGCATGGTGATAGTTATAGGGGCGATCCTGATATGGACTATGACCGGATTGGACTTTATTGCGGATGGTTAGGTGAAATCAACTCTAGCATGAGAGAATTAGCAGAAAGATTAAATAAAAAAGAATTATCCTGCTTATTAGATGCTGTTGAAGGTGTGTCTTCAATAAAATATTTTGTATTTGGGACTCCTTATGGAAGCGGATATGGAATAAGGCCTGTTCTTGAAATTACAAGAAATGTTTTTGAAAGGGGGGATAGGCTGGGAAGTGAAGAAAATAGAGTTGCATATGTTTCTGCTTTAGGCGAGATTTATAAAAAAACAAGAGAACAAGCAGATCCCAAATATTATTATAATGGTGAAGAAGACAAGAAAATTAATGGATATGTTCGGGAATTAAATCAAAACCTTGATGAAAAAAGATCTTCTGAAGTTTTGAGGATTATCGAGGAATTTATGAGAAAAAACTTTAGTAAAGAGGAAAAAAATGAATAAAATACTAACTGACTTTGATGGAGTTCTCTTAAGAACTGAATTTGCAAAAGCTGCAGAATGGTTTATAGCATCTTTAAGAATACAAAGCAGAATTTCAGATGATTTTATTAAAGAATTGGAAGAAAAGAGACAAGATGTTCTTGCTAAAGTCAAAGAAACATGCAATCAATATCAAGAGGAATTTGAAAGAGTAACTAATCTAGCAGGAATGTCAAGAAAAGATACCAGAGATGCTGTCTGGAAATTAACTTGCTATAATGGTAAGAATTATACTCCTAAAGATTTAGAAAGAATTAGAGGAAGTATAAAAAATCCAATTGAAGGTTATTATTCTGAAAGAATTGAAGGAAATATAAGATTTTTCCAAAAAGCTAAGCAGAGTGGATTAGAATTGGGATTAATAACTCAAGCAAGAAAAGAAGAGATTAAAGGGCTTTCAGGTGAACAAAGACTTTCCCTTAATGATTTGTTTAGAAGATTAGAATGCACTGGAGATGATTTTTACAAAGAAATGGGAAAGAAAGATGATCCTTATGCCCTGTATGTAGATAAAAAAGTAGTTGGTTATGGATGTTTATGTAGCTCTCTGAGTGTTAATCCTTGGGAAACAATTACATTTGAAGATTCTGAAAGCGGGGTTAGTGCTGCAAATTCTGCAGGGGTAGTTTGTGTTGGTGTTAAAGATGAACACAATAAACAGAACTTATCAAAATCAGTTTTAGTTGTTCCTTGTGATTTAGATGTTTTAACCAATAATGAAGCAATGAGTGTTCTTAGAAACGAAAGTCCTAAAGAATTTATATTGTATGCTAATGATTATCTTAGAAGAACAGGTTTGCAGCCTGAACTAAGGGAGGATTATAAAAAA
>JAGVWP010000001.1 GCA_018304985.1 Candidatus Pacearchaeota archaeon
AGGAAAAACTCCAAAAGTAATGGTTACAGGAAATCGGGGAAGTTTTATTGTAACTTCTGCTATAAGTCCTGCAGGGAAATTAATTTTCAGAATTGAAAAAGGAAAAGTTCATGCTAAAGAGCATATAGAATTTTTAAAACAAATAATGAAACAGCATCCTCATAGAAAAATAATCATTATTGAAGATAGGTCTCCAGTTCATAGAGCAAAAAAAGTTGATAAGTTTATAGAAGAAAATATGAATAAAATAAAAATTTATCGATTGCCTTCTTATGCTCCAGAGTTAAATCCTGATGAGCATGTTTGGGAATATTTGAAAGCTTATGAGTTAAAAAATCATCAAGCACAAAACACAAAAGAATTAAGACACCTTGTTAAAAGAAAAATGCAGAGTATTCAGAGAAGAAAAGAGTTGTTAATGTCATTTTTTTAAAATAATTATGTAACTTAATCTACGCAGTTATCTATAGGTTAAATTTTTTATTTAGAACGAGTTACCCATCATATCATAAAAGTTAAGTATCTTAATTTAACTAACTAATAAATAATGTTAAATTTCTCCAAAATGAGAAATTTAGTATTGTATGGATTCAAGAACATTTTGAAATCATACCATATTATTGCCTAATTTTGATGAGTAAGTTTCTGATTTTTATTAATTATCATCTAGAGATTAAAATATTTTACAAATTATATACTAAACTTTGGTATAATCTTACCCTAATTTAAATGAGAAAGATTCTGATGTTTGTATATTAACATTAATCATAACAATTATACTTAAAGAAATACTAGAACTAAGCATATTGGATATTAACAATATTTAAAAATGCCTTTAAACTCTAATTTCTATTAATAATAAACCTTTAAAAAAGTTACAAAATAATATATAAATTAACTTAAAAAAAGACAAAAATGACTAATTTCAGATGTAAAAGATGCAACTACCAATTTAGCATGCAAATTGACAAACTGCCAAGATCTTGCCCGAATTGCGGTGAGAAGGAGACTGTTTTAAAAGAGCAGACTGCTCAGGATATGTTAGAAGAGAGTAATTAATAATAACAATGGCAGAAAATGGAAATTCTAGAAATGAAGAAGAAGCTAATGAAATAATTGAAATAAGGAAAGAAAAAATTGCTAAATTATTAAAAGGAAAGGAATGGATTTATTATATTATCTTAGCAGTTATTACTTGGATTGCAGTATACATAAGGACAAGAAACATTCCAAGATTAAAGGACATCTCAACAGGCACTTGGACATTGGGGCCGGATTTAGACCCTTTCTTATTTTTGAGATGGGCAGAATATATTGCAGAACATGGAAAACTATTTGTAATAGACACTATGAGATATACTCCTCTTGGCTATGATACTGCTGGAGAGATGAAGCTTTTGGCTTACATGATAAATTGGCTTTATCAAATATTATCAGTATTTAATAAAGAAGTTACTATAACTTATGCAGCAATTATATTTCCGGTAATTGCCTTTGCACTTACTTGCATAGTTTTCTTTTTTTTAACAAGAAAAATATTTTATGACAGCTTTGAAAATAAAAATTTGCCAAATATTATTGCTTTGATAGCTACATTATTCTTAGCTGTAACTCCTTCAATACTTCCAAGAACAATTGCAGGAATACCTGAAAAGGAAGCTGCCGGGTTTTTATTTATCTCGCTATCTTTTTATTTTATAATCTCTGCTTTTAAATCTGAAGATTATAAAAAATCTGTAATTTATGGGGCTTTATCCGGAGTGGCAACTGCATTGCTTGGATTAGTCTGGGGAGGAGTAACTTTTATTTTCTTATCTGTTGGATTATCTGTTTTTATTTATTTTGTTGCTGGTAGAGTTAAGAAAACTGATTTTGCAGGATATTGTGCCTGGATTATTGCCTTTATGCCTATATTAATGATCTTTTCTTCAAGATATACCATTACAAGCTTTTTCACATCAACATCAACAATACCTGTTTTTGCAACATTAGCATTTATTGTATTTGATATGTTTGTTTACCAAAAAATAAAAGTAAAAAAGTTAAATGATTTAAAAGAAAAATATCATATTCCACAAGAAATTATCTCAATCTTATTAGTTGGACTAATACTCATCATCCTTTCTATAATAATATTCAAAAATAATTTTATATACCAGCAATTTAATGAGCTGTTAAATTCATTCATAAAACCATTGGCAACTAACAGATTTGTAGTGACTGTGGCTGAAAACAGGCAGCCTTTTTTCAATGAGCTTGCTGGTGAGTTTGGCCCTCAAATAGGAAGTATCCAAATATTCTTCTGGGTTTTTATAATAGGCTCAATTGTATTATTTTATAATTTAGTAAATAAAATAGCTAAAAAGGACAGGATAATTATAACTGCTTCTTATGCATTTGCAATATTTGCGGTTATTTTCAGCAAATACTCACAAAATAGCAAGTTTAATGGAGTTAGCATTGAGAGTATTGTACTTTATTTTGGAGGTATGGTTGTTTTTGCCATTTGTACATTATATATCTTGTATAAATATAACAAGAAAAATGAGAAGAGTTTATTAGAAATTGATTTTGGATATATTATATTATTTACCCTATTCTTTACCTCATTGCTTGCAGCAAGAGGGGGGGTGAGATTTATTATGATGCTTGTTCCTCCGGCAAGTATTCTTGCCAGTTATTTTCTAGTAAAGTTTGTTGATAATTCTATAAAATCCAAGGAAGATACAAATAAAATAATTTTATGGGTTATTGCTGCAGCACTTATTATCTCAATTATTTATAGTGGGTATATGTTTTATAATTACAGTAAGGCACAGGCAGAAGGATTCTATCCCGGATCTTACCAGTGGCAGTGGCAGAAAGCAATGTCATGGGCAAGAGAAAGTACTTCTGAAAATGCTGTTTTTGGCCACTGGTGGGATTATGGTTATTGGGTTCAGAGTATTGGAGAGAGAGCAACAGTATTAGATGGGGGAAATGCCATTGTCTATTGGAATCATTTAATGGGAAGACATGTTCTGACAACTCCAAATGATTCAACAGCATTAGAATTTCTTTATACTCATAATGCAACACATTTGCTGATTGATTCAACAGATATAGGAAAGTATTCTGCATTCAGCAGTATTGGAGCTGATGAAGATTATGACAGATTCAGTTATATTTCAACATTTTTCATGGATCCAAGATCTACAAAAGAAACCAACAATGGAAAAATATATGCTTATACTGGCGGAAGTGGATTGGATGAAGATATAATTTGGGAGGATAATGGCACAAAATATACTTTTATGCAAGAAAATTCGGGAATTGGAGCAATTGTAATTGAGCAAAATATTTCTGGAGCGTTACTGCAACCAAAAGCAATATTTGTTCAGCAAGGTAGGCAGGTAAATGTTCCAATAAGATATTCATATTATGACGGAAAACTTCATGATTTTGGCTCTGGAATTGATGCTGGAGTATTCATAATGCCAACACTTGAATCTACATCCGGCGGCTTGCAGAAAATGCAATATGGCTCGCTATTTTATTTAAGCAGAAGAACTGTTCATTCTCTTCTTATAAGAAAATATCTATTTGCAGAAGAGGGGAACTTTAAATTAGTTCATAATGAACCTTCAATTATAACTGCGGATTTAAGAGCTCAGGGCCTGAATTTAGAGGATTTTGTGTATTATCAAGGCCAATTTTTAGGCCCGATAAAGATATGGGAAGTTCAATATCCTTCTGATGTAAAGATAAATCCAGATTATCTTAAATTAGATTATCCAAATGAAGAATTGAAAAGAGTGAGATAAATCAATAAACTTTTAAAAAGGTATAAACTATATTCTTTTATGGAGCCATTACTGCTAATATCAATTGCAATTTCATTTTTAGCAACATTTTACATAATCCCTCTATGGATAAAAAGAGCTAAAAAAGCAGAGTTAACAGGCAGGGATATAAACAAAATCTCAAAAGAAATAGTTGCAGAAGCTGGAGGCATTACAGTTATTCTTGGATTTGTCCTTGGAGTTTTAATATATGTTGCTATAAAAACGTTTTATTTTAAATCTACAGATAATTTAATTGAGATATTTGCCTTAATCTGCACAATAATCCTGGTTTCATTTATAGGAATGATTGATGATATATTAGGTTGGAAAATTGGGCTTGGCAAAAAAACAAGAATTTTTTTAGTTTTATTTGCATCAATTCCATTGATAGTTATTAATGCAGGAAATCCTGGAATTTCTATTCCTATTCTTGGAAAGATTAATATTGGGATAATTTACCCTCTAATATTAATTCCACTTGGCATTATAGGCGCTTCAACAACATTTAATTTCTTAGCAGGATATAATGGTCTTGAAGCAGGACAGGGCATAATTCTCTTGTCAACACTTGCAATTTTTTCTGCAGTAACTGGAACAACATGGCTTAGCTTAATTGCATTATGCATGATTGCTTCATTAGTTGCATTTTTGCATTATAATAAATATCCTGCAAAAATTTTTCCTGGAGATGTTCTGACTTATTCAGTTGGAGCGCTGATTGCAATAATGGCTATACTTGGAAATTATGAGCTTTTTGTATTATTTATTTTTCTACCTTATATTTTAGAGGTTGGATTAAAGTTAAGAGGAAAGTTAAAAAAGGAATCATTTGCAATGCCTCAAAAAGACGGTTCAATAAAAAATAAATATAATAAATTTTACAGCCTTGTTCATGTTGCAATAAAACTTCTGGAAAAAATCAAAAAAAGCAGAAAGGCTTACGAATGGGAAGTTGTTCTTCTTATCTATCTTTTCCAAATCATTATGGTATTACTGGGTTTTTTTATATTTTTATACTAATATGCTAAAAATAAACCTTTTAGAAAGGTTTCCAAACCTTAAAGAAAAATGACAATAAAACGAATATTATCCAATGAGTTGATTAAGGGAAGCATAATTCTTTCTATAATGTTTAATATTTTTAATTTTTTAAACTTCCTTTTTCAGTTTTTTATGGCAAGGCTTTTGGGTCCTGCAGATTATAGTGTACTTGCCGTTTTGATGGCTTTTCTTTATTTTGTGGCAATTCCTTCTGAAAGCATTCAAACGCTTATGACTAAATATTCAGCGAAATTTAACTCTCAAAGAAAAATTGGAGAGATAAATTACTTATTAAAAAGGGTTTTTTCAAAGGGATTATTAATTGCACTGGGAGTTTTTATAATTTCAATACCATTTACATATGCTTTTTCATATTTTCTTGGAATTAATTTTCTTGTTTTTTTACTAACCTCTTTAATGATTTTTTCAATACCTCTTCTTCCAGCTTCAAGGGGAGTTATGCAAGGAATAAAGAAATTTAATACTCTTGGATTCAATATGGTATCTGAAGCAACAATAAAATTAGCCATATCAATCGGCTTGGTATTTATCGGATTTGGGGTGTATGGAGCAATGATAGGAGTAATTCTAGGAACAATTAGCGCTTTTGCCTTATCTTTAATACCATTGAAAAGAATTATCAATTCAAAAAAAGAGGCTGTTAACACTTCAAAAATATATTCCTACAGCATGCCCATATTATTTTCTCTTTTAGCTGTTTTTCTTGTTCAAAGCATTGACGTAATTCTTGCAAAAAGATTTTTTGATCCAGTTATAGCAGGGCAATACGCGGTTGTCAATCTTGCTGGAAAAATAATATTTTTTGCAACAGTTGCTATAAGCAAAACAATGCTTCCGCTTTCATCTGAGAATTTTGAAAATAATAATGAATATAATACAAAAAAAATATTTTACAGGGCTTTAATAATGGTTGTTGGAATATGCCTTATTATCTCAGCGATTTATGCTCTTTTTCCTTCAAAAATAATCCAGTTATTATTTGGAAGCCAGTATATTGATGCTTCGCATATTCTTTTAAATATGAGTCTTGCATTTACCTTTATTTCCTTAGCCAATATTATATTAATTTACGGAATATCCATCAATAAATCAGTCAAGCTTAGCTTTCTTATTATATTTGTAGTTATAGAAATAGGCCTATTATGGGGATTTCATCAAAATATTTATATGTATTCTCTTGCAATGATTGCTTCAAGCCTTTTGCTTTTGATTGGAAGTTTATTTGTTTTACTAAGAAAAAATAGTAATTTTACTATATCTCAGTATTAACATTTTGAGTATAAAAATGTTTAAATGCCTTTTATACTGCGATAATTCATGCTAAGCATAATAATTCCTGCGCATAATGAAGAAAAAAGGATAGGACCAACACTTGAAGTGTATGGAAAATTCTTTTCTGATATAGAAAAAAAACAAGGATTAAGGCATGAGATAATTATTGTGTTAAATGCCTGTAAAGACAATACTATTGATATTGTTAAAGAATATTCCAGGAAATACAAGAAAATAAGCTATATTGAGTTTGTTCAGGGCGGGAAAGGATTTGCGGTAACAGAGGGTTTTAAGCATTCTCTTAGAATAAATAATGAAGCTAGCAATTTAATAGGCTTTGTTGATGCAGATATGGCAACATCTCCAAGTGATTTTTATCAGCTTGCAGGCAATATTGGCAATTATGATGGAATTATAGCAAGCAGGTGGATGAAAAAATCAGTAATAGACACTCCGCAAACTTTTTTAAGAAAACTGACAAGCAGAGGATTTAATTTTATTACAAGAGTTTTATTTTTTATGCCATATAAAGACACTCAATGCGGGGCCAAGATATTTAAAAGAAATGTAATAGAAATTATAACTCCAAAAATAAATATAACTCAATGGGCATTTGATATAAATCTTCTCTATTTATGCAAAAGAAATAATTTCAGAATAAAAGAGCATCCAACAGTATGGAATGACAAATCTGGATCAAAAATAAATCTTGTTCAGACACCTATGAAAATGTTTCTTGGAGTTTTAAGACTAAGGATTTTATACTCTCCATTAAATTTTATAGTCAGGTTTTATAATAAAATACCTGAAGTGGCTAAGATACATCATAAATTAACTGGATGAAGAAAAATAAAAATGGCAAAAGCAGATATTCTTATAGTGCATTTAAATGGGGAAGATATAATAAAACAGTGTTTAGGCTCTATTAAGAAAAATACAAAGGATGCAGATATTTATCTTCTTCTTAATAATAGCCAGGACAAGAGTGAAAATATTGTCAGAAAAAAATTTCCAAAAGTAAAAATATACAAAACAGATAAAACAATAGGATTTGCAGAATCATGCAATATTCTTGCAAAAGAAGCAAAATCCAGATATCTTATTTTTCTTAATAATGATACTATTGTTGGAAAAAACTGGCTTGATGAAATGATCAAAACAGTGGAAAAGCATAAGAATTGTGTTGCATGCCAGCCAAAAATAAAATCTTTTTTTCATAAAGAGGATTTTGAATATGCGGGAGCTGCAGGAGGTTTTATTGATAGATATGGGTATCCATTTTGCAGGGGGAGAATCTTTAATATTATTGAAAAAGATAAAGGACAGTATAATGATGAAATGAGAATATTTTGGGGTTGTGGGGTTTGTTTACTGGTAAATAGAAATTTTTTTCTAAAATCCGGCGGATTTGATGAAGATTTTTTTATGTATGCTGAAGAACTTGATTTCTGCTGGAGAACAAATCTTTATAGTAAGGAAATATGGTTTGCTCCAAAATCAGAAATTTATCACATTGGAAGCTATACAACCAAACAATCTAATTTAAGTATTAAAAATGCAAAAAAAGACTATTTTATAACAAGAAATCATCTGCTTGCACTAATAAAAAATTATTCATTCATAGAATTAACAAAAATATTGCCTTTGAGAATATTTTTTGAAATAGTTGCAGCAATAAGATTTGCGCCTATTAGGACGCTTTCATTTGCTAAAATATTTATTTCTATGCCTTGGATTTATATTTCTAAATTCCATAAAAAAAGGTCTTTTATTCAGAAAAACAGAAAAGCAAGCGATAATAAATTAAAATCATTAATAAGCAAAAAAAGCATTGTTGTAGAGCATTTTTTAAAAGGAAAAGATAAATTTAACGAGATTTTCAATTAATATGATAAAAAATAAAATAAGCATTGCAATACCTGTATTAAATGAGGGAAGAAATATTGGAAAATGCTTAAGCATAATTTATAATCAGAATTATAATAAAAAACTTATAGAAGTAATTATTGTTGATGCGGGTTCAACTGACAGAACCATGGAAATTGTAAAGAAATTCAGTAAATATGGAGTTAAAATATTAGATAATAGCCTAAAAAAAGATTATGATACCGGAAAAATGATTGCTTTAAAGAAAGCTGCAGGAGAATTTTTCATGTATCTTGATGCAGATATGTTTCTTGATTCAAATAACTGGATTAAAAAAATGATTGTTCCATTTTCCAATAAAAATATAAGTGCCACATTCACGAAATTCGTAGTTAAGATTAATGATAATGCATTAAACAGGTATTTATCATATGACTCGCTTCAGAGAGATCCGCTTTACAAATTCCTCACTCCTGGAATAGAATCTGTAATTGTTAAAAAAGAAGATAGTTTTTATTTATGCAAGCTTAGACTTAATAATCCCCCTCCAATAGGGCTTTGTCTTTATAGAACTGAATTATTAAAGAGATTTTTTAAGGGGGATAGATTCCAGGATCTTGAGGTTCCCCTTAAATTACTTATTGAGGGTTATGGGTATTTTGCTTACATTCCCAATACTGGAGTGCATCACGCTCATGTAAATAATATTAAACACTTGATTAAGAAAAGAATGAGAAATATTAATATTATGAATGATAATACAAGAGGGTATATACCTGATTATGAAAAAAGGCTTTTCAAATGGGTGGATTTTACAAAGAAATCTAGCATATTAAAGATTGGTTTATGGGTTATTTATGCAAATTTACTTATTCCCCTATTTATTTCAGGCATTTACAAAATGCTTAAATATAAGGATGGTTGTTTTATGCTTGAACCAGTAGTTGGACTGGCAGTTACTGATTCTGTGCTATGGAGTTTTATTAAAAACAGGCAAGGGTTAAAGATAATATCTGGGACAAAAAATAAATAGATATAAAGAAAAATGAAATACGAATATTATGGCAGGGAGAGAATATGCAGGTCTTTTATAGACACAAAGATAAATGGAAAAACACTTAATATAGGAGCTGGAGAAATGCTTTGGATAGAAAATGATTTGTTTCCAGGAAACCCAAATTTTATCTCTTCAGATATAAATAAAAGAAACCTTGGCAAACATAATCTTGCTATAAATAAAATAGTGGCAAACGCTGAGAACCTTCCATTAAAAAACAATGAACTTTCTCAGCTGATAATTTTAGATGTTTTAGAACATATAAAAAATGATGAAAAGGTTATAAGAGAAATTCATAGAGTATTGAATAGTAATGGGAAACTTGTTATTTGCGTTCCTAATGATACTTTGCTTAGCTTCATAAATCCGATAAGATATGCTCAGCATGAAAGGCATTATACAATCAAACAAATAACCTCGTTGCTTAAGAAAAACGGTTTTGCAATTGAAAAAGTGCATGCTGGCGGAAGAATCTTGGATTTAGTGGATTTATACTCTCATTTAATCATTAAATACACAACTGGAAAAAAGATTAAATTAAGTTTTCTTAATGGTTTGAGAGATAAAGAATATTCAAATCATATAAACAACGGCAATGAAATTACAGTTCTTGCTAGAAAAATATAACTTATTATATTTAATAATTTTTTGAAAACTATACAATCCTAAATTTCTCTTTTATAAGAAATTTAACATTATTTATAATTGATTAAATTAATTAGTTTATTATAATTAAGCATCTAAAAGGATATGTCATAAAAAGAACCTTAGTATTTTAAGAGGAAGTTATTATAGAAGAAACCTTGGTGTCTTCTATTACTTATTAACTTTATATATCACCACAGCAGGCTGCTGCTGAATTTGGTCGAAGAAAACTATTTTCTGGGGTGTGAGCATAGAACTTAAATTATTATTTGCATAATTTGCGGATTCCTGAGTCTGATGCTCGAATGCATGAATTACAATATAATCTGCTTTTTGTACAGATCCTTGAAGATCAGTTATATTCCATACTTCGTATTTCCTTTCTGAATAATATATTACATAGGGATCAATTCCATCCCCTAAAATAACTGCATCTTTAGGTGTGTTGTCTTTAATCCATAAAAATGCTTCTTTCATCTGAGAGTAACTCTGAGCTTTGTTTTTTATCAAATTATTTCCAAAGCTTACATTTGAATAAAGAGCTGTTAAAATAACTAAAATTAAAAATATAATTGCAATATTCTTTGAATATTTTTTTATTTTATCATAAGCAAAGAAAATACCTGAAGAAGTCATAACTAATATTGATATAAGCGGAAGAATAACATAACGATCTTCAGCAGCCCGCAACACAAAAATAAAGAATATGAAAGAGAAAATAAAGATTAGAAGAAAGAATAGATTTGATTCCAGTTTCTTTACTTTTAATATAGAATCAAATCCAAGTACTGTTTCTATAAATATAATGATAAATCCAATTATGAAAAATATCATTAAATTACTTGATAAAATGTTTGAACTAAATGGGTTTATAAAAAATGGACTAAATCCGAGATAGGGTTTAGGGCTTCCAAAGGTTGAAGCCTGTGGGCTTATATCGTAGGTTATAAAATCCAGTACATAAATAGCTATAGGCTTTCCTTCTGTACTTTGGGCATAAAGAGATGATGCTGGCAGCAGGCTTCCATAGTTCATTAAGTTAAATATTAAAAATATAATAATTGGCAATACTCCGATAATTCCCCCTATCCAAAATTGTTTATTTGCTAAGAATTTATGCTTGTGCTTAAGCAATACAAAAACAAGAAAAACAGCCCCTATAATTCCATAAAAATACCTTGTCATTATTGCCAGAGATATAAAAAATATCGCCAAAGCAAATTTTTTGGTATTAAAATTCTCGTATGATTTTATAAAAAAGTAAATTGCTAAAAGAGAGAAAAATAGAGATGGAATATCTGACATTATTCTCATAGTGTAAAATAAATTAATCCATAAAACTGAAAAGATAAAGGATGATAATAAAGCGGTTCTTTTATCATAAAACTCTTTAACTATAAGAAAGACAAGATAAACTGATAATATAGATGGAATTATTTCTAATATTAAAAGTATTCCAATATCTGATATGTTTAATTTAAGTAAAAAAGCCCACATTAATGAAAATAATGGCGGTCTTAGGGCTAACTCGTGAATTATAAATGGGTCATTAGGCCATAAGCCCATGGTTATCTGCTTGGCAATGCTTCCAAATGCCAAAGAATCCCACCAGTGTGCCTGATCTTTGACAATTGAGAATAAGTAAATTCTTATAATAACTGCCAGAGTTATAATTCCAAACAAAGCCAGATTATATTTGTCCCTAAGCCATGTTTCCAGCTTTGATTTTTCACTTTTTACATTGGTTTCTTTGCTAGATTCTTTATTAAGCTCTTTTTTATCTTCCATTAAAAATAGAATTAAAAAGGGTTTTTATTGTTTTGCGTTTGAGAACAATAAAGTTTATAAAAGATTTTTTAATGGATATATAATGAAAGTTTTATATGCTCATAAACATCATCCTATAGAACCTTTAGGAGTAGCTTATATATCAAGTTCTATAGCAAGAAGTGGGCATGAATCTAAATTAATGCTTACTCCAAGAAATATAGATAAAGCGGTTGAGGAAGTATCAAGAGTTATCGATCAGGAGCATCCAGATATTTTTGCTCAAAGCATAATATTTGGAAGCCACAAATATGCTATTGACTTAAGTAGAAAAGTTAAAGAAAGATATCCAAAAATTATTAGTTTTCTTGGAGGGCCTGCTCCAACATTTACGCCTGGATTAATTTCAAGGGGATTTGATGCTATATGTCGTTATGAAGGAGAAAATCCATTTCTAACTTTCTGTAATAATGTTGAATCTGGAGCAGATGTTGGAAACATCCCAAATATATGGGTTATGGAAAATCCAGATTTATATAATACAGAAGTAAGAAAAGTAAAAAAAGTCTTAGATAAAAATGATCTAAATTACAAAAAAGAAAGTGGATATGATCCTCAAAGAAAAATGTTTGTAAATGATACTGGAGTACTTCTTGAAGATGAAACCTTAGAAAATATTCCATTTCCAGATAGAGAATTATTATATGAACATGAAATGTATAGAGATAGTGATATAAAACATTATATGTCTACACGAGGTTGTGCATTTAAATGCTCTTATTGCCACGTACATGTTCAAAATGCTGATAATAAAGGAAAGGGCAGTCCTGTAAGAAGGAGACAGAATGAATCTGTTGCAGAAGAAGTATTAGCAATTAAGAAAAAATTTGGATCTAAAAATGATTATTTTCAGGATGATATTCATGGAGCTTCTTATAAATTAGAGTTTGCTAAAGAGTATGCAGAAGTTATGGCAGGAGTTTCTCAAAATGGGCACTGCCATGTTAGATTTGATCTTATTGCCAAGCATCCAGATATCGCTAAATATCTTGCAAAAGCAGGAATTACTGGAGTTCATGTTGCAATAGAATCTGGGGACGATTATATTAGGAATCATGTTCATAGAAGAGGAATGACTATAGAAGAAATTCTTAAAGGAGCAAAATATTTACATGATAATGGAATAAAGATGATGACCCAAAATATTTTAGGAGCTGCCGGAGAAACAAAAGAACAAATGTTGAAAACTTTAGAATTAAACATTGCAGTTAGACCCACCTTTGCTTCTGCATCAATCTTCCAACCGTATCCTGGAACTAGTGCTTTAGAATATGCAAGAGATCATGGAGTTTTACCTTCAAATAGTGAGGATGAATTAATAGACCTTTTTGGAATGGAAACATTTTATAATAAAACTATACTAATTCAAGATCCTCAACATAAAAGATGGTTAGAACTTTTTCAGAAGTTTTTTGCAATTGCTGTCGCAAATCCTCAAATCTATCAATCTGGAGTTTTAGATAAAATAATTGCCACTTATCCTAAAGGAGAAGAAGCAAATAAAGAGTTGGAGCATATGTATAGATTACATAGAGCTGAAGCTGATGAAAAACTTTATGGTGTAAAACTTAAAGAGATAGTTATGGAAGAGAATTAAATAAAATAATCTTACCTTGCAGATTCTATTCTTTCCCAATTATCAACACTTTTAAATTTTTTAATTTTTGTATTATAAAAAACAAGTATCCACATATATAATCGAGCTAAAATTAATTCCAATGTCCAAAATCCCTCTTTAAATGTAGTTGGATAAGTTATTATATGTATAAAACCTTCTAATGTTTCATTTTTAAACGATTTTACTCTAGGAGTAATTTTAGTATCTGCATATTTATCCAGTGTTTCATGAGCTTTAGCAGTTCTTACTTTTTGTTTTATCCAATCTTTCCAGTTGCTAACATTTTTTACATAAACTCTAGCATTTTCAGCATATCCTATTTTATACCCCTTTTCCCAGAAATAATAAGGAATAATTGTGTCCTCCGCAGTATCTAATGGTATCTCTATTTTATTATCTCCCCTAAATGCAAAAAGATATCCAGAACACTCTATAAAAGAATTACTTTCAAATGCTTTCATTCTTAACTTATTTGCTGCTTCAAATAAAAAATTGGCCCAATAACCATACTTATCTTTTCTTGATTCTATAGGAACCGGTCTTCCAGTAACACATCCTATTTCAGGATCTAAGAATAAATTTGTTATTTCTTCAATTACATTATCACTTATAAATACGTCCCCGTCTGTCAATATTAAAATATCCTCTTTTTTTGTATTCTTTATTAACAGATTCAAAGCATACATTTTTCCTTTTCCAGGATCTTTAAATAATTTTATCTCTTTATTATGCTTAGAATATTTTTTTGCAATATTCAAAGTTTCCTCGTCAGGAGCAGAGACGAGAATACCATAATCATATTTTGTTTTTTGGTTTAAAGCAGATTCAATTGCTCTGCCGATATTTAGTTCTCTAAAAGCAGTTATAATTAATAAAATTTTAAAATTGATCATTTCTTCAATTGATCTAATTATTTCATGTAATGAAATTTTTCCCATGCTTTTACAATTCCTGCTATAACAGCATAAACAATTTGACTTTGCAATTATTTTTTTACCAAGACCATACATATCTATCTCATGATTTGATGTTGGTCCTATAAGCACAATTGTTTTCCTTTTCAAGGCAAGAGCAATATGAAGTCCAAGTGTATCCGAGGTTATAAATAAATTGCAAATACTCACTAATGCTGGAAATTCTACTAGATCATTTCCACAACCAGTACTAATTATAGGCGCTTTAGCTAATTTAATTACCTCCATATTTCTTGTGGTTTCCTCAGGTCCTCCAAAAAGAAGAATTTTTGCATTAAATTTATTATGAATTTCTTCAATTAATTTAACAGTCATTTTTATTGGCAGATCCTTGGGCCATCTTTCCCCAGATCCAGTATTAATACCTACAATTAAATCGCTTCTGGACAAATTATGTCTCCTTAAAAAATCATTTGCAATAATTCTTTGGTCAGTATTTAATCTTAAAAATGGTTCATATTTTTCAAAATCTTTTATATCTATAATTGCAGACATAAGCTGTCTATGGGTCTTAATATTCTCTTTTTTTAAAATATCTGCTTTCTTTTTTCCATATTTACTAATTAAAGAGGTATTAAACCATTCTTCTGTCTCTGATGTATAAATTATTTTATTGTCTTTATCCAAAAAAGCCCCTAATAACTTTTTTGTATTTAAAAAAGAAACAAATTTTGCACTATCTTCATCTTCTTCAAGATTAATAACAAGATCAAAATTAATACTTTTCAGTTTTTCTTTATCTTCCTCTGCAACTATTTGATAAACATAAGGATTATTAACAAACAAAGAAATTGCTTTTTTACTAGTAACCCAAAAAACCTTGGGGTCTTTATTTTTATACTTATCTTTTAAAGCTTGGGCTAAAAAACTTGTTCTTACCACATCTCCCAAAGCTCCTGTCTTTATAATTAATATATTCATAGTAAAAGATGCTTATAGGTATTTAAAAACATTTAGACTCCATAAATATGTTATATATAACAATATTTAAATAATTATTTAAAATAAGCTATAAATGATAGAATTAGAAAAAAAACTACTCTCAATAGAAGAAATTAGTGAAATAATTAACCCATTAAAAAATATTGGTAAGATAATAGTAACTACTAGCGGAAGTTTTGATATATTGCATTCAGCCCATGTCCATTTTCTTCAAAAAGCTAAAAAAGAGGGGGATGTGCTTATAGTTTTGCTGAATACTGATAGTTCAATCAAAAGAAATAAAGGAGAAAAAAGACCAATAGTCCCTGAAGATGAAAGAGCTAAAATGCTTGTCTCTTTAGAATGTGTTGATTATGTTGTGATTTTTAATGAAGATAAGCCATTAAAATTACTGGAGATGATAAAGCCAAATATACATGTAAAAGGTGGAAGCTTTATTCCTGAAAGAATTAAAGAAGAAAAAGAACTCTTGGACTCATGGGAAGGAAAATATAAAACCTTTGAATTAGAAGAAGGATATTCCACAACAAATATTATTCAAACTATATTAGAAAAATATAACAACATATAAAAAATGCCCGAAAAAATGAAAATAAAATTTCATGCAACGGAAAATCAATATAAACCCGTAGTGAGATATTTGAGAAATTACAGAAAAAAAGCAAAACTTATTGAAATTGGTGCCGGAGGTAGAACACTGCAAAAATTTCTTCCAGAAAATATCTCTTATTATAGCCTGGATTTTGACCCAAACTATGGCAAAGCTTTTTTCAAAGCAAAGCATGATTATCATTTTGACTTAGATAAAGGCAAACTTCCAGTTAAAGACAAATCTTATGATATTATTGTCTGCCTTGAGACTTTAGAGCATGTTATGTATCCCCAGAAAGTTGTGGATGAAATGAAAAGAGTTGCTAAAGACGATGCAATCTTCTTTATATCAATTCCCAATGAGTATAATATCCTTCTTAGGTTGTATTATCTTTTTGGAAAAAAGCATAAAATGGATGAGACTTTTATGGTTGTTGAGAAGCATCTACATATACACAAGCCAAGAGTCAAGGATATTATAGGATTCTATAACAAGAACTTTACTATAAAAAAACTAGATTATATCTGGCAGTCAAGAAGCAGCATGTATTCAAAAATGGTTTATTTTATAGACAGAATAATTGATATTTTTGCAAAGATATATCCCAGTTTATTTGCAAAGATAATTTTAGTGAGAGCTGAGAAGAAAATTTAGTTTTATTGTTATGTATTTGAAAACATGCCATAACTTTACATTATTTATATCTAGTAAGTGTCTGATATTCATTAATATAATATGATTAATTATCTAAACATACTTAATAATAACCTAAAAATCAGGGAAAGATATTGCAGTATTTCAAAATAGAAGACACCAATGGTTTCTTCTATAATAACTTCCTTTTAGATGCCAAGGTTTCTTTTATGAAGCTTCCTTTTAAATTTTATTATTTTTCAAAAATCTTAATCTTCATTAAACAAAACAGTTATTTCTTGTATTATCTTTTTCCAGCTGAATTTTTCAACTGACTTTCTGGCATTTTTTCTTATATTTAATATTTTTCTTTGATTTTTCTTATTTAGAATATAATTTATTTTTTCTGCAAGCGCTTTTTCATCTCCTATATTAAATAAAAATCCGTTTTCAGTATCTTGGATTAAGTCTTTAGAAGCAAAATTATTGCTTGCAATAACAATTTTTTGCCTTGACATAGCTTCGACAAGAGCCTGAGGCATGCCTTCTGCCTTACTCGGTAAAACAAATATCTTACATGAGTCTATTTTTTTTATTTTCTCTTTTAAATCATAGATTGGAGATGAAAAAACAACACTTTCTTTTAAGTTTAAATTATTAATCAATAAATCCAATTTCTTTTTATATTCCTCTTCAGCAGGACCGACAATCTCAATAATTATTTTTTTATCATTAGCATAGACAAGAGATTTTATCAGTGTTTCAAGACTTTTAATGGGCGAGATTCTTCCCAAAAAAAGAATTTTATTAAATTCATTTTTTTTATTAGATTTGTATTTAAAAAAATCCTCTGGAATTCCATTAGGAATATATGCCATTTGCTCTTTTTTTAATCCCAACTCAAGTAAATATGGCTCTTCCCATTTAGTTATTGTTATAACTTTATTAAAATTATTCAGTGTTAATCTACCAATTATATTGTCATAAAACAACACTATTGTCTCGGATAATAAGCCTCTTGTTCTTGCAAATGGAGCATGAGTAACTAAAAATACCTTGCAATTAATATTTGCTTCTTTTAACTTTTTTGCTAATTTTAATGCTTTTGTAGTATGTAAGTGCCTGTAGCTATGGGCAATAATTATATCAGGATGAAAATCAAGTGCTTTCTGCTGCGCATTTTTATCAAACCAATACATAAAGCTCTCACCGCCAAATTTTCTGAATGGAAATCTTTCTATTTTTACATTTCCAATTTTATCTTCTGCTGAAGCAAGTTCATTTGTTCCTTTAACTGAATTTGATGAGAAAACAACAACTTCGTGTCCTTTTTTAGAAAGCAATTCTGACTCCTGTTTCACTCTTTGCCATACTCCACAAATTCCTGCTGAGAAATGGCATAATTCTAAGATTTTCATATTAATCTATGTAATTTTACTTAATTTATAAGTTCATTCATCTTGACAAAATCGTGTTTTTTCTTTAAATAACCTACCATAAAGTCAAAATTCTCTATAACTCGATTGTGTGGGAAATTTCTATCAATTTTGCTTCTTGGAAGAGATATAAAATCCCATGAATGAGCATAGAAAACAGCGTCTTTATAGATTAATTCAAGCAGTTTAAAATAAATTTTTTGAGCAGATTTAGGAAATACCCTTGGGAGTATTGAAACAAATGGCAAGCCTAAAGAACTTGTAGGAATCTCAATTAAATTATGTGATTTATGTTTTCTTGGATTTGAGCAAAAGTTCAATAAATTGCTTTTAATTCTTTTTGGGAAAAAAGCCACTTGCAATAAATTTAACGGGGTTTTTGATGAGTCATATTTAAAACCATGATGAGAAAGTATTTTTGAAGTATTTATATCAACAGAATGCTGAGCAGCCCTAAATCCCATTGGATGCTGGTTGAGATATTTTTTAAAAACATGTATTGATTTTTTAATAGATTCTTCTTTCTGCTCTAAATTAAGATCATCAAACCTAACATGTCTGTATCCGTGAGAAGCAATTTCATGGCCATTTTTCTTTAAATTCTGAAATATTTTTGGATAATTTTCAATGCAATCAGAGGTTGTAAAAAAGGTTGCTTTTACTTTATGTTTATCTAAAATAGATAAAATTCTTGGTATTCCTTCTGTTATTCCAATGAATTCTCCCGAATGCAGATCTGGCTCAACATCAAAACTTAGTGAGATTCTCATTTTACTATCTCTTTTATTAAACAATCAAGTTTATGTATTAAAATATAAAAGATCAATCGACAAAAACCTTTTCTCCATTTTTTATCTTTTCAATAATCATTTTGGATATTTCTGGCCTCATAAACCAGTTAGGTAGTTGTTTACCTGATTGAAGTATTTCTCGTGCTTGAGTTCCAGAAATATGAAGTTTATGTTCTTCAGGATGATCTAAAAATTCTGATTCATGAATATAATCATTTTCAAGATCTGAGTAAAACACTTTATCGAATTTTATTGGTTCTATTCCTAATTCCTCTTTTGTGAAATTATCAAATATTTTATGTGACATATTGGGATGATAAAAGTTTTCTACACCTGTATGATCTCTACCGATAATAAAATGTGAGCATCCAAAGTTTTTTCTAGCAAGAGCAGTAAAAACTGCTTCACGAGGACCACAGTATCTAGAGTAAGTTGCAAATGTTCCAAGAATTACTAAGGATTTAGGATAAAATTCTTCTATCATCTTCTCGTAAGCATTTATTATTACTTCTGATTCAAAATCTCCTGATTTTTTCTTGCCTATAACTGGATGTACTAGTAATCCATCACACAATCCTTTTTTCATACCTTCAAGTTGAATGAATTCATGAGATTTATGAATTACATTTCTTGTATGAAATCCGAGTACTTTAGACCAACCTCTCTCAGCAAAAATCTTTCTTGTTTGATGAGGAGTTAGTTCATATATTTTATTTTTTGAATTTCTTCTTTTTAGTAATGTAACTTTTCCTCCAAGAAAATTATTTCCTTTATCCAAAAACATCCTCACCCCGGGATGAGTTCTATCAGTAGTGCCATATACTTTTTCAGCTATTTTTTCTTTATCTACTGAATATATCTCATCCAAATGCATTATTCCATAAACTTCATTATTATAAGATAAAGCAACTTCTTCCCCTTGACTAAGGTTTTTTCTAACATCCTCATCAACCATTAAAACAATAGGGATTGGCCAGACTAACCCATTAGGTAACTTCATATTATCTGCTACAGAATTTAATTCTTCTTTATTCATAAATCCCTCGAGAGGGCTAAATGCTCCTATCGCAATTTGTTCTACATCCATTAATGTTTCCTCATCTACCTCTAATTTTTTCTCTGGAATTGGTCCAGGATAATTTGAATCTAAACGATTAATTAATTTACCACCGTGTGGTTTTGGAAGTAAGTCAGGAGTTTCTAAAGAAAGAGCGTAGTTTAACTCTTCAAGTTTGTCAATAAGATTTTCTTTTTTGCTTTTATCTAAAAATCTTATTTGATTTAGCAATAATAAAAGAGTGTTAACTGTTTCTACAGGGTATTTTCCTACTGCAGTTTCTTTAGTTAGGGCTATACCTGTTGCTCCATCTAAAATCGTGTTAATTATATCATTAACTTCCCCCTTACTTGGTTTTAAAGCAAAGGCCATTTGTTCTAAAGTATTTGTTGCTACAAAAACTTCTTTTCCTAAATCTCTTACTTTTTTGATAATTAATTTTTGAATAAATGGAATTTTTTCTAGAGGAACTTGACTGCTTAAATCTCCTCTATCTATTAGTATTCCATCAGAAACTTGGGCTATTTTTTCGAAGTTCTCCAGACCTTTTTTTGATTCTATTTTAGAATACAATGTAACTTCAGGATAATTTTCTCTGAATTTTATAACACTCTCTGGGTTTTCCATGAATGATAAAGTAAAATGCTTGATATTATACTTTTTAGCAAGAGCTACTGCAGCATAATCTTTTTTACTAAAAGGGGGTAGATTAAATGTAGGACTATCTATTTGTACTGCTTTTTTCCCCCCGATTAATCCTCCAATAACTACTTTACATAAAATATACCCATTATCTCTTTCAGAAGTATCGAAAATACGTAGTAACACTGAATTAAAATCAATAGAAATTAGATCCCCTTCTTGTAATTTTTTAAATACTCCTTCAGGTTTTAAAAATAAATTTTGAGCATCACATTCTATTTTATTTCCAAAGATTTTAACCATCCCTGATTCCTGAAATGTTATTTCCTTTATATTTCCAGATCTTATTTGTGACCCTTCTGTATCTAGAATAATTGGCACTCCATAACCTAAAAGGTCTTTTATTCTCTGTTCTATATCTTTCTCTTCTGTATGAGATAGATTAATCCTGAAAAAATTAACTCCTCTGTCTTTAAGCTTCACTAATACCTCTTCTTTATTTGATGAGGGGCCAATAGTACAAATTATTTTATGATTTACCATCTTTTCATTAAAAATCTCTGATGTAAAAGTATTTAAACGTTTTTGTTATACCTCAATTATGGGCTCTAATAACTCAAGTGTTGATTTTGTGGGAATTGGTGTTGGAAGATCTGGAACAATTTGGATTTTAAATGCTTTAGCAGAACATAAAGGAATTTGGTTTCCTTATACTAAAGAATTAAACTATTTTTCAAACCCCCATGGTGGAGAAGTAAGCGAGTATGACAAAAGAGGGATAAATGGGTACTTAGATTTGTTTAAAGAGTGTCCTAAAAATAAGATTAAGGGCGAATTTAGTTCACATTATATGCCTGATCCAAAGGTGCCAAAAATATTGAAGAAGCATTTTCCAAATGTGAAAATATGGGCCATATTAAGAGATCCTGTTGAAAGAGCATTTTCAGATTATGTTAGAGGAAAGGAGTTCCATCTGAAAGAGAAAGATAGTTTTGAAGAAGCATTTTTCGCTGAAAAAAACATATTGTATAAAAAGGGTGACGGATATCAAGAACGAGGGTATTATTATAAACATTTAAAGAGATATTTTGAACTATTTTCTAGAGAAAATATTAAGATAATTCTATATGATGATTTTAAAAAGGATAATGAAAAAGTAATAAAAGAACTCTATGAATTTCTAGGAGTAGATCCTCTTTTCAAACCATCAATTATTGGGAAAAGGATAAATGAGCGTACTGGAACAAAGTTTAGAGGAATTAAGAAAGTAATAACTTTCTTAGCAAAAATTTCGCATAAATTGGAAGAGGGTATGATAGGTAAGTTGATTTATACAATTAAAAGAAAAACAGGAATAAACAGATTTTTTAATCAGCTAAATGAACTAAACACAAAGAAAGAGGTTGAAAAGGAGAAATTAGATCCAGAATTAAGAGATAAATTAAAAGTAGTTTATTTAGATGATATAACAAAACTTGAGAAGCTTATAGGAAGGGATTTAAGTGAATGGAAATAAAGCATAATTTTTTATGAATAAATATTTAAATAGGTTTGATAATAATTTTTAGGTTAAAATGATAAAAAATATTGGTATTGTTGCTACTCCAAATATTTCTACAGGAGGGGGTTTTCCAAGAGTTGTCAGAGATTTAATAGCTTCATTAAATGAATTAAATTATAAAGTTAGTTTAATGACTCCTTTTACATTAGATTATGAAAAAATAAAGGAGTTATACGGTCCAATAAAACTTGAAAAAGTGCATTATCCAAGCGGTTTTAAGAAGAAATTCTGCAAAGAAGACAGTATAACAAGAAGGTTAATGAAATCAGAATTCTTAAAAATGTTTAATGAAAATGATTTGGTAATCGATATGGATGGGAAAATTTTGGATAAGTATCTTAGTACTGAAGAAAAAAAGCGGTATATTATATGGAGAGTTTCTTGCGCTTATTCAGATACTAAAAAATTTCCGGAGATGAGGAGAGGGTTGAGCAGAAAAGGGAAAGAAATTCTTAAAGATTTATTAAACACAAAATCTACAAGACCTGGAAAAGATATTAAAATATATTCATTAGATGAATGGACTGCTAAAGAACTTAAATATTATTGGAATTTAAATTCTGCTGGTTTTTTAAATCCAGAAATACAGGTAGAACATATAAAATACAAAGGACAAAAAAAGAAAAATCAAATAGCTGTTTTAGGAAGAATAGCCAGAAATAAAAAAATACATGATTCAATAGAAATATTTTCTAAAGGAACTAGCAAATTTAAAGATTATAAATTAGTCATTCTTGGAGGAGCAACTCCTGATTCTGATTTATATATTAAAGAATTAAGTAACCAAATTGAAAGATTAAATATTAAAGAAAGAGTTGAGATGATTCCAAATCCTTCATTTGAGAAGATTAAGGAAATTTTGCTTAATTCAAAAATACTTATTGATTCACAACAAGGAGTTAGTTTGACAATGACTGCAATTGAAGCTATGGCTGCTGGTTGTATTGTTTTAGCAACAAAAAATGGGGGAACATATTTAGAAGTTTTAGGCAAAGGTAAATATGGTTTTGGTTTTGATAATATTAAAGAAGGTGGAAATAAGTTAGAACAGATAATACTTGAATTAAATAGCAAAAAACTTAACTACCATAAATTTATTAAAGGAGCTGATAAATTCTCTCATAAAAATTTTATTAAAAGGCTAAAAGAGATTATAAATAATATAAACGTTTAAATATACAAAATAGGATAAATTAAAGTAAAATGGCAGAAAAAGCTTTTGATATGGATTATGCAAAGTATTATGATATTTTTAATCAGGGAAAAAATTACGAGCAAGAAGCAGAATTTTTAGACCGGGTATTTAAGAAATATTCAAAAAATCAAATTAAAACAATTCTTAATCTTGGATGCGGGACAGGAATGCATGATATAGAATTAAGCAAAGAAGGATATTCAGTTATGGGATTGGATCTTTCTGCAGATATGATAGAAATTGCAAAATCAAGAAATATTCCTAATACTGAATTTGTTGTTGGAAATATGTCTAATTTTTCTCTTAATAATAAATTTGGCGCATGCATAAGCATGTTTGCGACATTTGGATACCAGCTTGAGAATAAAGATATAAAATCTTCATTTGAATGTATTAAAAATCATCTGCTTCCTGGAGGATTAGTAATTATTGAAGTATGGAATGGACTTGGAGTTTTAAGAGAATTGCCAAGCAGCAGAAAAAAAGAAATAATCCATGGAGATATTTTAATAAAAAGACAGAGTTTCCCAGTTTTTGATGCATTTAATCATAAAGTTGATATTAATTTTAAAGTTGATATATTCAAAAATAATGAATCTGTTGAAAGTTATGAAGAAATGCATAAAATGAGATTTTTCTTCCCGCAAGAGTTCATAAAATATGTAGAAGATGCGGGATTTGAGGTTCTTGAAATATGTGATACTTTCAAGCTTGGAAGCAAAGTTAATGAGAACAACTGGAATATGGTTTTGATCGCTAGGTTAAAATGATAACTAGTATAATATTATAATAAAGCTTAAAAGAGATTTATTCTTAGTGTTTTTATGAAAAAAGCTCTAATAACAGGAATTACTGGACAGGATGGAAGCTATCTTGCAGAATTCCTACTTGAAAAGGGATATGAAGTTCATGGGATAATAAGGAGAAGTAGCACTATAAACAGAGAAAGAATAGATCACTTAACAAAGCCAGAAATCCCTGCAGGACATACTGGAAAAGAAAAGGGAAGCTTTATTCTTCATTATGGAGATTTAACTGATTCAAGCTCTGTTGAAAAAATAATAAAAGAAGTTATGCCTGATGAAGTTTATAACCTTGGAGCACAGAGTCATGTAAGAGTTAGTTTTGACATACCTGAAAATACAACAAATGTTGTTGCTTTGGGAACATTAAGAATTTTAGAAGCTATAAAAAATGTATGTCCAAAGGCCAGATTTTACCAGGCTTCTTCATCTGAAATGTTTGGGCAAGTAGCTGAGGTACCTCAAAAAGAAACAACTCCTTTTCATCCAAGAAGCCCTTATGGATGCGCTAAAGTGTATGCATATCATATAACAAGAAATTTCAGAGAGTCTTATGGAATTTTTGCATGTAATGGAATCTTGTTTAATCATGAGTCTGAAAGAAGAGGAGAGAATTTTGTAACAAGAAAAATAACTCAATCATTATCGAGAATTAAAATGGGGCTTCAAACAGAAGTTTATCTTGGTAATTTAGATGCTGAAAGAGATTGGGGGCATGCTAAGGATTATGTTGAAGCAATGTGGCTGATTTTGCAGCAAAATGAACCTGAAGATTATGTTATTGGTACTGGAGAAAAATATAGTGTAAGACAATTTCTGGAAGAGTCTGCAAAAACTCTTGGCATGAATATAAAATCTAATGGGAAAAGAGGAGTTGAAGAAGAATATTTAAATGAAAATGGGCAAGCAATTGTTAAAGTTCATCCAAGGTATTTCAGACCAGCTGAAGTTGATCTACTTTTATCAGACCCAACTAAAGCAAGAACTAAATTAGGGTGGATTCCAAAAATAACATTTAAAGAACTAGTAAGGCTAATGTGTGATCATGATTTGAAACTTGCTGAAAAAGAATATTATCTTAAAAATAAAGTCAAGGTTGTTGATGATATTATAAATATATTAAAAGATCAGAATAATAAATTTACTTAAATAAAAATATGGAATATAAATATCCGGTTTCAAAGCCTTCTTTGAAAGGCAAAGAATTAGAGTATGTAACAAAAGCAATAAATGATGGATGGATTTCTTCTCAAGGACCTTATGTTCAAGAATTTGAAAAAGCCTTTGCAGAATTTAATGGAGTTAAACATGGAGTTGCTTGTTCTTCTGGAACAGCTGCGCTTACAATTGCTTTACGGGCATTAAATATAGGTCCTGGTGATGAAGTAATTGTGCCCGAATTTACAATGATTGCAAGTGCATGGGCAGTTACTTATACTGGAGCAAAACCTGTATTTGTTGATTGCAAAGATGATTTAACAATTGACGCAGATTTAATAGAAGAAAAAATAACTTCTAGAACACGAGCTATAATGCCAGTCCATATTTACGGAAGGCAGTGCGATATGGAAAAAATTATGGATATAGCTTATAATTATAACTTAAAAGTTATTGAAGATTCTGCAGAAGCCCATGGTGTGAAACCTACTGGAGATATGGCTTGTTTTTCGCTTTTTGCAAATAAAATAATATCTGCTGGCGAGGGGGGAGTGTGTGTTACAAATGACGACCATTTAGCGAAGCAGATGGTTCATTTAAGAGCAATGGCGTTTACTCCAGAACATAATTTTATCCATAAAAAAATAGCATATAATTTCAGGATGACTAATCTCCAGGCAGGAGTTGCTCTTGCGCAACTTGAAAGAATTGAGGAAATGCTTGCAAAAAGAAAAAAAATTGAAGATATTTATGATGAAAAACTAAAAAATATTAAACAAATAAAAGTAATGCCAAAAAGAAATGTTTTATGGATGTATGATCTTCTTGCAGAAAATAAACACGCCTTGCAAAAACATCTCGAGGGATGTGGTATAGAAACAAGGCAGTTTTTCAAGCCAATGAGCCAGCAACCTATGTACTATGATCCTAATTGGAAAACTCTTAATGCGGCTAAATTTGGGCACAGTGGCATTTATCTTCCAACATATGCTGACTTAACAGAAGAAGACCAGGAATATATTGTGAGCAAAATAAAAGAGTTCTATGATAAAATTTGATAAAATTTAGAGAATAGAGTAAAATGAAAGATAAATTAAAAAAGCAAAGGTATTCTATATGCCTAACAACTTATTTTGATAAAAATTTCAGTGAAATGGGTGAAATAAGCTTGAAATCCATAAGAGAATATGCTGATAAGTTTAATATTGATGTAAAATTGCTGAACAATATAAATTCTAACAGACCTCCTGCTTGGAATAAGATATTAATTGTAAAAAAACTTCTAGAAAATTATGATTTTGTTTTTTGGATTGATGCAGATGCATTATTTGTTAGATTTAATGAAGATATAAGAAATGAAATAGAAAATGGAAAAGATTTCTATCTTGTAAAACATTATATAAAAGAAAGATGGGTTCCAAACAGCGGAAGTTTTTTAATCAGAAATAGTGATTGGGGCAAGAAATTCTTAGATGATGTATGGAATAAAAAAGAGTATATTTATCATAATTACTGGGAGAATGCTGCGATAATTGATCTGCTTGGATATAAAGAGGTAATGTACTTTAATAAATATAAAATGCTTGCTAACAAAATATTCTATAAATTAAAAATAAAAAAACAAGCTGTAAAAGCCTTTAACCTGTCTAAGAAAATATTATTTTTTAATAAATCAAGAAAAGATGATAATGCAATTGTAAAAAATGTTAAATATCCTGAAAACCCTGAAATTATTAAAAAAGTCAAATGGATTGACTTAAAATGGAATAATCTTCCTGGCGTGGCAGAGACAAAAAATCCTATTATAAATCACTATCCTGCCAAACCTTATGAAGAAAGACTTAAAAAAATGCGTATAGATTCAATTAAAATATAAAAATGGAAAAATTAAATTTAGGATCTGGAATGGATTATCGGCAAGGATTTGTCAATGTAGATATTGACAAAAATGCGAAACCAGATTTTGCCATAGATATTGAAAAGGGATTAAAAAAATTCAAAGACAATACTTTTGATTATGTATATTCTAGGCATGTTTTAGAGCATCTTGATCCAAGAAAATTAAAATTTGTAATGGATGAAATCTCCAGAGTATCTAAAAATGGAGCAATAGTTGATGTTTATGTTCCTCATTTTAGCTGTGGAAAAACCTATCAATCGTATGATCATTTAAACAGCATGAGTTTTTTCACTTTTTCTGTTAAGGATTTTAAAACCTTCAAAATTTTAAAAAGACATTTGAGTTTTATGAGAGATGAATTGCCTTATACTGGCAATCCCAAACTAAATAATTTAGCTAAAATAATAAATCCTATTTTTTCATTTATACCTAATAAAATCCCGTTTATTTATGAAAGATTCTTTTGCTGGATTTACCCTATGGAAGAAATTCATTTTAGATTTAAAATAATAAAAGATCAAATTTAAAACTATTTAACCTATAAAGATTAATATCTCAAACTTAATATCATGTTAAATTTATCCTAGATGAAAAATTTAGTATTACATTACTTTCAAAACTTATTTTGAAATTATACACTATCTCTGCTTAATTTTATTATAATAAGTTATTGATATTTATCAATTAAAAAGTAAAAACTTTAGGTCTTATTAGTTATATCTTAACCTTTGTTTTAATAAAATAATCTTTTATTTTTTCTATAGCCAACTTTAGTATAAAGTAATCAGTGCTGTCCAGACCTTTTAGCATCATTAAAGCTAATATATAAACAGTTGCTCCTGAAGAAACTAAAAGAATTCCGTTGAATAAATTTATATCGCCAAATAAGACCTTTAGCACATATATTGATATTACCATAATAATTGAGGCAGATAATGGCTTTATAATAATGCCCCATTTTATTCTCACTCCTAGTCTTTTTCTTGCTAAAACAGTCATGCCTATGCAATAAACAAGCCAGGTAAATGTTGTTGCTATTGCCGCCCCTGTAATTGCCAAAACATCTGAATATTTTGATAAGAAATAAACAAGACCTGCATTAAGTATTATATCTATTATTATGATTAATAAAATTAAATTAAAGTAATCTTTTGGCTTTTCTCTTGATGAAAAAAGCTCGGTTATAAGGCTAACCTGTGCTGCCAAAAATATAAACATAGCTAAAAAGTAAAGAGGGAATGCTCCTTCAATATATTCGTATCCGTAAATTAATACAATAAAGTAACTTCCTAGAGAAGCCAATCCAAAAGCTATTGGAAAAGACAACATCATTGAATATCTAAGAGATTTATTAAAAATATACTCAAGTTTTTGTTTTTTAGCTTCAATAAATACTGGAAGCAATACCTGGCCAAATCCCAGTAACCCCGAGATGCTTGACATTAAAACAAATGCTGCTTGGTAAATTCCAATGTATTTTGCATCCTCAAGAATAACTCCAAGAGTTATTGTATCCACATTTCCAATAATAACTGTTGCTATAGAAGCTATTGTAAGGTAATATGCAAATTTAAGTACTCTGCTTTTTTCTTTTAAAGATAATTCACCTCTTAACTTAAAAATTCCCGGCTGAACCTTATTAATATTATAAATACTTATTGCTATAGCTAAAAATGAAGAGGCAATTAGTATTAAAAACGCCTGGTAAGCTGTTGGATTTTTAATTAAAAATACCAGAAATAAAAGAGATAAAGAAATTTTTAACAATTGAAAAATCAATTCTTTTACAGCAATATATTTAACTTTTTTTACACTAAAGAAAAAAGAAGCGAGAAACTGGTCTAATGAAAGAAAGAACATGTAAAATATCACTAAAAAAAGAGGAAAAACCATTTCAGGCTTTTTAAAAATGTATACTGATAAAGGATATAAGAATATGCCAAGCATTAATGAAAGGAAGGCTAATATAGATAACTTAATTTTCAAAGTGTATGTAAAATAATCTTTTGCTTTTTTTTCATTTCCTTTCTTTAGTGAATTAGAAAAATAGTAAATAAGTGATTTATCTATTCCCACTTGTGATAACATAAAAAATATAAGGCCTACTGAAACTGCCAAATTAAATATACCAAATCCTTCTGGAAGAAGATAACGGGCAATTATTACTGTAAAAATCAATCCTCCAATCCTTTGAATTGCTGCAGCTATGCTGCTCCATATAGATCCGCTAAGAACCTGAGAGGTTGTACTTTGTTTGCTTTTTTCTATGTTTTTCATTCATCTGATAATTCATCGGGGTTTTTAAAATATTCCCGTTGTAACATAGGAATAATTATAAAGTAAAATTATATCATTAGATTGCGATAAAATGGAAGATGAAAAAAATAAAATAAGTGTTGTTGATAAATCTATAAATAAAGGAGTAAGCCTTCTTTTTTCCAATAGTAATTCTATGACTTATCTTGGTTTAATATTAATATTCGGCTTTGTGTTAAGGATTATTGCTGCAATTAATTTAAATGTTGTTGCAGATGATATGGTCCATACAATTCATGCTATTGGTTTTTTTAATTCTGGAAAACTTGTTGATTACAGCCAATCTGCATCATTATGGTTTTATATAACTGATATTTTTTACAGGGCTTTTGGAGTGAGTCAGTTATCCTCAAGAATGGCTGCATTATTATTTGGGACTTTTTCAATAATTGCCATGTATCTTCTTGGCAAAGAATTATTTAATGAGAAAATTGGCTTGCTAAGCGCATTTATCTTAGCTGTGTCTCCATATCACATAAAAAATACTGTTGGAGAGATGGATGTTACAGTAATGTTTTTTATTCTTCTTGGATCAATCTTTTTTATACGTTCTTTAAAAATCAATAAAAAAATTAATTTTATTCTAAGCGGAATTTTTATAGGTCTTGCAGTAATGATCAAGGTTTATGCTCTCTTATTCCTGCCTTCTTTAATTCTCTTTTATATATACAAGAAATATAAAAAAGATAAAAAGATTATGGATAAAAATTCTTTAAAAATAATTATATTATTTTTATTTGTAATATTTATATTTACAATACCTACACTGACACATAACTATCTTCTTTACAAAGATAAGGGAATAACTGACTTTATATTTGCTAACACATTAGGCATAATAAATAATCAAACTGAACAGCTTTATTCTTTTGATCTTGGATGGAAAGCACAACATGACTGGATGGGATTTATATTTGGGGGAAATAAAAGCTATCAATACCCATTGGCAATAGAAGGTTTAAATTTTATCTTATTTGGCGATCCTTTAATTTTTATTTTTGGAATACTTGGTTTGGTCTATGGATTGTATAAAAAAGATGAAAGTTCCATATTCTTGTTTTTAATGATATTATTTATATTTCCGTATTTGGCAACAATTATACTTCTTCCCAAGCATTACACATTTATGCCTATTTTGCTAACTCCTCTTGCGGCCAGTTTTATAATAAATATTTGTGAAAATTATAACCGAAAGAAAAGAAATCAAGAAAATAAAAATAGTCTTAGACTAAGGTATCTGGCAATTGCAATTCTTATTTTTAGTGTAATCTACCTTGGTTTTGCCCCCGAAAGCACAATGCAGCATGTTTATGGAAAAAGCTCAACAGTGCAATTTATAGATTTTAAAAACAATAATATTAATAATGCAGATTTAATTGTTTTAGACTCAAGGATTTATAGAGGAAGAATTAACTGGATGGCTTACGGCAAGCCATATCTGGAAGGAATTGATTTTATAGAAATTGTGAATAATCAGGATCAGATTCCTGGAAACTATATTCCTATAAAAGTCTATTATGTAGAATGTGTTGTTGATGATTGTGGTTGGGGAACTGTAAAAGATCAGCCAGAATTTAATCAGTCTATGGAGCAGTTAACTGAATTTTTTAGAACAAATGGCAGTCTTATTAAAAGCATTGAAGAGCCTTATAAAAAAATGCCTTATTACCCAATTATCTATGAAAATAATAGAGTTAATGACATAAACATATATTATAAAATAATCTATCTAAAACCTCAAACACTGCTTTTAGCTGTTCAGCCAAAAAACTGGTTTCATTATAATATAGGCCACTTTCCTAAAGGAGGAGAATTTGATGATTATTCTGTTCGCAGCCTTTTTGACAGAATTTTGGATAAATTTGCACACTTGATTATATATATTTCAATCATACTAGCATTTTTAAGCGTGATATTTTTGATTTATTTGTTATTCAAAAAAAAATGAAAGTTCTGTCTGTGATTATTCCAGCATATAATGAAGAAGAAACTATATCCAATTTATTGGAAAGGGTTTTAGCTGCAAAAATTAGTTTGAAAAAAGAGATAATAATCATTAATGATGGATCAACAGATAATACTAAAACAGAAGCAAAGAAAACTCTTGATAAATTAATAAAAATATACAAAAATGATTCTTTATTGATAATTAGCAAGAAAAATGGTGGCAAGGGCTCTGCAGTCAAGCTTGGCTTTGAAAAAGCAAGTGGAGATATAATTATTATTCAGGATGCGGATTTAGAGTATAATCCTGATGAATATCAAACCCTTATAAATCCAATAATAGATAATCAATATAAAGTAGTATATGGTTCCAGAAGGCTTAATAAGAATAATAAAGGGTATTCTAACCTTTCATTTTTTATCGGAGGCATAATTGTAACAAAATTAACCAATTTACTATTTAATTCCAAATTAACAGATGAACCTACATGCTATAAAGTTTTTGAAGCAAATTTAATAAAAAATATCCGAATTATTGGAAATGGTTTTGAGTGGGAGCCGGAAGTAACTGCAAAAATATTGAAAAAGAAAATAAAAATACACGAGATTCCAATTTCATATAATCCTAGGAAGAAAAATGAAGGAAAGAAGATAAACTGGAAAGATGGTATGAAAGCTATATGGACTTTATTTTACTGGAGATTTAAAAATTAATAATATATAATTTTATATACCTTAAAAATTTTCTGTAATATTAAAAAAGATGAAATGAAATATAAATTGGTTGTTAGATGCATAGAAACCCGCTGGAGGTTTTTATAATGACTGACTGGATAAATAATGCTATAGATCATAATGGAATCCCCTTAATTGTAAAAAGCCTGCATGTAGGAGATTTTATTGAGGTTATTTATGCTAATTCGGATGAAAGACTTATTGGAGGTTATGTAACAACTCTGACTTCAAATTCTCCCAAATCTGACAAAGGAACAAATAAAGTTTATTTTCTGGGAATAAGCGCAGAACACCCGAATAATAATGAGGATGAAAAAATGCTTTGGGTTACCAAAATAAAATTATTCAGAGTGGTACATAAATAAGATTAAGGGATAAACGCCCCCGTGATTACTTAATCTAAGGATTAACTCCCAAACTTTTTCCTTTAAAGTTTAGAAAATTAATTAATCATTAATAAATAAACTATGCAAAGGAACAAAAAGGATAGTAAGCAAACCTACAAAAATTGAAAAATAGACCAAAACTGAGCGTTCTTTGTTTTTTGTAACAGAGATTATTCCAGTAATAAAAGCAGCCATTTCAATGAGGAATGAAACAGGTACAATTACATCCCACCAATGATCATCAAAATTAAGTATTTTAAGCACTAAGACTGAAATAACAGAGACACTAATTATTATTATAAACAAGATATTCAGTCCTGCAGACCATTTTCCTAATTTTGTTTTGGGTTTTATTATCATATCATTCTTAATATAAGCAGTGTTATAAATCTTATTGCAATTTGTATAATAACATATGTAACAAAAAGTATTACACGCCCCCGTGATTACTTAATCTAAGGATTAATGTCCCCACGAGATAATTAACTTATTAGATAAAGAAATAAATAAAAAAAGGTGACAGCATCCGTGCTTTGCTTCTTGCGAAACTAACACACATGACGTAATCAGCTTAACTTCTGTGTTCGGAATGGGAACAGGTGTAACCTGATTACTATGGCTGTCTGAAAATACACATATAAGAGTATTTTTAAACCTTTTGATATTGCTATTTTAAGGAAGTTATTATAGAAGAAATGTAGTGTCTTCTATGCGGAGATGCCGGAGTGGTCAAACGGATCACGTTTAGGCCGTGATGGCTTAGTGCCTACGAAGGTTCGAATCCTTCTCTCCGCATTTTTTTACATACATTTTTAAAACTCTTTTATCCTTGTAATTCTAGTATGCGCCTGTAGCTCAGCCTGGAATCAAAGAGCAGGTCCGTCCTAAGGACAAGGTCGTAGGTTCAAATCCTACCAGGCGCATTTTTAAAATAATAACATTTAAAACCAATATAAAATAGATATCAATATGCGCCGGTAGTATAATGGTTCGTATATTTGGCTTCCAACCAAATGATCCGGGTTCGATTCCCGGCTGGCGCATTTTAAATCATTTAATTTAAATACCCATATTTTATAGATTTTAAATGAAAGAAAAACAAGAAGTTAAAGAGAGTAAAGTAAGCAGTAAAAGAAGCTTAAGTGAAATGTATGACAAGTATTACAAAATAGCTTTAATTATCCCTATTATTATTCTTATCTTAAGTATTGGTTACTTATTTAATTTTGCACAGCAAAATGGAGATATAATTAAAAAAGACATATCTTTAACAGGAGGAACATCTATACAAGTTAATGCTAAAGCAGATATTAATGAGTTAAAATCTGCTTTAAATAATAAATTTAATGATGTTTCAATAAGTTATATTTCAGATATTCTTACAGGAGAGCAAGTTGCAGTTATAATTGAAACTAGAGCACAACCAGATGAAATAGTTCCGGAAATTGAAAAATATTTTGGATTTAAATTAGACTCTAAAAACAGCAGCATAGAATTTACTGGATCTACAATAGGAGAGGGGTTCTATCAGCAGCTTATGCTTGCAGTGTTCTTCGCATTCTTATTCATGGGAACTGTTGTATTTTTTATTTTTTCAAGCAATAAAAAAATAAAATACTTGCTCATCTTACTATCACTTATTCCTCCAATTTTATTCTTTTTCACAAAATCAATTTCTTTAACACAGGCATTTATTCTTTCTGGAATTGTTCTCTTAATAAGTATTTATTTTTATATAAGATACAGTATCCCGAGTATGGCTGTTGTTTTTGCAGCATTTGCTGATATTGTAATGACTGTTACACTTGTTGATCTTATGGGCATGGAGGTTTCAACAGCAGGAATAGTTGCTTTCTTAATGTTAATTGGATATAGTGTTGATACAGATATATTGCTGACAACCAGAGTATTAAAACATAAGGGAGAAAGTGTTAATAGAAGGATTTTGAGTTCTTTTAAGACAGGAATAACAATGACTTTAACTGCTTTAGCTGTTGTTGTTATTGGCTTAATTCTAACTTCCTCATTCTCAGATGTTTTAAGCCAGATTTTTACTATTTTAACTATTGGATTATTATTTGATATACCTAATACATGGCTTACAAATGCTTCAATGGTTAAATGGTATGTCACTCATAAAAAACTAGATTAAAATGAACCTTTGAAAAGACAAGCAAAAAACCTATCGGTTTTAAAGGTTCCCAAAACTAATAAAAATTAAATAAAAAACAAAATGATAAAATTAACATGGAGAATATGGGCTTTGGTAATATTGCTAGCCTTATCTATATTATCTATTTTTAGCTTTCCTCCTTTGTTCTTTTCAAAAGGAGTTATTGTAAAAAGTGTTGAAGTTAACTCTACTGCATTTAATGAAGGATTAAAGCAAGGAGAAATTATAAAATCAATTAATAATCAGCCTATAAATAATTTTGATGAATATTCAAATATAGTTTCTCCATTAAATAATAAAACTAATGAGAGTATTAAATGGGTTATTACCACAAATAAGAATACATATTCATTTTTTAATCAAGGTTCTTTACAAATAGTTGTTAGTAATATCCCTAAAACAACTTTAAAAACTGGTCTGGATCTTCAGGGAGGAGCAAGAGCGTTAGTTTCTCCGGAAAAACAATTAACAACTAATGAAATGCAGGATTTAATAGCAGTTAGCAATGAAAGATTAAATGTTTATGGTATAAGCGATGTTGTAATAAAACAAGTTAGTGACTTGACAGGAAATAATTATATGTTGGTTGAAATTGCTGGAGCAACTCCAAAGGATTTAGAGTCTTTAATAGGGCAGCAAGGCAAATTTGAGGCAAAAATAGGAAATGAAACAGTATTTGTTGGAGGCAATAAGGATATAACTTATGTTTGTAGGGATGATGCAAGTTGCGCAGGCATTGAAGCATGTAATCCTATTCAAGGCGGAGAGATATGTAATTATAGGTTTGTTATCCATTTAAGCGAAGAGGCTGCAAAAAGACATGCAGATATTACAAGTAAACTTTCTGTAAATTCTTCATCACCTACTGCGGGAGATAGATATCTTGAAAAACAAATTGATTTCTTTGTAGACGATAAACTATCAACCTCTCTTTATATTTCTGAAGATCTAAAAGGGCAGGTAACAACACAAATACAGATTCAGGGAAGTGGAACAGGCGCTGATAGAAACTCTGCAATTCAAAGTGCGGAAGATTCAATGAAGAAAATGCAGACTATCCTTATTACAGGAAGCTTGCCGTATAAATTAAGTATTGTCAAGTTGGATACAATTTCTCCAGTACTTGGAGAGAGATTTAATTATTTAATCTTACTGACTGGACTGGCAGGCTTGATTGCAGTAGCAATTATAATTTTTGTTAGATATAGAAATTTTAAGGCTTCTATGGCTTTGCTTTTCACAAGCTTTGCAGAAGTAGTAATTATTTTAGGAGTAGCTTCATTAATTAAATGGAATTTAGATCTGCCAAGTATTGTAGGGATACTTGTCACAATTGGAACAGGGGTTGACCAGCAGATAGTTATTCTTGATGAATTCAAATCAAAAAGAATTGAAAGTTTAAGAGAAAAATTAAAAAGCGCTTTATTCATTGTTGTTTCAGCTTTTTTTACAGCAGTAGTTTCACTTCTTCCTTTATTCTGGGCAGGAGCAGGACTCTTAAAGGGATTTGCAGTTACAACAATCATTGGACTAACAATTGGAGTTTTAATCTCAAGACCAGCATTTGCAGATATGCTTAAATTTTTAGGGGAAAGACATACGCAGTAAAATGCTTCCTAAAATCCATATTCTTCTAGGCATAATTTTCTCTTTAAGTTTCTGGTATCTTTTTCCACAAATCGGTTTTCTTGGCTTTGCAATAATTTTTGCTTCTTCAGTATTAATTGATGTTGACCATTACTTATTTTATGCTTATACAAGGAAGGACTGGAATTATTTTCATGCTAAGAAATGGTTTATGGATAAGACAATGGAATTTAGAAAAATGCCAAAAGGCAAGAGAAAAAAATTGGCAAGAGCGATTCCGTGCATTTTTCATGGAATTGAAGCTATAATTATCCTGCTTTTTTTATCATTGTTTTCAAATATTTTCTTTTTTATCCTTATAGGTTTTTTATTTCACGAATTTCTTGATTTAATTGGCATTATATATTGGGGCTATGACTTGAATCATATACTTTCTCAAACGCGGAATATTTTACGATATAAAAAATAAGATCAAATGTAACCCTTACAGAAATGTTCTGAAAACATGCTATATCTCTTTTTAATTTATGCTTAAGCTACTGATGTTTATATTTAATTAGATAAAGTAAAATTTATTAATAAGCTATAAACCATGCAAAATTTCTCTCAATGAGAAATTTTATAATGTAATGATTCAAACCTGTTTTAAAGATTTTAGAATTTTTTGAACTTAGTTGTTAATTCCAAAAGATCAACCTGTCCTAGAAAAGCTGCTCTGCAGCAATATCTTTCCAATCCCAGCTCATCCATTACTTTTCCAGGCTCTTCGCCAGATTCTACACGCTTTTTAAAATCGTCGTGCAAATGTGCTATCGGACGACCGCAACTCATACACCTTATGGGACAAATCATTGTATATTTATCCACTTAAGGATATTTATAAAGCTTTTGATTCATAGTTTCTAAATTTTTAGTACATGAATTCACAATATTCAAAAAAGATTTAATTTCTTCCTGCTTTCCTAAATTAAGAACCCAAATAGGTTTACGTTTATCTCCTGGAGGATATTTTCTTAAATTCAACCTTGGATGGAATCCAAGCCCCTCGATTAATTGTTTAGTTAATTGAATAGTGTTTTCTTCACAACTTACAATTATTAATATAAGATAGCTTCTATTATATCTTTTATCATGATTTATGCTCAAACATCCTTCACTTTCATGTATGCCTTTTAAAAAATAAATTGGATAATCTAAGGCGATTTTTCTTATATCTTCTATAGTCAGGTTATTAAACCAATTATAAAATAACTTTGATGAAGCAATAGTTCTCCAATATTTTTTCTTTTGAAAAATATTTGGATTTAGACCTATCTTTTTTAAGGTGTCATAAAAACACTTACAAAAATTATAATCCAAAACATCTAATCCTATGAAAGAGTTATTTTTGTATTTATATGTCCAAGCATCACCAAGTAGAACTCCCAAGATATAAGATATATCGGGTGAGGAAGAAAGATTTGGATTTAGAGTGTTTCCAGGATCCCTCCATTTCAAAAATGAAGTTGATTTTCTTAATTTAATATTATTTTTTAAAAGATTTTCTCTTATTGTCCATTGTGAGCAATTATATTTTTTTGCTATATCCTTAAAAGATAAATTTTTATTTTCATAAAAATCTACTAAATCGTCTTTTTTAATATTTATCTTTATTTCATAAAGCCTTCTTTTTATTTTATACTCTATAAGCCTTCTTCTAATTGTTTCTGGGTTACATCTATATATTTTAGAAATATCGCTTGTGGATTTTCTTTTTTTCAAATAAAGTCCCTTAAGTTTGCTTCTTGGGATTGTTATTTTTTCATTTTTCATTAATCTTTAGATCTCAAAATGGAGTCGAGGCATCACAGAATAAAAATAAAGGTATAAAAATATAATTATAATCTGCTAAATAATCCTAATACCTCTTCAAGTTTTGAAGCAGGTAGTTCTCCTGTTCTGACACCTTCAACAATTTTTTTATGTTCTTCAATTTCTTGAGGAGTGTATTTTTTCACGTTTTCAGTTTCAGTAGTTTTAGAAACTTTTTGTGAAGCGCCTTCGGCGCTTACTTCACGCACCCCACGAACCCTATCGCCGCTATGAAGGTCCCTGCTGCCGCCATTAAGCACAGACCTGCTGTCAAGCCTGCTGAACCACAGCTGTCTAGCAAAAGGATAATTTTGTTTATTAACATAATCTTTATCAACTGCCCAAACAGGCATTTTCATTATTTCTGGTTCTCCATTTCTTAACCAATTTCCATAGGCCTGTGCTTTATCTGAATCTCCTGCTCCAAAAGCCCAGATAGTTAACGCTTCTTCATTAAACCTATTTGTTGGAATTCCTATATTATGCAAAGGAAAGTCAACAGAATCTGCTAAAGCTTTTTCAATAGCTTCTTTAGAAGGATAAAATTCTTTAATATCCCTATGTGCCTGTGTTGCTTCTTCAGCTGAATATAAAATTGGAGAATTTCTAACTAATTTAGTTCCTTTTCTAGGAATGTAAAGAACTCCTTCTCTTACATAATTTCCCTTTGTAGAAACATTATGCTGTTTACCTTGAATCATTCTTTGCTCAACATTTACAGGCAAAGAAATAATATCATAATTTTCACT
This sequence comes from Candidatus Pacearchaeota archaeon, assembly GCA_018304985.1. Taxonomy (GTDB): domain Archaea; phylum Nanobdellota; class Nanobdellia; order Pacearchaeales; family GW2011-AR1; genus JACPLR01. The sequence goes on from JAGVWP010000001.1 coordinate 38,597, forward strand.
TTCTAATTCTGCTTGAGCTAAATCAAAAGGAGCATAAACTATTCCAGATTGAAGTTTACTTGGAACTATATCCACATTTACTTCATACTTTGTTTGAGTTGCTGTTGCCATATTTTTTCTAGAAAAGTAGACTATTTAAACTTTTCTATTAATATTAATTTATTAGTAGTAACAATAAAAAGGTTTATAAGTAATTATTTATACTAATTAAAATAAGAGTAAGTAAAAATGAAACACGAAATAGAACTGAAGAATGTAACAAAGTATTATTATATGGGTGAGAATATAGTGAAAGCTTTGGATGGAATTAGCATTAATATTGAAACGGGAGATTTTGTTGCAATAATGGGGCCTAGTGGAAGTGGAAAATCAACAGGCATGAATCTTACAGGAAGTTTGGATTATGCAACAAAAGGAGAAATATACTTAAATGGAATGAATATTGAAGAACTTTCAGAATCTGAATTAGCCCAAGTAAGGGGGAAGAAAATCGGATTCATATTTCAGGGTTTTAATTTAATTCCTAATTTAACCGCGTTGGAAAATGTAATGCTTCCAATGACTTTTCAAGGATTAGATAAAGATGAGAGAAGAGAAAGAGCTGAGAAGCTTCTTGAAAAAGTTGAATTAAAAGAAAGGGAAGATCACTATCCTAATCAGCTTTCAGGCGGGCAACAGCAAAGAGTTGCAATTGCAAGAGCATTGGCAAATAATCCTGAAATAATTCTTGCAGACGAGCCGACTGGAAATTTAGATACAAGAACCGGAGAGATTGTTATTGAATTTCTTGAAAAACTAAATAGTGAAGGCAAAACAATAATTATGGTTACTCATGATCCTAATCTGGCACAAAAACATGCCAGAACAGTTTACTGGCTGAAAGATGGAAAAGTGGAGAAAGTTACTAAGAAAGTTAAGGGAAAGTGGGTAGTTGTAAAATGATTAAAATTTAGAGCAACATATTATAAGGATATACCAACAAGTTGTTACAGTTAGTAGAAATTCCTCTCGATTGATATTTTTTATATGTAAATATTTAAGAATACTATGAATTTCTTGGTGTATAAGTTTGATTAATAGTTCGAGATCGTTAGTCTGATTTTTGGATATTCGTTATAGTAAACGTCTAGTCTTGGAAAGTTATTATTATCGGATTTAGAATACTCCATGCTTTGATCTTGATTCAAGAAATATTCTAAGCCAAGGTTATCCCAAGGAAATCTCCAATTGTTTTTAGTTAAGTATGAATGATGTTTTATGTATGTTTCGTTTAGTGGATAGACCGAATTATATTCACAAATTAAGTTGTAATATTTTGTTCCCCATGTGTCTGTTTTTACCTCGTATTTTATGGTTTCACATTCACCGTTGTTAGAATATATAGGTATATCTTCAAGATAATTTGAAAATTGTCTTTTATAAGAAAAGTAATTTGAGTTGTAAGCTACTAAAGATATTCCGACTACTATAAGCAATACAACTATTGACAAAATAATAATGTTTTTACGAAGGCTTTCTTTTTCTTTAACTTTAAAAAGTCCAATTATTCCAATTATGACTCCAATTGCGTAGATAATTCCCAGAACTGGACCACCAAAGATTATTGTAAATATAAGTACATAACCTACTTCCCCCCATCCAAAGAAAATGTAAGAAACTAGTGCAGCTCCTATAAGGGTAATTATTCCAAGTAAAATAGTAGCTATTAACACCTTTTTAGCTTTGTTATTTAGTGAGTTTTGTTCTGAATATGATAAAATAATCAAAATAGGTATATTTAATAAGAGTATAATAGAAACCAGATAAATAAATTGATAAGCTTGACCTAAGGCGTCTGAATTCAAAATTACCAAGAAATAACGGGAGAAATACAACAATACTGACAAGACTAATAACCCCCAAAGAACTTTTTTCTCTACCATTTACATATTTATGTTTAATTAGATTTAAAAACTTTGTCTTATCCAGAAATAATGTTCATTCGACAAATAAGAATAGAAAAGTTCAATAAAGCTAAACTTAAAACACCTACATTTACATATTTTATTTAATTTCTTAATATATTCTACTTTAATTTTATTTTTTAGCATTTTTATCAATTTGCTTATTTAACAAATTCCAAAGCTTATCTAAAACATATTCAGGAATAACCACTTTATTTTTATTTGTTAAATTTTCAAATGTTGTTCTAAGTTCTAAAATAGCTCTTTCACTTCCTAAATTAACCTGATTTTCAGCTTCATTAATTATCAAATCCCAATTTATTTTTGAATTATTTATTATATTCAATATATCCAGTTCGTCTTTCTCTCTTCCAGTAACTGCTTTCATTATGATTAGATCATGAATATCTGCAATTTTTATTATTAAATTATCATTAAATTGCCGAATAGTATCCTCGGATCTTTTTTGCATCTGCTTTGAAAAAGTCGAGGTTATAACTTTTAACAAAAATAAATCAATCCTTGCATCATCTAACTTAATTAAAATAGGTTTATTGCTTCTATCTCCGTAAACTACCTTTGCATCCATTTCACCATACCCTAAAGATTCTGCAGCTTTCTTAAAAGCCTGCCTGTCTTTATCGTTTGTGAAAATTAAATCTATGTCTAATGAATTTGCTTTTAATCCAAGAAACATAAGCGCTGTCCCGCCTATTGCATATATTGTAATTTTTTTGTCAAGTCTCTTCGCTATTGATGTAAATAAATTTGTTTGATCTACTAAAGATATCATAATTCATATTCCTCCAAATCGGCAGTATTTAACGGAATATAAACTTTCCATTTTTTTTCAAGGTCGGTAAAACTTTTAGAACTAAATCCTTCAATAAAATACTTGTATTTATCAGATTTTTTTGGTGTTGCAAGAGTCTTGAATCTTTTAGGCATTCTTCTTATCTTTGGAATTACAAGCCTTGCAATATCATACAATATTGCTACTTCTCTTACCAAATCTTCTTTTTTAGCAAGTTTGTATAAACTGCTCCAGTCTTTTAATCCCCTAAATAAAGAAAGCGAGGCGATAAGAAACCTTACATCTCTGCGATTTATTGCATAAATCAGGGTTTCTTCTATACTGGGAATTTTGCCATAAATAATATGATTTCCATAGTCAGCTAATTTTATTCCAGCTGTAGGAGCATATTTATTTATAATATCTATATAACTTATGCCTTTAGCCGGATTTGTAACATAAATATAATACACTCTCATTTTGCTAGAAGTGTATTTAGTTTTAACATATCCTTTCTTTCGTAATTTATACACAATATAAACTGCTCTAGCCCTGTCTATATCTAACTGGTCTTGGATTGTCTGAATTGTGTGCATTCCTTCTAATTTTTTAGCTAATTCGAATAATTTGGTTTTTATAATTAAATGTATGCGAACTAATATATAAACTTTTCTATTATTTAAGCTAAATGTTAAATGTATGAGCAATAATATATAAATAAAGTCTTTATTTATATTATATCATTTGAATAAGCTTTTTTAGGATTAAAGATAGATATTTTAACTTCTTAATGGTAACAATAAAAAGGTTTATAAACTTAGATTTATGGTGATTTTAAGGAGAAAAATGAAATGGAAAGCAGAACAAATGAAGAAAGTGAAATTGAAAGCGCAATAGAAAGTTATAGAAAGTCAACTTCTAAAAAAAGGTTTATGTTGAAACCTGAAGAAGTCCCGCAATTAATTAGAACTTTTCTTGATATGTTCTATCCTGATGAAGAAACTGATGAATGGTTAAGAACGAAAAATAAAGTATATGGCGGTAAAACTGGCTTAGAGATATTTAGTGAGTTAGATCCTAAAAAATTAAAGGGCTATATTCATAAATTTCATGATGGTGTATATAAGGTTCTTGCCTTTACTACAGTTCCTGAAGTAATTCCTGTTGAAAGATTTTATTCAGCAGTTAGAGAAGCGCAATATAAACAACTAAAAGAAATAGGTTTGATTTAAAATGGAAAACGGAAAAGCTAAATTAGGAAAATTAGAAATTGGTTTAGATCAACTTGCAAAGTTTATAGTTAAAGCTAAAAAAAATTGTTATGCTGGAAATGGTCAAGAAGAAAGATTAAGAGATGGCTCTAAAGTTCTGACTTTTCAAGATGGAGATTTTCATTATACTGATAATTATGCTGGTTTCTACCAAGCTCCCGGAACAGAAATTGTGAGATGGCAAAAAGCTGACGGGCAAAGGTTATGGCAGATGTCTTATCATGGAAGAATGTTGCCTGAATTTCGGGAAAATGAAGAATTTGCAAAACTAACTTTTAGATTTTTAAAATTAGCATTATCTGAAGCATCACAAGACAAACCATTTAGAGGCCCTGAATGGGATAATGGATTTAGAATAGATGACTGGAGATTTAGTAATTGGTTGTATAAAACAAAGACTGAAGGCAACCTAACAAACTTCAGAGGAAAAGAAAGAATATTCAATGAATTAGGAAATGAAGTATTTTCACAAGATTATATAGGAGGTTTAGTTATTCCTAAAGATTAAAATGAAAAGCAGACAAGAATCACATTTAAAGAATATCACAAGAAATATTGATAATTCTATAGCTAACCTAATTTCTCCAAATAGAGAAAGTAATATTTACTGTAATCTTAGTCTTTTTGAAAATGTAGTAATTGGGGGGTTATTAACTGGAGGAACAGCTAATGCTATAAAAGCAGGAAATGAAATCGGAATAATAAATGCAGGTATTCTAGCTATTTATTTAAGACATGTTTATTTAGCGAAAAGTTATGATAATTAAAATGGAAAATAAAAAAACATTTCAAGTTTTGGTATTAACATTTTTACTTAGCTTGGCTCTTGTTATTACCTTAAGTTCAGTTGCATCTGCAATAACTGTAAGCTCTTTAACTCAAGGAAAGCTTTATCCTGGAGAACAGGCAACAATAAGCCTAAGTATAAAAAATACTCTAAATCAGGATGTTGAAGATGTTTCTATGAATTTGCTTTTAGAGGAAACTAAGTTTATTTCAGTAGGTGGAAGCGAGGAAAGTATTGATGAAATAAGAGAAGATAAAGACAAAAGTTTTGATTTTACACTTAAAGCTTCGCAAGATATTGCTCCTGGAGATTATAATATCCCTTATGTAATTAGTTATACTGATCCAAATCCTAGTTCTGATGGAAAAAAAATTGAGAAAAAAGGAAGTATTGGAGTTACTGTAAGCGCTAGAACAGAGCTTGATTATATTGCATCTGCTGAGAACCCTGTAATAGGCCAGCAAGGAAAAGTAAGCCTGAAAATTGTAAACAGAGGATTTGGAGATGTTAAATTTGTTTCTGTTAAAATAAAACCACAAGGTTTTACATTGCTGTCAAGTGAAGATGTTTATATTGGAAATGTTGATTCAGATGATTTTGAAACAGCAACTTATGATGTTTTATTCAAAGATCAAACTGCTAGATTAAAAGCAAGTGTTGAATATAGAGATTTTGACAATAAAAAGCTAGTTGAAGAAATAGACCTTCCATTAAATGTTTATACAAGAGAAAAAGCTTTAGAACTTGGGATAATCCAGAAGAATAATACATGGATGTATGGAATTATTGTTGTATTTGTTGTTATTGCTTGGTTTGTTTATAGAACAATAAAAAAAAGAATGAAAAGAAATAAAAAAAGAGATGATGGGAAGTAAAATGAAACCTATTAACGAAAGGGAAAAAAGAAAAATTATAAAAGGATTGTTAAGTATGTTAAAAGTAGAAGAAACTAGATTAACCCAAGCTGTTTCGGAGCATAATTCTAATAGTGTTTTGTATATAAATAAACAAATGGAAAGACTAGCAAATGAAATTAGTAAGAGGTATATTGATCCTCTTGAAATTAACAACTCTCATAGTCAAGCGTTTTATGAAAAAGTTGATAATGTTTTAATAAGATGTGGTATTAGAAAGGGGTATTATAGAAAACAAAGAGCTCAGAGGAAGGAAGATGAGTGAAGAAAGAGAAGAAGATAGCCCTGTTTATGTTACAAGAATTGTTAGAGATAAAATGGGAGTAGAGAGTTTATTAAGTTTCTTAGGTTGCACATTTGAATGTGTTCAAAGAATTCCTGAGTCTACGAGTATAATAATCTACCTTGTTTCTCAATGCGGGGTAGATTATGAAAGAATAGAATATGAAATATTTGATCATGAATATAAAAAGTTAAAAAAGATATCTGAAGAAAATAGGTCTATGAGTTTGGTCCAAGATCTAGCATTACAAATAGATACTGCATTGGAAAAGGAAGAAAGACAATTTAGAAAAATAGAAAGAAGAAATCAGGAGGCATAACCTCCATGATAATTGATTATCTTGTTCTGGCATTAAAAAGTCTAAAACATAGAGGGCTGAGAACATGGCTTACAATGCTTGGGATTTTTATTGGAATTGCAGCTGTTGTTTCACTGATTTCACTTGGTAGCGGATTGCAAAGCGCAATTACAGGCCAATTTGGAGGATTATCTATTGATACATTAACAATTTCTAATGCTGCAACAGCTTTCGGGCCTCCTGGAAGCACTTCTGTAAAAAAATTAAATGATCATGATTTAGATATTGTTAAAAATACAGATGGAGTGAAACTAGTTGTTACAAGGCTTATTAGAATTATTAAATTTGAATATAATGATAATACTGCCTTTATCTATATTGCAGACCTTCCTGAAGAAAAAGAGCAAATGGATTTTGTTTACAAGGTTGCTAATTTCAAATCTGAAAAAGGCAGGATTCTAAATAGCAATGATCATGGAAAAGTGCTGCTTGGAAGCGATTTTCTAACTGACAGGTTTGGAAAAACAATTGAGCCAGGAAGCAAAGTAAAAATTAATGGAAAAGATTTTGAAGTTGTTGGAATTTCAAAGAAAACAAGCAATTTCATATTTAATGGCGCGATAATTATGTTAAATGATGATATGGAAAATCTTCTAGATATCCACGATAATATTGACTTAATTGTTGCCCAAGTAGAAGATCAAAATAAAATAAATGATGTTGCTAATGAAATTGAAAGGAAACTTAGAAAAGACAGGAATAAAAGAATAGGAGAGGAAGATTTTTCTGTGCAGACGCCTTTAGAATCACTTTCAGCAGTCAGCACTGTATTAAATATTGTTAATTTAATTGTTATTGGCATTGCAGCAATTTCACTTTTAGTTGGAGGAATAGGAATTACCAATACAATGTATACTTCAACATTAGAAAGAACAAAAGAAATTGGAATAATGAAAGCTGTTGGAGCGAAGAATAAAGATATTTTATTTATCTTTTTAATTGAATCTGGTTTACTTGGATTAGTGGGGGGAATTATAGGAGCTGCTCTCGGATTAAGATTAGCATTCGCTGCTTCAAGTGTTGCTGGAAGCTTCTTAGGAGGCATTGATTTACAAGTTCAAGTATCATGGCCTCTGCTAATCGGCTCTGTTGCATTTTCATTTTTGCTTGGAATTTTCTCAGGTTTGCTTCCTGCGTTACAGGCATCTAAGCTAAAACCAGTGGAGGCGCTGAGGAAATGAGAAAAATTAAAGGATATATTTGCGCAGCAAGAATTGAAGAAATTATTTATCCAAATATAAGAGAATATGTTTTATTTGGTAAAAAACAAGATGCAAAGATTATAGGAAATCACGAAGCTTTAGCAACAAATAATCTAACTGCTTATGAAAATCTACCTGACGCGGAATTGGGCCTGCAAGATTTAGCAAAAATGGATGAATTTGATAGAGTTGAAGTAAGAAAATTAGAAATGTGGGTTGCAGAAAATGCTGAAGAACTTTATTCTTTTGAAAAAGAAAATTCTTTAGTTGTTATTTGGGATAATTTTATGGGAAAGCAAATAATAGGAGTATATACGGGCGGTAGGGGGTTGAGTACCTTACCTGGAGATTATATAATACGTAATGGATTTAAGCCATTTAATAACTTTGAAAGAGCTAATTGGGCTAGAAGTGAAGCAAGCAGACAAAGCGGCAGTTCTCCTGCAACTTTGGCAAAATTCAAAATTTCTAAACCTTTAAGAGTAATTGGAAGAAGAGGTGGAAAATGATCACAGACTACTTTAACATTGCGTGGAAGAACTTAAGAAAAAGAAAATTGAGATCCTGGCTGACAATAGTTGGAATTGTAATCTCGGTTGCAACAATATTTACACTTATCAGCTTGTCAATTGGACTGCAAAATGCTGTGAAAGAGCAATTTGAAACGCTTGGAGGGGATAAATTTTTTATCCAGCCTAAAGGCCAGCTAGGCCCGCCACAAGCAGGGGGAGCTGTTCAGCTTACAATTAATGATATAGATGTTATTGATAAAGTAACTGGGGTAAAAAGAACAGCTTATTTTACAATTGGAAATGCGCAAATTGAATTTGAAAAAGAAAAAAGATTCTTTTCAGTTTATGGTTTGCCTCCTGAATTCATGAATCTTTATATAGAAACAGGATCTTTTGAAATTGATGAGGGGAGAGTTTTAAAAAATGGGGATAGGAATAAGGTAATTATTGGAAATCATTACAAAACAAGAAATATTTTCAGTACAAATGTAAAAGCTGGAGATAAATTTATAATTAATGATAAAGAGTTTGAGGTTGTTGGTATTTTTAAAGCAATAGGAAATCCGGATGATGATAGAAGTATAATAATGCCTAGAGATGATTTTATTGAAATGTTTAATTCTGGAGGCAGGGTTGATGCAATAATGGTTCAGGTAGATGAAGGAGCAGATGTTAAAGCTGTTGCTGAGGTTGTTGAAAAGAAATTACGTAAGTTTAGAAATGTTGATGAAAAAAATCAGGATTTTACAATTTTAACTCCTGAAGAAATTCTGGCTATTTTTGGAACAGTACTTGGAATAATAACCGCTTTTCTTGGAGCAATTGCTGCAATTTCATTATTAGTTGGAGCAATTGGCATTACAAACACAATGTATACTTCTGTATTGGAAAGAACAAAAGAAATTGGAATTATGAAAGCAGTAGGAGTGAAGAATAAAGATATTTTATTTATCTTTTTAATTGAATCTGGTTTAATTGGTTTGGTTGGAGGGGTTATTGGAGTGGGATTAGGTTATTCGGTAAGCAAGACAATAGAATTAATTGCAACACAATCTCTTGGAACAAATCTTTTACAAGCTGCTGCTCCATTATACTTAATTCTTGGCTGCTTGGCATTTGCATTCTTAATAGGAAGTGCTTCAGGAACATGGCCTGCATGGAGAGCTAGCAAGATAAAAGTTGTTGATGCGTTGAGGTATGAGTAAAAATTAGTAAATTTCTTAAATAAATTAGGCGAAATTATTTTATAAGTCGCGGACGGACAACATTCTCTAATCTTCCAGAACAAGAAGCAAGAAACTTTCTATCTTCATCACAAGCATCAAGAAATTTAGAAGTTGGTACCGCTTGATCAACAATATCCCACATTTCATGAGCAACTTCCCTAGTAGTTTTAGAAGAATTATATTCTGAAGCATTAATATCTGGATAATTATTCATCTATATACAGTCTATTTCAAATATATAAAAATTTATATTTTCAATTGAAATAGTCATTTAAACCTCTTCTGCACAATAAATAAGTTTAAAAACATGGCTTTGTATTTTATTAATCTGGTGATTGAAATAGATAAAACAAGGTAAAATAAAATAATAAAAAAGAGGAAAATAAAGAAAAGAGATGAAAAAATGTATTTATTGCAAGGCTGAAATTCCAAGTGAAAGTGTAATTGATTTCTGTGAGAGATGTGGAGTTGGTGTGTGGGGACCAAAAATGTTTAATACAATCAAAAAAAGCATGGAAGAAGCTAGAGATAAAGGTAATTTAGACCAGGGATTAATAAGCATGAAGTAAGGAAATTCTATTAAGGATATTAATTAAAACTCAGTATTTCAAGTGTAAAAATCATGGAAAGTTATTGTGATATTAACTAAACATACAATATTAAATTTCTTGTTTATAGAAATTTATGCCTTATTTAACATTATTTATATTAAAAGTAAATATTTAGTATCTCTTAATTAACAATTAATTCTCTTAGTAATCCAAAGGTTTTTAGCCCTAAAAACCTTTAAAAAGCCACTATTTATAGATAATTAATAAAGGAAACCAAGGTTTACCCTTATCAACCCTTCCTTTTAATAGAACTAAATTACATATTTGGAAAAATGCCGGGAAAAAGAAAACGAATTAAGGAACGTGGAAAAATAAGATTTAGTGAATACTTCAAGGAATTAAAAACTGGAGATAAAGTGGCATTAAAACGGGAACAATCTGTTATGGAAGTTGGATTTCATAAAAGGATGCAAGGCAGAACAGGAGTCGTTGTCGGCAAGCAAGGAAGAAGTTATATTGTAAAAGTAAAAGATATTAATAAAGAAAAGACTCTTATACTTCCAGCAATTCATTTAAAAAGAATAGAAAATAAATCTATAAAGAAAGGAGAGAAATAAAATGATACGAGAAATGAAACCATTAAGTTTGGCAGAAACAGAACATATTGTAAAAGAAAATAAAGGAAAGGAAGAGTTAGGGTCATATTTCAAGAAATTTGTAGTTTTAAAATTAAAAGATGCCTTAGAACTAAGAAAAGAACTTGAGGCACTTGGAAATCATAAAATAAAGCAAGAGTATGTTGTAAAAATAATTGACTTACTGCCAGAAGATGCATCTGATGTTCATAAAATTTTTATTGATGTTGGTTTAGATGAAAATGAAGTTAAACAAATACTTGACATTGTGTCAAAATATAAGTAAAAATGACAAAGAAAGAAGAAAATGCAATAATACTAGAATACCTTCCTTATGGATATCCATTGGAAGGAAAAATGATGCCTATAGCTCAGGCTATAGGAGAGGAAAACTTCACTCTTCTTCAGCTTATTCCTAGAAAGGGAGTAACACTTCAATTAAAGGAAAGGGTTTATATAGGAGACGGCAAGAGAGATAAGATATATTACATCCTAGGAAGACTGCCTGCTGAAAAATTGACAGAAAATGCAAAAATTCAGCTAGAAGAGTTTATTGCTAATGTTGTTGAAGAAAAAGAAAAACAGTTTGTAGAGTTTTTCAATAAAGCAACAGCGATTAACACAAGAATACATCAAATAGAATTGCTGCCAGGGTATGGAAAAAAACACATGAAAGAAATACTTAAAACTAGAGAAGAAAAAGAATTTGAAGGTTTTGACGATATGAAAAAAAGAATTCCCAGCTTGCCAGACCCTAAAACTGCAGTTCAGAAAAGAATAATTAAAGAATTAACAGGAGACGAAAGACATAGGTTGTTTGTTCTTTCATAAAAACCCGCTGGTGGTTTTTATGACTCCTGCAACCACAATAATTAAAAAATGAAACAAGAAACAGGACAATTACAAGTAAAGAAACAAGATAAAGCTGAAAAGCCTGAAAAATATGAGAGAAAAGAAGAAAGCCATGAAATGCTAATTAGAATTCTTTCAACAGACATTCCTGGAAGCAGGAAAGTCAATATAGGCTTGACTTATATAAAAGGAATTTCATTTTCAATGTCAAACGCCGTGTGTTATATATTAAAAATGGATAAAAATAAGAAAATTGGAGAATTAAGCAAGGAAGAAATTGAAAGAATAACTGCTGAAATTAAGAACCCTAAAGTTCCAGATTATTTTAAAAATAGAAGGAATGATTTTGATACAGGAGAAACCAGGCATTTAGTAACAACTGAATTAGACTTAAAAAAGGAATTTGATATTAAAAGAATGAAAAAAATACACTCTTACAAAGGTGTAAGACATTCTCGCGGGTTGCCAGTAAGGGGTCAGAGAACAAAGAGCCATTTCAGAAAGAAAGGCAAGAATAGAGTTGTTGGAGTCAGTAAAAAACCTACAGGAAAAAAAGGCTAATTATGAACCTTTAAAAAAAGTTCCCAAAAATATAAAAATAAATAAACAAAATGATCAGAAAACATAAAAAATTCAGCAAACCAAGAACAAGATTCGATTCAACAAGAATTGAGGAAGAAGATAAAATTGTTGAAAGATATGGATTGAAGAATAAGAGAGAAATATGGAAAGCAAAAGGTAAACTGGAGAGAATAAGAAATATTGCAAAAAAGTTAATAGATTCCAGCCAGGAAGAACAGGAAAAATTCCTGGTTAAGTTAAAAAAACAGGGATTTGATGTCAAAACAACTGTTGATGTTCTTGCTTTAACTGAAGAAGAAATTTTAAAGAGAAGGCTTCAAACAATTGTGTACAATAAAAAGCTTTCAACAACTCCAAAAGGAGCAAGGCAATTGATAACTCATAAAAATATATTAGTTAATGGAAGAATTGTCAATATTCCTTCATACATGGTTGAAGTTGATGAAGAAAATATGGTAAAATTAGCTCATAAAAAAAGAATTGTAAAACCTGTTTCTCAAGAAATTCCAGAAGAGATTATTGTTGAAAATAAAGAAGAAATTATTCAAATTGGAGAGATAGAAAATGGCTAAAGATGAAAAAGATCATACTGGAATTGCATATGTTTATGCTACATTCAATAATACAATTGTACATATAACTGATTTATCCGGAAATACAATTGCAAGATGCTCTGGAGGCATGGTTACAAAGCAGGACAGGCTGAAAGCAAATCCAACAACAGCAATGTTTATAGCTAAAAAAATCGGGGAAGAGATAAAAGAGCTAGGAGTAAACAGTTTATATGTAAGAATGAGGGGAAAAACTGGAAGCACTGGACTGGGTCCTGGAGCACATAGCGTTGTTAAAACATTATCAAAAGACGGATTTAAAATATTGAGCATCTCTGAAACTACAAGAGTTCCAAGAGGCGGACCAAAGGCAAAGGGTGGAAGGAGAGGAAGAAGAGTATAAAGACAACCAATGGTTTTCTTTATGAAACTTTCCTTTTAGATGGACCAAGGTTTTCATTATGGGTTTTCCCTTAAGAAAGCAAATAATAAATTTAAATACCAAAAATAACTTAAATTTAAAATGAAAAACGAACAAAAAGAAAAAAACAAAGCAAGTTTTATAATTGACGGAGATGAAACATTAGCAAATGCTATAAGAAGAAGTTCTAATGAAATAACAATTGCAGCAATTGATGAAGTTGAATTTCGTAAAAATGATTCAGCGCTTTATGATGAAATTCTATCCCATAGACTTGGATTAATTCCACTAAAAGAGAATAGAAAATTAAATGAAATAGACAAATGCAGCTGTGATGGCAAAGGGTGCAATAAATGCCAGGTTCAAGTTTCCTTAAAAGCTAAAGGACCATGCACTGTTTATTCTGGAAGTTTAAAGGGAGATGTTGAAGTAATTTATGGAAAAATGCCAATTACCTTGTTAGAAAAAGATCAGGAATTAGAATTTGTGGCTTTTGTAAGGCTTGGCAAGACTGTAAAGCACGCAAAGTTTTCCCCAGGATTGGTTTTTTACAGGCATATTTCTGAAATAACTGTAAAAAATGCGGATCAGGCAGAGAAGATATTTGAAAAATTAAAGGCAAGCATATTAAATCCTCCAAAAGGAAAGATAAAAAATGGAGAAACTTATCAATGCAGTGAAGATGTGGATTATATTGAGACATTTATTGAATCTGCTGAAAATAAAAGTAAACTAATAGAAGTTAAATATGGTGAAGAGCTTGTATTTATTATTGAATCTTGGGGCCAGTTAGAACCTAAGGAAATTTTTACAGAATCTGTTAAGGCGCTTGAATCAAACCTTAAAGAAGTTTTAAAAACCATTAAGAAATAATCAGTGTATGCGGGAATGTCAGAGCGGTCAAATGAACCACGTTAAGGCCGTGGTGGCTTAGTGCCTGCGAAGGTTCGAATCCTTCTTTCCGCATACATAAATATCTCAATAAAATAATAAATTAATTGAAGATGAACGGAATAAAAAAAGCAAAAGTTGAGAAGAAATTAAGAAGAAAAACAAATCCAGAGCTAGTTGAGACTATAATTGCTGCTAAAAAAAATCCTAAATGGCTGGAAATTGCAAACTTAATTTCAAGGCCAAAAAGAAAACAGATTTCTGTTAATCTTGATCAGATAAATGAAAAAGTGAAAGATGGTGAAAGAGTTATTGTTCCTGGCAAGATTTTAGGTGAGGGACAATTAAATAAGAAAATTGCTTTAGTTGGATTTTCATTTTCACAAAGCGCAAAGGAAAAATTAAAGAAAAACAAGATTGAAACATTAGAACTTTTAAATGAAATAAAGAAAAATCCTGAAGCTAAAAATATTAAAATAATAAGAGAATAATAAAATGAACCTTTAAAAAAGGTTCCCAAAATCATATAAAGATGACGAATGAAATTATTATTGATGGCAAAAATGCAACAATGGGAAGATTAGCAAGCTATAGCGCTAAACAGGCTTTGCTTGGAAAGAAAGTTGCTATTGTAAATTCAGAGGAGGTTGTAATAATTGGAGATAAAAGAAATATTGCTGAAAAATATGCAAGATTAGTTAAAAAGGGCGGTAGCAGCCAGAAAGGGCCAAAAATAATAAGAACCCCTGAAAGAATTTTGAAGAGAGTTATAAGAGGGATGTTGCCCCATGATAAAGGCAGAGGAGAGGAAGCATTAGACAGAATAAGATGCTATAATCAAATACCTGAAGAGTATAAAGAAACTAAAAAAATTCATGCAGGCAAGGAGAAAAGAGGAAAGTTTATCACATTAAAAGAGCTTGTATCCCTAATAAAATAAAAAATAATTTAAAACAAAATCAAGATAAGAATATGAAGATGAGTAAATTAAACATAAAAAACCATGTAAAAGTATTGCAGTATTTTCAGAATAAAAGTTTAGCTAAACACACAATATCTTTACCTAATTTAAATGAGAAAGCTACTGATATTTTATGTAGTGTAAACTAAATAATAAAAATGACAGAAAAATTAATTATTGTGAGTGGAAAAAGAAAAAGAAGCATAGCTAAAGCAATAATTTCTAGTGGAACTGGAAAAATAACTGTAAATAATATTCCATACCAAAATCTTTATCATATACATAGATTAACAATTGAAGAGCCTATAAGAATTGCAAAAAAAACACTTAAAGATTTTAATTATGATATAAAAGTTAAAGCAAAAGGCGGCGGAAGAGAAGGGCAAATGGATGCTGCAAGGCTTGCAATTTCAAAAGCTCTTGTTGCTAAAACAAAATCTGAAACATTAAGAAAAGCTTTCTTAAAATATGACAAACATCTTCTTGTTGCAGATGTAAGAAGAAAAGAGGCTTATAAGCCTGGAGATTCTAAGGCAAGAGCAAAGAGACAGAAGAGTTATAGATAATGATCATTTTCTAAGTTAATTATCTCGTGGCATGTTACCTCATCAAATCCCCAACTTTCTCTTAATTAAACCCAAGTCTATTTGAATATCTCTAATTTCTTTTTCAGCTTTTCTATTGACAGCATAATCGTATTCTGCTCTTAATCTATCACGCTCAGCTTCTCTAACCTGGCTCATTAATATTATTGGCGCTTGAATTGCAGCAATGCATGACAAAATAAGATTTAATAGAATAAATGGGTAAGGGTCAAATGGATTTTTATTAGTCTGTATTAAAAAATAAATATTTGTAGAAATCCATAATACTAAGAATAAAACAAATAGCAGGATAAACGGCCAGCTTCCTGCAAACTTCGTCATCATATCTGATGTTTTTTGCGAGAAAGTTAAGTGTTTTCTGCTGAAAAGCCGGTTAAAATGCTCTTGAGAAAGAATATTTTTGTTAATAGGATAAGATTTCAAACTGCCAAAATCGCTCTCTTTTTGCATATAAAGACAACCAAGGTTTTCTTTATTAAACTTTCCTTTAACAAATAGATTGAATGTATATTTAAGATTTGCTCCATTTGCATCCTATTTTATTTTGTATTGCAAATTGCTCTGCTTCCTGGATCTCTTTTCTGTATTTTGTGTTATCCTCTCCTTCAAATCTTGCAATACAATACCCTTCTCTAACCATTTTCACATTTATATTTTCTTCATTTAGAAAAATATACCTTAATAGCCTTTTATACTGGTCTTTATCCTCTTTTCCGCTTTCTAAAATAACTTCCTTTCCGAGCAACAACTCATCAATCCTATTTTTTGCAATAGTATAACATTCTCTTCCACGCTCGTCACAATCAATTCCAAGCAATCTAACATTTTCTCCCCCACTAACAATAACTGTATCTCCATCAATTATTTTTGTTACAATTCGTTCTTCTGTTTTTATCTTTCCATCACCAATTTTTATAATATCTCCAAGGATGCCTGAATTAGCATAATTTAAAAATAAATAATCTATTGCCAAAAGTAATAAGATTAATATCAGGATAAGAATTTTTCCTCTTTTCATATTTATTATTAGGCAAATTAGTATAAAAGCCTAACGATTCTCCACGCCAATTGCTTCTGAAATATCCTTATATCCGTCGCGTTTTAATAATTTTGTCAGGTCTTGATTTATTTCAGATATTGTTTGAGGTCCTTCAAATACCATTCCCGTAATTAATTGAATTAATGAAGCTCCTAGCTTGATTTTTTTATAAGCATCTTCTGCTGAAAAAACTCCCCCAACCCCAATTATTATAAATTTTCCTTTTGTTTTTTTGTAGATATAAGAAATATTTTTATTTGCAAGCTCTTCAACAACCTTTCCGCTAATGCCTCCATTTTCTGGCAGATTTTCATCTAAGATTTTATTCTTAATATTAAGATTTTCTCTGTCTTTTGTTAAATTAGTGCAGACAAAACCATTAATTTTATATTTTTCAGCTATCTTTATTATATCATCAAGCTGTTTTTCTGATAAATCTGGGGCTATTTTAAGAAAAATTGGTTTTTTTGAAGGTATTTTTCTAATTTTAGATAACAATAGATTGAGATTTTTAGCATTGTGAAATGGTTGTCCTCCGTAAGCATTTGGGCAGCTTAAATTAATTGTTGTGTAATCTCCAATTTCTGCAAATGCTTTGTAAGCTTTCACATAATCTTTAATTCCGGCTTCAGTAGATGCTGTCAATTTGGAATTTGTTTTTGCAACACTTATTCCAATTGGTATTTTACATTTCTTAATGTTAAATTTTTCTTTAAGCCTTTTCGCGACTGCTTCACATCCTTCGCTTTTTAATCCATAGTAAACAACTAGAGCTTTTGATTTTTTCAGTCTCCAGAGTCTTGGCTTGGGATTTCCATCGCATCTCTCTCCAGTAACTGAGCCAACTTCTTCAAAACCAAATCCAGTGCTTGGAATGATATCAATTAAATATCCGTCTTTGTCAAAGCCTGCAGATAATCCTATTGGATTCTTGAATTTAATACTTAAAATTTTCTGCTCAAGAATTTTATTTGAATAAGAAAAACAAGCTCTTGTTGCAAGCCTTGTTATGGGATTTGAACCTAAAATTTTTCCCAGCCTTAAGGTATTATCATGAACTTTTTCAGGATCAATTTTAAAAAATATCTGCTTAATTATTCCTTTGTATATTCCTCTTATTCCCTTGTTTCTTAGATAAATAATTGCTTCTTTCATTTTTCTTATCAAAATTAACAGGTTTTTAATGGTTTCTATAAAATTAGAGAATATTTAAATAGTAATAATCTTATAATAAAATATGGATAAAAACCGAATTGCTGGAATTTACTCGCTAGTGATTTCTATTATTGGAATGGTATTAAGTCTAGCTTATTTTCTTTATCTCATTCAGATTTATGGAGGAATAATTAACAAAGAGGGGGCTGGAGCAATATTTATATTAGTTATAATTCCTCTTTTTTTCATATCTTTATTATTGCTTTTTTCGTCTTTTGGAATTATGAAAAATAAAATGTGGGGAAAAATTGTTTCTTTGATAATATATATTATTATAATACTCCCTTTTTCATTCTCTATTTTTAGTTTTACTTTTTGGGTTTTATCTTTAATTAGTCTAATTGGAATAATTCTTATAATATTAAGTTTAAAGCAAAAGAAATAAATTATTTTTATTATGAAAAAAGAAATGAATGGATTTAATCTTATTTTATTTATTCTTTTTATAGTTATTTTAATCATTTTAGCAATTATTTATGTGTTTTTTATTAATTTTAAACAGCAAACACCTGTTCAAACAGCTGAAAATATTAAACAGGTGTGTTTTAAACAGGTAGATTTACCAATAAATAAGTGTTTTAGTGTTGAGGTTGCGCAAACAGCTGTTGAAAGAGAAAAAGGTTTGATGTTTAGAGAAGAATTAGGCCAAGATAAAGGGATGTTATTTATATTTCCAAAGGCAGAAAAATATGGATTTTGGATGAAGAATACGCTTATTCCATTAGATATAATCTGGATTGATGAAAATAAAACAGTAGTTGATATTAAAAAAGATGTTCAGCCGTGCAGGGCAAATAATTCAGATAATTGTCCTGTTTATGTTCCTGATAAAGAAGCAATTTATGTATTGGAAATAAATTCTGGTTTATCTGAGGAGAATAATTTAAGTGTTGAAGATGAAGTTAATCTTATAAGTTGAAAATTATAAACAGAAATGAATAAATTTAAAATTAATTAAAATAACTAATAAATTATGTTAAATTTCTCCCAAATGAGAAATTTAGTATGATATGGATTCAAGATTCTGAAAATATTGCAATAACTTTACCTAATTTATAAGTTCAATTAGTAGGTATTAGATTAATTGTAAGTATCTTATTTATCAGAATTAAATTCTTATTCCAAAAACTCTCAACCTTTCTAAAAGCTGAAGATAATTATGAAATAAAATATATTTCATGCCAACTTTCTTAGCAGGAATTAAATTCCAGTCTCTATCGTCTATAAATAGACATTTTTCTGGATGAAGTTTTAATCTTTTGGCAGTTAATTTATATATTTCAGGATTTGGTTTCCTAATTCCTTCTTTTTGAGACCAAACAGCAGTATTTACTCGCTTGTTTAGTTTGAATTTTTCATAAGCTTCGTAAGACATTCTTGTCTGGTCTGATAAAATGGCTACTTTGTATTTATTTTTCCTTAATTTTTTAACAAGCTTAAACATTTTTCTGTCTTTTTTAAAATGTTTTTTAAATGCTTTAACAAACCATTTGTCTAATCTGCTTCTGGAAATATGAAAATGCTTGGCAATTTGATTTAAATGATGTTCTGTTGTGAATTCTTCTTTAACCATATCCTCCCAATAAGGATTAATAGCATCAAACCACTCTTCAAAACCTATGTGTAGTTTTTTAGCCATATATTCATGAATTGATCTTCCGTGACCTTTTAATAAAACTCCGTTAACATCAAATATTATTGCTTTGATCTCGGTTTGTTTTTTTGCTTGTTTTTTCATGTTTTTATAATCTATCTAAAGGAGATTTGACTTTTTTAATTTGACTGCTTGAAATATGAGTATATAATTCGGTAGTAGAAATATTGGCATGACCGAGCATTTCTTGAATAATCCTTATATCTGTTCCACTTTCTAATAAGTGGGTTGCGAATGAATGTCTAAGAGTATGGGGAGTCACTTTTTTGTTTATTCCTGCTTTCAGCGCTGTTTTCTTAATTAAAAGTTGTATGTTTCTGGTTGTTAAAGGCTTGTCCTTTGAAAAAATGAATTTATTTTCGGGATTGCTAGTTATCTGTTTTTCCAGTTGCTTTGAAATTGAATCTGCTAATCTAAATATTCTATCTTTTTTCCCTTTTCCTCTCCTGACCCAACCAATACTTTGTTTAAAATCTAAGTCTTTAGGAGTAAGGTTAACTAGTTCTGAAACTCTTAAGCCAGAGCTGTAGAGAAGCTGGATTAAAAGTTTTGATTTTTTGAAATTGGCTGAATCTATTAAAGATCTAACTTCTTCAACAGAAAGCACTTCTGGAAGCTTTCTCTCCCTTTTTGGGACTTCTAACTTAACAAATATATCTGGCCTGTCAAGAACTCTTTTAAAAAAGAATCTTAAACTTGAGACAGCCAAAGCCCTAGATTTATTGCTATATCTGTCAATTAAACTAGCTAGATAGGATTTAACTTCATCAAGACTTGTTTTTTCAGCAGAGTCTATTTTTTCTAAAAATGGTCTGAGAAAGAAAATGTAAATGTTAATTGTATTTTTACTATAATCTCTTAATCTTAATTCAGTCTTCACTTTATCCAAGTATTTTTCTATTTCCTCTTTTTGCATAATTAATTATATTAAACGAAGTTTTTAAATACTTCTTTTAGTGCTGATTAGGCGAAGTTCTTACACATAAAAATGGTTTTTGGTATGGTTTTTTAAGAATTTTACTTATGCAGAAAGTTTTAAGCTTTGATAAGAAGTTCTATTGTCATAATCCATGTGATTTATAAGACCCTGAAGCGGGATCTGAATATTTTCCCATCATATTTCTTGAATCTCTAGGTTGTTTAGCTACTTCTTTTTCAAGTTTTGATAAAACCCATCTTAATTGATCATTTACATGAATTCCATATTGTTTTAGATCTCTAGAATGCTTTAAATCTCCGATAAAAATATAACCTTTAACTTCTTCTTTTCTCATGAGTAATCTAGGGGTTCTATCTAATTCAAAAAAAGGATTTCCTTCAGTATCATATTCACCTGTAAAAATCATAAAGGTTGTAATGTTAGGATTAAGATACACTCCCCCTTTTTCCAATGGCTGGTTACGATTATCATTTACATTATAATTTGACATTATTCTTTTAAAAAACACTTATTTTTAATCATTTCTATACTATTTTCACTGGTTTTTTAGCATTTTACACATGCTAAAACTTCTTGCTTTTGATTAAAGGTTTTAGCTGAATAGACTAAGAGTTAAGAATTAAGAATTAAAAACTAAAGGATATTCTAAGTTAAACTACATATCAATAACTTGACCTAATACTTGCAATAATCCTATTAAAATAAGATAAATACCTATGGCATAGTTTAAGATTTTAGGCCAGATAAGAATGAGAATCCCCACTATAATTGCGAGCAGACCAGAAATTAAAACTATTGATATATACACCATTATCTTATTTATTTAATCATATTAATATAAATACACTAGCAGTCACATAAATACAAATTATACTAATTGCTAAGTTTGTTATTTTAACAATTTATATTACTACATTACCAATCTGTGCTTTGGTATAGGTTAATATTATAGTTATGACTTATTTTCTCTTATTGCCTAGTTTGTAATTTCTTGCTAGCTTGCCAATACCTATTGCTAAGACGCCAATTGCTATAAGCCATGCTAGATATCCTTCAGTAGCTGTACCTAACTGATTAACACCTATTAGCGGCAGTAGCAAAAGTACTCCCAAGATAGTTACCAGCCATGCTGTTAGTTTTGCCATTTTTCCTCTTTTTGTTTTTGTTTCCTTTTTAGTGAACCTAATCATAGAAGATCATCTTTTCAGCCCATACTGAATAATGCTGATGATATTAGTATCAGCGAGACAATCGATCTTTAACTAATGGCTCTGTTAGTTAATGCCGTCTTTAACTCTTTTTAGTTGAAAGGTAAAGGGTTTTTAGCTATTTAAAGGTTTAGAAAATAAGGTTGAATATATGCTAAAACATGTTATCTTTGCTTAAATGTTTTAAGCAATATCTGGTAAATATGAATGTCTAATTTTGCTTAAAACTCCTAAATATCCCTGCGAAATTGGATCAAAATCTGGATCAAAATCTCCCCTATCTAATTCTTCTAGTGAAAGAGTTCTAGAAACTTTTTCTTCAAGTCTAATAACTTTAATTGTTGGATTAGACTTATAATAATCCGGCATAATATAAAATAGTAAATTTGGTTTTTAAATTAAATGGTTAGAAGTTATAGGGATATTTTTAATAGGCAAAATAGGTTCTTTATAAATGAAATATAGCTGTTTATCGGGATTTTTGCTATGGGATTTTTATCGACGTAGTTTAGGTGTTTATTGGTGTTTAAACAGCTGTTTATTGTAAAATTAGTGCTGTTTAAAGTGTTAAAATAGCTGTTTATGGGTGTTTTTTATAAGTTTTTATAGTATTTTTTGCTGAAAAAACAAAACATTTAAATACCTCTTCCGTATATAAATTATAGAATGTTTAACTGGCTATTTAATCATAAGAAAAAAGAGGAGATGGAAGAGGTAAAAAAGGAAGTAAGAGGCTCTTTTGATCATGTTAAATCTGATATTGAAAGAATTAGCAAGTGGGTTAACCATCTAAACAACCAGGATATTTCTTTAAACAGCTGTTTAGATGATGTTAAACAGGATATATCGACGATAAAAAATGATCTTGAACAGGTTAAAGAAGTTATTTCTATGTTAAATGATGAGGTATCTAAACAGGTGTTTAAAACAACTAAGCCTGTTTATCGTAAACAAACAGCTGTTGAAGGTGTCCAAACAGCTGTCCAAACAGCTGTCCAAACAGGCAAAAATAATGATTTTTTAGGAATCTCAAATTTATCTGTAACTGAAAAAGCAATTCTTTGGGTTTTAATAAATAATGAATTAAAATTAAGTTATGATGATTTAGCTGCAATGCTTGGAAAAACTAGATCAACAATAAGAGGTCAGATAAATAGTATAAAACAGAAAAGTGATGGATTAATTGAAGAATATGTTGAAAGTAATGGTAAAAAAAGGGTTTATATTCCTAGTGAAATAAAGGAAAAAATACTAAAAAATGTGAAAGTGAGAATTGATAAGAAGATTAAAAGAAAGGGATAAGGTAGTGGATAATAGATTAATTAAAGTTGTATAAGGGGGGTTTGTAGGACCTAAAATAACTCTAAAAAACGAAAAGTGAGAGTTCAAATATCCTAAAAACCTAAGGAAAATAGGGAAAAAGGTAAGTAAATAGGCAAAACAAAAAATAAATAGGTAAAAGTGAGGATAAAAATACTAAAAAATTTTAATATTGATTAAATAAAAAATTCAGAATGTAGTAAAGTGAGAAGAGAATAAGAAAAAATAAAAATAACTTGGTAAAAATATATTAAAAAATAAAGGAAAATGAGAAAAATGTAGGGGGTAAAAAGAGAAAAAGGAGGTGTAAATGTAGGGGATAAATAATAAGTGAGATAAAATAAAGGAAAACATTAAAAAAAATAAACTGGGAAATTAGAAGGTTAGTAGACTTGTTCGGTATACCCATTAACTAGAAGTTTATATTTATGAATTTATATCTCTCTAAGCTTGATTAAAGTGTCTAAAGAGGCTAATTTTTTGAGATTTTGAGATATGTGGAGGAGAACTTTCTTGTTATTAATCTTTTCTTTCTCAAGGGAGATACCCTTGGCAATTATCCTTTGAATATAGTCTCTAATTGAGCTTTCAGAAAGATTTAGCTTGGAAGATAATAAGGGATAATCGACGAGAAAGCCCTGATCTTCAAGCTGGTAAATAAGAGAAAAAACAAGCATTTCCTGGTTAGTAAGATGTTTAAATTGAATGATAGTCTCTTTTTTAAGAGCATCCAATTGGTCTAAAATTAGGGAAGTATTAGGTAAATAACCCTGTCTGTCTGTCTGTTGGTTTGTCTGTCTGTCTGTCGAAACCCCCTTATTTCCTATGGAATTTAAGGTATTTTGACTTTTTAAGCCTTGAAATTGGTATTTATCTGTCGAAGTGTCTGTCGAATTGCTGGAATGTGTTGGATTTATCTGTCGAAGTGTCTGTCGGTTTGTCTGTTTGAAATTAGGGTTTTTTTCTAAAATATTTGAGTTAGTTTTAACAGAAAAAAGAACTAGAATTGAATTTTGGATTTCATCAAGTTCTTTATGAATACTTGAAATTTCCTGCTTAAGAAGAGTTATATCTTCTTTTACTTTTTGAAAAGCTTCTTTTACCTGATCCATGTTTTAGGAATTAACTAGAATTTTATAAAGATTTGTATTATTTCATCTTATGTATTCTAAAGAGTTTCATTTGGTATGGTTAGAATAAGCTTCCTGGGCTTTATTTGATAATCTCCATCTAAGTCTTCTTAGGTATTTAGTTCCCTTTGAATTCTTATTTATAGGGATAACAATACCTTTTTTCTCTAATTCCTGAATTAGAGTTTTTGTAAATTCTTCATCCCTAGCTATTTCATGGGCTATTTGAGAAGTAAATAGTGGTTTTGGGAATTGATCATAAAGAACTGAAAGAATATGTTCTGTTATTTTTTCCCTCTTTTTATCTGAAATTTTCATAAAAAGAGTTGGAAAAGTAGGTTTATAGTTTTTATTATCAAGATATCATCAAGAAAGACTTTTATGGTTTAACAACTCTTGGAAGGGGGATGTGTGGTGGAAGATTAAGGTCCTCTTCCAGCTGCAAGGCACGTAAGTTACATTTTGTAAAGATAGCATTAATTACCTCGGCTTTTATATCTTCAGAGATTTTTTTGTCCTTCCAGTCTTTTAATATCTTTTTAGAAATTTCATTATTATCAACTAGAACAAAAATAGTCCCTTCCATTAGTAAATTGGCAAAGTTTGGCTCGTAATCCACTTTAAATTCGTAATCAAACATTAAAGTGTCCTGGTTTTTGAATATTTCAGCTGTCTTTTTCTCAATATTCTTCACCTCAGCATTAAGATTTATATTAAGGCCTTTAGCAGAATCGCCTTTTCTTTCTACAGTAATTTTCTTAAAATTAAATCCAACAATCTTCATTTTAATGAATTATTCTCTAAATTTTATAAAGTTTATTAATATCAAAAATAATTATCTTAAATCTTCTTCAGAAACAACTACAAAATCCCCTATAGCCATGATAGAATTGTGAGGAATAAGCAATTCCCCTTGATTTGTTCTTTCAAGATTAAGGTTTTGAGAGTAAACTGTCGGGTTTTTAATAACTAATTGTATTAATTCGCCACTTCTTGTTTCAAAAGTAATGTCCTGAATAAAACCTATTCTCTTACCTTCTTTTGTAACAACTAATTTTCCGGCAAGTTCCCTTAACGCTCTTTTTTCGTCTGACATATTAGGTAAAAATAGACTCAATATTTAAACTTTTCTATTATTTGTTAATGAGTATTCAATGATTAGTGTTATTAAAATTAATTATAATAGATTTTGAATAGATTAATTCTAACAGAGTTGATTGTAAGGTTTTTGAATGGTTATAGTTTAAAAAGGGAAAGTAATGATTTGAAATACCCTTAAAGGGTGGCATTGCACAAACTTGACTCCACCCTGACCCCCTGGTTTCGTATAGAAATGTTTAAAAAGAAAATTGAAATTTTGCTTTTCTTTCTCTTCTTTTCTTTTTTAAATATATATATTATATATTATATATATTATATTATTATATATAGTAATATATATACTAAAATATATATGTTGATGAGAATTTGTTAAAAGATTCTAAAATAAGTTATAAGAAATTATAAACTAAGTTATGGGAATTTTAAAGGGAATTCTGGCTATTTCAAAGGAGGAAAAAAGATATATTTCGAGGGTAAAGTTTTATTTTTAATGTATTTAATTCTCCATAAGAAACAGAGGTGTGAGTATAAAATAATTAAGATTTAAATTAAAGAAATAACCTATTATACAAAAGTTTATAAGAAATAAGATTATCTGATTTTGTAAAAAGAGGAAAAAGAGGAAATGCCCAATATATTGCCAATATCAAAGACACCTAATTCAAAAATACCTAATACCTTAAATAATTCAAATAAGTCTCAGGAGGGGATGAATAAAATTTTTGATTCTTTTATGCAGAATAGTATTTTTGAAAATAAAGCGGTTTTACAGACAAGTTATACTCCTGAAACTATCCCACATAGGGATGAACAAATAGGGCAGATTGCCAGTATATTAGCTCCTGCATTGAGGGGTGAGAGAACAAGCAATTTATTTGTTTATGGCAAAACTGGGAGTGGGAAGACTATTTCTGTCCAGTGTGTTAGGGATGAATTGTTAAAAAGACAAGCAACAAACAAAAATAAATTAATTATACAATATATTAACTGCAAGCTAAAAAAGGTTTCAGATACAGAATATAGGATTTTAGCCGAGTTAATAAAAAAGCTCGGAGGAAATGTTCCTGCTACTGGTCTTCCGACAGACCAGGTTTATAATAAATTTTTAGAATTAATTGACAATGAAAAGAAATTAGTTATTCTTATTTTTGATGAGATTGACCATGCAGTTAATAAAATTTCAGATAATTTCCTTTATAACTTAACTAGATTAAATTCCGAGCTTTCTAAAAGCCAGATAAGTGTTGTTGGAATAAGCAATAATCTGACTTTCTTAGATGATCTTGATCCTAGAGTTAGGAGTTCTCTAAGTGAAGAAGAGGTTGTTTTTCCACCCTATAATGCTTTAGAGTTACAAGATATTTTAAAAAAAAGAGCAGATATGGCCTTTAAAAAAGGAGTTTTAGAAGAAGGAGTTATAGCAAAATGTGCTGCATTCGCTGCAAGAGAGCATGGAGATGCAAGAAGAGCTTTAGATTTATTAAGAATAGCTGGTGAAATTGCTGAAAGAAATAATCTCCTTAAAGTAAGTTTGAAAGACATAGATAATGCCAATGAGAAAATAGAGAAAGACAAAATTTTAGATATTGTTAAAACAGAGCCAAAGCAATTTCAGCTTGTTCTTCTTGGAATTATGGAAATTCTTGAAAAAAAGGAAAAAAGCGAAAAAACTTTGTTTGATAGCGAAAAAACAAAGCAAAGTGAGGTTTTTACAGGAGATATTTATAATGCTTACCAGATATTATGCGAGAAAACAAAAACAGAAGTGTTAACTCAAAGAAGGGTTTCAGATATCTTGTCTGAATTTGACATGATGGGAATAATCAACAGCACTGTGATCTCCAAAGGAAGACAGGGAAGAACCAAAAAAATAAAATTAGCTGTCCCGAAGAATCTTACAGGAAAAGTGAAGACTATTTTATATGATTCACTTGAATTAACTGCTTAATTTGAAAGTTTAATTTAAATTATGGAAATTAAAAAAGAAGTTACATCAGTAAATAAAAATAATTTTAACAATGAAGCAGGAAATGCTAGATTTTTGCAGGCAAAGAGGCATTTTAATAGATAGGAGCATATTAGAACTGCTTGGAGATTTGCAGGATTTGGAGATTGCTAAGAATTTAATAGAAAGAATTGAATACCAATATAAACAAAAAATAATCACAAAGGCTTTCTTTTACAATAATCTCAATAAGGTTTCTGAAATTTTGATGAATTATAGTGGAGAGGATAAAAGAGCTATAGAAGATTTTTTAGAGAAGTTAGGTTTAGACTTAAAAATACTAGTTTTTGATGAGAAACTGCCTCAAAACAACAAAAAAGAAGAGTTTTTTTTAAATAGAAACAATCATGGAATAAATCTGCTTAAGATTTACCAAAATCAGCCAAAGAAAATTGAGGTAAATGATTTCGTTAAGAATTTTAGAAATAGATTTAATACTTTAAAAAATTTCTTGCAGGAGAGAACAGAACTGGAAAATTTAGCTTCTATTTCTAGAATTGAGAATAATAAAATTTTTTCACTAATTGCAATAGTTTATGACAAAAAAGTTACTAAAAATGATAATATTCTTCTTGAATTAGAAGATTTAACAGGCAAGGTAACAGCAATAGTCAATAAAAATAGGCTTGATGTTTATGAAAAATCCAAGGAAATAATTTTAGATGAAGTTATTGGGTTAAAGTGCAGCGGCAGCAGAGATATGGTTTTTGTTAATGATATTGTATTTCCAGATATAAAATTACTTGAAAAGAAAAAATCAAATAAAGAAGAGCTTGTTGCTTTTACTTCAGATGTACATGTTGGAAGCGACAAGTTTCTTGAAAAAAATTTCCTGAAATTTATTAGCTGGTTGAATGGTAAGGAAGGCAGTGAAAAACAAAAAGAAGAAGCATTGAAAGTCAAATATCTTTTTATTACTGGAGATTCTGTTGATGGAGTTGGAGTTTATCCCGGGCAGGAAACTCAGCTCGATATAATAGATGTAAGAGACCAGTATAAAAAACTTGCAGAACTGCTTTTAATGATACGAAATGATGTGAAAATAATTTTATGTCCTGGGCAGCATGATGCTGTTAGAGTTGCAGAACCACAACCAATTATTGGAGAAACTTATGGCGGGGCTTTGTATAATTTAGATAATTTATACCTTGTTACAAATCCCTCTCTTATTGAAGTTGGAACTGATGTAAAATTCAAGGTTTTAATGTATCATGGGGCAAGCATGCACGGAATTATAAACAGCATTGATAACTTAAGAATGAATAGGGCTCATGATTATCCAACACAAATTGTTAAATATATGCTGAAGAAAAGACATCTAGCTCCAACACACTCACTTGTAACTTATACTCCATTGGAAAACGAAGATGCCTTATTAATTAAAGAGATTCCAGATATTGTTGCAACAGGGGATCTTCATCGCCCGGAGATATCAGATTATAATGGAATATTATTATTTTCTGGAAGCTGCTGGCAATCTATAACTCCATTTGAAGAGAAAGTTGGCAATAACCCAGATCCATGCAAAGTTCCAATTTTAAATTTGCAAACAAGAGAAGTAAAAATGCTTGATTTTTCAGATGTAAATGAATTAGATAATAAAGAAAATGAATTAGGGGGAGAGATTTAAGAATGATAGCAGATGATAAAGTTTATGGTAGAGAACAAGTAGAGGATCCTTTATTAGTGGAGCTTATTAATTCTCCAGAATTAATAAGGCTAAAAAGTATTTCTCAATATGGGTTGCCTCCAGAACTTTATCACAAAGAGGGGTTTTCCAGATATGAACATTCTGTAGGGGTATTAATTCTTTTAAGGAGATTAGGAGCTGATTTAAAAGAACGGGCTGCAGGATTAGTGCATGATGCTTCCCATACGGCTTTTTCTCATGTTGTTGATTGGGTTGTAGGGGATCCTGCTAGAGAGGATTATCAGGACCGCACTTTTTTAGAGTTTCTAAAAAAATCAAGCCTTAAAGGGATTTTTGATAGATATAGTATTAATTATAAAGAGATTGGTAATCTGGGCAATTTTTCCTTATTGGAAAGAGAGCTTCCAGAATTATGTGCCGATAGATTTGATTATACTGTGAGGGAAATGTTAGGTTTTGAAAGTAGAGATGTGATTGAAAGAATTGTTGGAAATGTTCAGAATGAGAATGGGTTAATGGTTTTTAAATCTAGAGGGGTTGCAGAATTATTTTCTGCAGGATTTATGGAGTGTCAGGAAGAACATTGGGGAGGAGATGAAGCAAAAGCGAGGTATCATATTTTTTCAGAAGCTATTAGATTAGCAATAAGAAGGAGATATATCTGTTTTGAAGATTTAATGGGAACCGATATGGAAGTTGTTGCAAAGCTAGAAGCAAGTCAGGACGATTCTATTTTAGCCAGTCTTGGTCTATTAAGAGGGGGATTTAAGATTGAAAGAGCAGCAGAAAATGAAGGAATTTTTTTACTTAAGAAATACAGGCATATTGACCCTTTAGTTTCGGTTAATGGCTCTTTGAAAAACTTATCCGAAATTTCTGAGGAATATGCTAGACATTTAAGTTTTTCAAAATTAGAAAATGAAAAAAGAAAAAGAGTTTTAATAAAACCAATAAATTAAAATGCAAACTGAAAAATACTTTCATCATATAGAACAGGAAATCAAGAAAAATTATGCTATTGCAAATGAGGCTAGAAGCAAGGGATTTGATCCGGTTAATAAAGTTGAAATTCCTTTAGCAAGGAATCTTGCTGAAAAATCAGTAGGATTAATTTCTACTTTATATCCTCAGATAAATGATCCTAGAATTGTTAATAGAATCATTGAATTAGAAAAAGAGTATGGAAGTTTGGATGTTGCTGTGTGCCTGAAAATTGCAGAAGAAATCGCAAAAGAAAAATTCTGCAAGTTCTCAAGCCATTTAGAGGCCATTGAAGCTGGGATAAGAGTTGGATTTGCATATACTACTCTTGGAGTTGTCAGCTCTCCAATTGAAGGGTTTACTTATTTAAAATTAAATAAAACAAGAAAAGGAGAGGATTATTTTGTTGCTTATTTTTCTGGGCCGATAAGAAGCGCCGGAACAACTGCAAGCTGCGTTGTTTTAATGATTATAGATTATTTAAGAGAGGTTTTTGGATATGCTAAATACGATCCCAGTGAGAAAGAAATAAAAAGAACGTCTACAGAATTGTATGATTTTCATGAAAGAATAACCAATCTTCAATATCTTCCAACTGAAAAAGAGGCAGAATTTTTAGCAGCTAATCTTCCAATCCAAATTGCTGGAGAGCCAAGTGAAAAATTGGAAGTGAGCAATTATAAAGATCTGCCAAGAATTGATACAAATTTTTTGAGAAGCGGGTTTTGTCTTATTTTAGGAGAGGGGCTTGCGCAAAAAGCTGCTAAAGCATTGAGAATTTTACGAGGACTAAGAGAAAAAGGATTTAAATTAAGTGATTGGGATTTTTTGGAAAAGTATGTTGAACTGCATAAAAAAAGAGAATCGGGAACAAAGGATACAACTCCTACTTATATGAAGGATTTAGTTGCAGGAAGGCCTATTTTTGGTCATCCATCAAGATCCGGAGCATTCAGATTCAGGTATGGGAGAAGCAGAGTTGCAGGCTTTTCAGCAGTGTCTATCCATCCAGCAACAATGGCAATTAGTGACGGTTTTTTAGCAGTTGGAACACAGTTAAAAATTGAAAAACCTACAAAGGGGTGTGTTGTAAGTGTTTGTGATAGTATTGACGGGCCCATTGTAAAATTAAAAAATGGCAGTGTTGAAAAAGTAAATGATTTTCAGAGGGCCAAAGAAATTTATAAAGATGTTGAAGAAATAATTTATTTTGGAGATATTTTGTTTCCCTTCGGAGATGTTGCAAATAGAAATAGTGTTTTAATAAAGCCCGGATATGTTGAAGAGTGGTGGGAATTAGAACTTGATAAAATAGGAAAAAAAGTCGATGATAAGTTTAATGTTGATTTTAATGAAGCAATAACTTTTTCTAAGGAATATAGAATTCCCCTACATCCAAGCTATATTTATTATTGGACGCAAATAAGTTACGAACAGCTTTTAGAATTATTGAGATGGCTTTCTTATGCCCGATTAAACAGAAAAATAATTCTGCCTTATAGCACAATGGAAAAGGAGAAATTTAAAGAAAGTAAAAGAGCATTAGAGCTGCTTGGCATAGAACATGATATTGGCATTGAAAATGTTATTATTAATGGAATAAGCAGCAAGGCATTATTTGCAAATCTTGGCCTAAATTTAGAATTTTTGAATGAAGAAGAGAAATTTATTGAAAATGAATTTAATGGGTTGGCTGAAAAAATAATAAACCAGACAGAAAGAGAAGTTTTGAATATTATCAATTTATTTTCCGAATTTATTATTAAAGACAAGGCCGGAGAGTTTATCGGCGCGAGAATGGGAAGGCCTGAAAAAGCTAAATTAAGAAAATTAACTGGAAGCCCACATGTTTTATTTCCAGTTGGAGAGGAAGGGGGAAGATTTAGGAGTGTGAATGAGGCGGTTGAATTGGGATATGTTAATGCAGAATTTCCAATTTATTTTTGTGAGAAATGCAATCAAGAAACTATTTTTTCTGTATGTGAAAATTGCAATAGTGAAGCAAAGAAAAAATTTTATTGCCCGATATGCAATGAGATTATTTCCAGCGAGAAATGCGAGAAACATGAAAGGGGCCAGAGATTTTATAGAAGAAGAGTAGATGTCAAAAAATATTTAGCCAACGCTGCAAGATTAATAAATATTGAAAATGGCCAGATTCCCGTTTTAATAAAAGGCGTTAAAGGCACGAGTTCCCAGAACCATTTGATGGAACATTTATCCAAGGGAATTTTAAGAGCTGGATTGGGTTTGAATGTAAATAAAGATGGAACAATAAGGTATGATATGACTGAACTTCCAATTACGCATTTTAAATCAAAAGAAATTGGAACAAACATTGAAAAATTAAAAGAAATTGGATATACAAGAGATATTTATGGCAAAGAATTATTAGATGATGACCAAATTCTGGAATTAATGCCTCATGATATTATTCTTCCGTGCAGCGCTGATTCTGGAGATGAGAGGGCTGATGAAGTTTTTTTAAATCTTGCGAAATTTATTGATTTACTTTTGGAAAAATTTTATAAATTGCCCAGGTTCTATAATGCCAAGACAAGAGAGGATTTAGTCGGGCATTTATCTGTCTGCATGGCCCCACATAATTGCGCTGGAGTTATATCAAGGATTATAGGTTTTTCAAAAACCCAGGGCTTATTGGCAAGCCCGTATATGCATGCGGCTATGCGCCGCGACTGTGTATATCCTAAAACAAAATTATTTTTTTATAATTCTAACAATAATAAAATATTTTATAATAATATTGGAAATTATGTTGAAAGCTTGATTGAAAAGGGGAATAAAGCAAAGAAAATTGATTCTTTTGGAACATTAAGAGTGGAGAACAAAGAAAATTTGTATACTCTTGGAATAGATCCCGATACTCATGAACTGAAAAAAAAGAAGATAAAGTATTTTATTAAAGGACCTTTGACAAAACAATGGATTAAGATAAAGACTGCCACAAATCGAGAATACATGATGACTCCAACCCATAAATTTCTTTATATAGATAATAATGAATTTAAAGTTAAAGAAGCGAAAGAGATTAAAATTGGAGATAAGCTTCCTGTTTTGGAGGATTTTAATTTTTATTTAGATAAGAAGAAATTAAATTTAATTAATATTTTTCAAGACGTGCTTTCTGAAGATGAAAAGAAAAATATCTGGGTTATTGATGGAGAAAAAGAGCTGAAGCTCAACGAATTTAATAATAAAAGCTTGAATGAGCTGAAGCTTAGGTATAAATTTTCCAAGCATATTATTCCTGCATCTATTAATATTGATAAAAACTTAATGAGGTTTTTAGGATATTATGCTGCAGAAGGCTATTCAAGAAAAAACAAATGGGTGTCTCAAGTAGGATTTAGAATCTGCAATAGGGAGATTCAAAAAGATATTATTCAGATTGTCAAGGAATTATTTGGAATGGAAGTTAATTTAGCTGAAGATAATACTAAAATTACTGTTTGCAGTAAACTGGTATATTATCTTGTTCAATCCCTGGGTGCTGGAAAAGGGGCTTATAGCAAAAGAGTTCCAAGCTTTATTTTCGGAGTTGATAAAGAGAGAGCAAGAGATTATCTTTCTGCATACTTAGATGGAGATGGAAGTGTTGTAAAAGGCAAAAATCTGGTTTTTTATTCTGTTTCAAGAGATTTATTAGATGATACTGCATTGCTATTGGGCAAGTTCAAGGTTATTGGCAGATATTTTAAAACAAAAAAGAGAATGCCCGGGAAAAAAGTTTTGGATAGATATAAAGAGCTTGGGAAAAAACCCAAGGAACATTCATTAAATCACCTGGTTTTAGGAGTTTATGATTCTTATAAATTATCAAAATATTTGGATCTCAGATGCAAAGAAAAATCCTATAAGATCAGCAATTTCAAAGAGTGTGAGAATAGGTATGTAAAGTATAACGGCATGCAAGTAGCAATGAATTCTCAGAGCGATTATGTTGAAGATTATATCAAAGAAGTTGAAGTTATTGATAGTGAAGAGCATTCATACTGCCTTGAAGTTGAAGGAGATGATTTAAGGGATAAAAATGTTTTATGGGGAGAGCAGATATTAAATCTCAGATGCGACGGCGATGAAGCAGCAGCAATGTTGTTGTTAGATGTGCTGATTAATTTTTCTAGAGAATACCTTCCAGGACATAGAGGAGGAACACAAGACGCTCCTTTGGTTTTAAATGGCCGTATTGCAGCTGGAGAAGTTGATGATCAGATTTTAGATTTTGAAGTAGTTAATAAATATCCATTAGAACTTTACGAAATGGCTGAAAAAAAAGAACATTCCTCGAAAATAAAAATTGAGATGGTTAGAAATAGGATAAAAAATGGTGAGGATACTTTTAAAAATATTAATTTTACTCATGATACCAGCGATTTTAATAGGGGAGTTTTGTGCAGTTCTTACAAACAGCTTCCAACAATGCAGGAAAAAGTTGCAAAGGAAATGGAGTTGGTTAATAAAATTCGTGCAGTAGACGCTGCTGATGTTGCTAGATTGATTATTGAGAGGCATTTTATAAGGGATATAAGAGGTAATCTGAGAAAGTTTTCCCAGCAAGGATTTAGATGTGTTAAATGTAATAGCAAGTTTAGGAGACCTCCGTTATCTGGAGTGTGCAGCAAGTGCAATGGAAAGATAATTTTTACAATTTCAGAGGGAGGAATAATAAAATATCTTGAGCCTGCGCTTAAATTAGCTAATGACTATGACATTCCTGTTTATGTAAAACAGAATTTAGAGCTAACAAAGAAATATATTGAAAGTATTTTTGGCAGGGAAGAAACAAAGCAGGTTGATTTGAGGAAGTGGTTTTGAAAATCTAAACTTCAAAACAAAAACCTTGCGGTTTTAGTGGTTTTAGATAGTTTTTTAAATATATAATAACTCTTGTTCTTATTATGATAGACTTAGCAGAATTCAAAAAATTTTTCCTTTTTAATTTAATTGGAGGATTGGTTATTTCTGCTTTAGTGGCTGTAGTAACTGTTCTTATTGGGGCTTTTAATGAAGTAACTGCAAGGGTATTATTTACTCTTTTAATGGTGATTATTCATTCATTAGTTAGTTTAGCTTTTATATGGGATAATGAAAAGCAAAACACATTTGAAAGATTAGCCTTCTTTACTAATGTTTTATTTTTTATTATTGTTTTAAGCTTCATTACATCTATATTGGGTATTTGGAAAGTAATTCCTTTAGAAATTGTTTGGCATTTATATCAAACTTACTTCGTAATTGGTTTTGCTTCTCTTCATGGAGATATATTATCAAAGGCATTGAATAAAGAAAATTATATTGATATGATTATTTATCTAAACTATATTTTTATGGTAATAGTTGTTTTGATGCTGCTTCCATTGATTTATTTAGATAATGCTATGAAGACCTTGGGTGAGATTTATTATAGAATTTTAGCAGCCATGGGAATAATTGATGGGACTTTAAGTATTTTAACAATTATTTTTTATAAACTTTTTCTACATAAACATCCAAAAACAGAGAATCCTCTTGAAAATAGCTGGAATCAAGAGCAGAAAACCGCTAAAACAGAAAAGAAAAAAGGGCTGAGCATTTGGGTTTGGATTTTAATCCTTTATTTAATCGCTCAAATATTATTCCCCCTAGTTTTCTTTGGATTTGGCAGATTTTTTTAAAAAGGTTTAAAAACCCAATATTCCTAGAATTTTCAGCTACGAAGGTAGAGGAGATTGATCGTGCCTAAAAGTATGAAGAAATTGATTCGAATTCTAGCATAAATTAAATAAATACACACGGAGAAAGTTAGAAAATGAGTAAAAGGCTTTTCGTAGGAAATTTGCCTTTCAGCCTGACACAAGATAAGTTAAAAGAACTTTTCGCAGCATATGGCTCGCTTGGAGAAACTGTTGTTGTAACAAACAAGTTTTCTGGAAGATCTAAAGGATTTGGTTTTGTTACAGTGGAAGATGACTCTGAAGCTGAAAAAGCGATAAGCGACATGGATGGAAAAGAAATTGAAGGAAGAAAAATAACTGTTAACGAAGCAAGGCCATTTGATCCTGACAAGCCAAGACCGCCAAGAAGAGAATTTGGAGGAAGAAGATTTGGCGGAGGAGACAGAGGAGGATTTGGCAGCAGAGGAAGATTCGGAGGCAGTGATGGCGGTAACAGAAGCAGAGGAAGGTTTGAAGGCAGAAGGGAAAGAAATTCTGAAGAAAAATCAGATGAAGACGAATTTGAAGGCGAAGAATAAACCTTAAGATATTTTAATTTTTTTATTTTTGTTATATTCATTTATTTTCAGAATAAATATAAAAATTATTTAATCAGAATGATTGCAAAAGAAGCGAGCAAGAAGGAAAGCAGGATTAAAATAATTAAAGATTTATTTAAAAACAGGTTTTTTTATATCAGCTTAATTGTTTTTTTAATAGGTTTTGTTGCGTATCTTATTTCAACAATGCTTGTTTATCAGAATTTTAGAAATGCTCCAATCTTAAATGATTTATTATTTGATGCATTGCCATTTATTCCCCTCCCTTATTTATATAACTGGCTTAATTCCCTTTCATTGATTATATTTAGTTTTTATGTTTTAATGAAAAAACCAAAGTCAATACCCTATTTTCTTCTTTTATTCGGCATTTTTAATATTGTGAGAGATTTTTTTATAATTTTGACCCCTTTTGGCAATCCTTCAATATTCTATAATGGGAATTATTCAATGCTTTCAGAAAGATTTGAAATTTTGAGATTTGGAGTATATCCTTCAGGCCATACTGGAACTACTTTTCTAGCATTTTTACTAACAACTGATAAAAAATATAAATCTATCCTGCTGGTTTTTGTGTTTCTTGTAGCTATTTTTCTGCTTCTTGCAAGAGGCCATTACAGTATTGATATTTTTTCAGCTCTGATATTTGCTTATGCTATTTATTGCTTTGGAGAGAAATATTTCAAGAAACATTTTGTAGTGAAGTAAAAAGATTTCTTTAAGATTTTGAAATATAACAAACAAATTATTAAGTTAAAAAGAGTTGTGGTTTTGAAAATATTACAATGTCTTTACCCGGTTTATACAATGAATTACGTAAGTTTAATTGATTAATTTAAAACTAGTAAACTGAGTAACTTTCTCATATAAATTATGTAAAGTTATGGCATGATTTCAAAAGATGTTAAGTAAATTTTATTGATTTATAATAAATAAATTAATATTGTTGGTATAATTAAGCAACCAATTAAATTAATTCTTCTTGCTCCTGATAAAATGCCATAAATTCCTGTAGCTGTTGAAATAATAAAGATAAAAATTCCAATCCAATTGGAAAAAAGAAATACAATAACTGATAAGAAAGCTAGAATGAAATAAGATAGTTTTGAATAATTAATTTTTTCTATTACTTTTGAAAATTTTCCTGCCAGGAATAAAGTCCAGTAGAAACATAAAATCCCGGTTATTACTATGGTTATTAGTATTAAAAATAAATCATTGTTAGAAATATTTGAGATTGGGATTAGTTCTTGTGCTGTAGCAGCAACTCCTGTTCTTGCCTTATTTATGGAATAAACAACTATAAAACTTAAACCCAGAATAATTGTGTTTACTGAACCGAGTAAGATTAGGAATTTTTCTCTTGTCATTTTTTTACGCATTAAACTGCTTCCAATTATTGCAGCCTGGCCACTTCCTATTGCCGGAATAAAGCTGCATAGGGGAGCTGAGACAAGTGAAGCAATTATTGGCGAGATTAAAAGATTTTTATTTAATTTTGGTTTTGCAATAATTTGTTTAGGAATTTTAACTTTTGTTTTAATGCTTATTATAAGAGAAGATGCTCCAAATAATCCGCTTAGCAATGGAAGCAAAGGCTCTTTAATATTGATATTTGAATTTAAAACACTAATTCCCAAGAATCCTGAAAGAATGAAAACGGAGAATCCAAGAAGTTTATTTTTCTCCTGAAAAA
Organism: Candidatus Pacearchaeota archaeon; assembly: GCA_018304985.1. Lineage (GTDB taxonomy): Archaea > Nanobdellota > Nanobdellia > Pacearchaeales > GW2011-AR1 > JACPLR01. The sequence continues at coordinate 76,149 of JAGVWP010000001.1, forward strand.
TAAGAAATAAGGATGAAATAATTAAAATGTACGGAATGAAAAAGATAATTAATGGCTCTATTTTTGGTAAGATAATAAGAAATACCGGAGCAATAACAAGGATTATTAAAACTGCTGAAAAACTTCCGACAGTAGCAAGGTAAACTGCCTCATAACCCCTTCCCTGCTTTAGCATTTCATGTCCTGGCAGAATTGATAAGATAGTATCTTCTTCAGGAGCTCCAAGAAATACACTTGGAATGAAATCAACAAATGTATGTGTTATGCTCATTGAGACTATAAAAATTATTAAGATTATTGGAGAAGTGAAGCCTAAGAAAAATGCAGATATAGATATTAACAATGCAGCAACAAGATTTATGTGTATGCCTGGAAGCAGGCCTGTTATTGTGCCTGCGAGAATTCCGATGAGAATGGTAATGGATATTTCTAGGAGCATGGATTTGAAAGGAGAGGGAGATTTATAGGGTTTTTGGAATGTTCTGCATAATTATTATTTATTCATATAAATTGGATAATTCAAGAAAATTATTGACATTTGCGTCTTTTTCTTATTTTAGATAAGGCAGCAAATCATAGGGTTATCACAAATAGAAAAAACGAGTTAAGATAGTGTATTTGGCACTATTTGTTACATAATGTGTTACTTTCTATGCCAAATAGTAAGCTTTTTAGTTGGTATCTCTGCTGAATAACAAAGTAATGGAAGATATTAGTGTTCTTTACCAATATCCAATATTTATAAATACTTGTTAACTGGCAGAGAAAGCTTTATAAAGTCCGCAATCTAATAGAAAGCATGGAAAAGAATAAGTTAAAAGAAGTTTTACAGGATCAGCAAAGTTTGTTTGATAAAGCAGATGATCTTATTGAAAGAGACATTTCTTTAAAGGATTATATGAAAGGAAATGAGATAGTAATTATAACAGGCATTAGAAGATGCTTTTGAAAATTATTTCAAAAAAACTTAATGAAAAATTTGTTTACATGAATTTTGATGATATAAGACTTACAGATTTTAAAGTAGAAAATTTTGAGGATATAGAAGAGATAGTTTCAGAGATATATGGGATAAAAACAAACGTAATTTATCTTTTGGATGAAATTCAAAATGTGCCTTCTTGGGAGAGATGGGTAAATAACTTATATGCAAAGAAAATTAAAGTTTTTGTTACAGGTTCAAACTCAAGCCTGCTAAGTTCTGAAATTTCAACATTTCTTACTGGCAGAAATAAAGTCATTAAACTATATCCTTTTTCTTTCAGAGAATTTTTGCTATTCAAAAAAATTAAAATAGATTATCAAACAACAGATGAGAGAAGGGCAGTTTCTCAAGCATTTAATGAATATTTTGAGAAAGGCGGATTTCCTTTAGTAATAATAAATGATGATTTAACCCTTTCAAAACAATATTTTGAAGATATACTTAACAAAGATATCATAAAACGATATAATATAAAGAGTAAAAGAGCTTAAAGATTTGATTTTATACTTATTCTCTAATGTTAGCAAGACTTATTCTTATTCAACATTAAAACAAGTTTCCAGTATAAAGAGTTTGAGCATGATTAATAATTATATTGAGTATCTAAAAAATGTTTTTGTTGCATCCACGATAAATAAATTTGACTATTCAATTAAGAAACAAAAAGTTTCTTCATCTAAATTTTATGTATTGGATAACAGCTTCTTAAAAACAGTAGCTTTTAATTTCTCAGAAAATGCAGGAAAAAGATTAGAAAATCTTGTTTTTATAGAATTAGTAAGGCGAGGGAATGAAATTTATTATCATGCTAAAAAGAATGAGTGTGATTTTATAATCAAAGAAGGACTCAAGATAACTAAAGCTATTCAAGTATGCTTAATCTTAGATAATG